>NCKC01000001.1 GCA_002282715.1 Halothiobacillus sp. 15-55-196 | reverse complement strand
CAGTGGGATCGCTGAAGGTGTTGTGCTCCATCTCTTTACATGAAACGCACCAGTCGGCATAAAAATCCAGCATGACAGGCTTGCCTTCGGCCTTGGCCTGAGCGAGTTTCGTGTTGAGGTCGGCCAGATTCTTGACGCGGGTGAACGACAGGGCCGCCGTTGGCTGGGCGCTGCCGCCTTGCGTTCCCATGCTCAGGCCCGCCAGTGGCGTAAAGACGCTGCCTTTGCCACCGGCTGCTACGCCGACCAAAATCAACGAGCCCCAGATGAGCAGAATGACGCCGATCGTTTTCCACAGTCGAGACCAACCCGATGCTGCCTCCTTGAGCGGATCGGTAGCACTCAGGTAAACCGCTGCGCCAATCAGCAGAATGCCCCACAGCGCCTGAGCCGCGATATCCGGAATGATGCGCTCCAGCATCCAGATGGCAACACCCAGCATCAGCACGCCGAATACATTTTTGACGGCATCCATCCAGGCACCTGCACGCGGCAGGAACTTGCCACCCAACGTACCCACGATGATCAGCGGCAGTCCCATACCGATACTCATGGCAAACAAGGCAGTGCCGCCGAGTACCGCGTCACCCGTCTGCCCGATGTAGATCAGCGCACCGGCCAGCGGTGGTGCCATGCAGGGACCGACGATCAGTGCGGAGAGCAGGCCCATGATGGCAACACCCACGAGTGTGCCACCCTGCTGGTTGTTCTGGACCTGCATGATTTTCGATTGCAGGGATGAGGGGAGTTGCAGTTCAAAGAACCCGAACATCGAGAAGGCAAGCGCAACAAAAATGCCCGCGAATGCGGTAAGAATCCAGGGGTTCTGGAAAGCCGCCTGCAGATTCGAGCCGAACAGACCGGCAAGAATACCCGCCACCGTGTAGGTGACGGCCATCGCCAGTACGTACACGACCGAGAGAACGAAAGCCTTGCGTGTCGTGATTTTATCGCCTTGGCCAGCAATGATGCCCGCAAGAATCGGGATCATCGGGAAGACACAGGGGGTGAATGCCAGCAGCAGACCAATCACCAGGAAGCCGAGGATGATGGTCCAGAGGCTGCCGGTTTGCAGTTCATGGGTAATGGCATCCGTCTGACTGCGTTGCACCGGTTCCGATTGAACCGGTTGCTGCGCTTTGGTAGCAGCTGAATTGCTGCTGTTCGGCAAGCTGACAACTTTCTCAAGTGTGGTCTTCGGTGCCGTATCCAGTGGCTCGACCGCGCCCGTCTTGAAGTTCACCTTCCAGGCATGTTCAGTCGGTGGATAGCACAGGCCCATATCTGCACAGCCCTGAGAGCCGGCGACGACTATGGCTGACTCGCTACTGCCGGGTTTGATGCCGACTTTGGCGTCGAGTGAGTGATAGAAGACTTGAACTTTCCCAAACCCCGGATCATCAACGACCTTGCCGTTTGGTATGGAGCCCGAGATGATTTTTGCATCGGTATCGGCGAGCCCTACCTTGATGCGATCACGATACAAGTGATAGTTGTCCGCGATATCCCAGTGAAGCTGGATCTCATTGTTTTTCACCTGAACACTGGCTTTGAACGCCTGTTCAGGATCAAGTGGTTGCTGCCCGCCATCACCACCAAGCGAGGCGAGGCTGCTGAGACTGGATGATGTGGCTGAGGCGGCTGATGCAGGGGGTGTTACGCTCGCCGGAAGATTGATCGTTACTTCCTGTGTCTGCGGCGGGTAGCAGACACCCTGGGTGTCGGAACACCCCTGATATTTGAGCTTTAATTTGGCTTCGCCCGGCTGGCTGGCTTCGATCGGCACCTGAACGGTAAAGTCTTTTTTGTACACGACAAGCTTGCCAAAGTAGGGGTCGTTGTCGATGACCCCTTCCGGTAAGACAGGTTTGCCGAGTTTGAGCGACTCGGTCTGCGAAGTGATCGTGATTCTGTCACGATAAAGATGATAGCCATTGGCGACATGAAATTTCAGATCGATATTGGCACCATTTACCTCGGCCGAAGCATGAAAGGCTTCTTCGGGGTTGAGAAGATCCGCACTGTGTGCGCTGTAATTCAGTAGCACAGATGAAAACAGCACCAGGCTGCTAAGAACTGTTCTAAGCAATTTGTACATGGACATACGGTTCAAGCACCTTTTGTTGGGAGGGGTTTTAGGGAACCTCTGATTGAATCCCTCGTGCTACGCGAAGCTGGCGAAGCCCGTCTCGGCCACGAAGGATTCAACCAGAAGTTCCTTAGGTTTCTGAGACCCGAATTTTTCACGGAGATTCCGGAGTGTGGTGGATTGGGCCAAAATTTGTATGCGTGGCCACTCCATTTTCTACATTGAATTTTGCTTTGCATGTCACCACTATGAATCTAGACCGTTTAGGCGGGTTAGTTAGAATGCAAATAAATCGATGCCTTTGCATCGCCCAATCTATGAAGGTTTTTGATAGTGAACCCGTTATCCCTTATGGCTCTGTTACCCGTCATCGAAATCATACTACTCATCGGGATGGGAGCGCTATTCGGGTTCTGGTTCACTCTATTGTGGATCATAGGTACGGCTGTTGTCGGTGTCTATCTGCTTCGGCGAGTGCGCGGGGCGGCTGATTCGTTGGGTATTTTTGCCACCTGGGTTGGTGCCATTCTCCTCATTCTGCCTGGTCCACTGACAGATCTCTTGGGGTTGGTTCTTGTCCTTCCCTGGTTAAGGAAATTGACATTTGGTATCTGGATGACAAAAAACCTGCACACGTTCGTAACGAAGCGAAATGCAGGTGGTCATGTTTATGAGGGCGAGATCGTCGATATACATAAGGAACATCGGGTCATCCGGCAAGTGGACGAGGACCACGATAAGTAGATACGGCGCATCCGGCCCTGAGATCGCTAGCGTCGGATTGAACGCTCAACCGGGGTTCTAAGCGCTATACTGTAAATCAGTTTGCACGCAGCTTGGATGACCACGACATGAGCGATTCTTCCGACCTTCCTCTTCAACCCAGCTCAGACCTCGAGCGCCTAATCTCACTGCGTGATCAGGCGCGGGCGCTAATTCTGGCTACGATGGATGAAGATGGATTCCCGAGCTTGAGTACCCTGCCATTTGTTTGGCATGAGCGCGCGTTCTGGGTTTTGATGAGCGATCTTTCGCCCCACACGCGACAAGTACGACGGAATCCGACTGTCGAACTGATGTTACTGGAAGACGAATCCAGAACGCACAACATCTACAACCGTGCCCGCGCAACCTGGCGGGCGGATGTTACCCGGATTGAACGGAACGACAGCCGCGTACACACCATATTCGACGCGCTTAAAGTGCGCCATGGCAAGATTCTGGATGTGCTGACTCAATTACCGGATTTTCACTTGCATTGCATCGTGCCCGGTGCCGGGCGGTTGGTGAACGGTTTTGGTCGTGCGTTCAAGATTGATGGGTTTGAATTGGTGGCGCATTTGCGCGGTGCCTAATTGGTTCTGGGCGTCTGTTTCCAGAAAGATGCAACAGATCACCTGATTTGAAACACCCATTCCAGTGCGACCTTGGTGCCAAAATAGGCCAGAACCAGGGTTGAGTAGCCCACCAGCGTCCAGTTCACGGCGGTTTTCCCGCGCCAACCCGCAACATGTCGACCGATCAGTAATCCGGCAAAAATGAACCAGCCGATCACGGCCAGGATTGTTTTGTGCACCAGATGCTGGGCAAATATATTTTCAATGAAGATAAAACCGGTCGCCAGAGCCAGCGTAAGCAGCAAAAAACCCACACTGATAAAACGGAACATCAATTCCTCTACAGACTCCATCGGCGGCAATTTACTGACCAAGCCGGATGGATTGCGCGAATGCAAAGCGCGGTGCTGCCAGGAAAGCATGAGCGCTTGCAGGGCACCAAGGGTAATCAATGCGTAGGCAACCAGTGAGATGAAGATATGGGCATCCAGCGCGGGGTTGCGCGCATGGAGCACGATACTGTGATCGGGAAAAAACTGAGCGAGCACGACCGATACCGCGGTGACCGGAAGCAGAACCAGGAGGATGTTCTCGACCGGACTGCGCAGGCTGGTGAACAGGGTGATGAGGGTAGATAGCCAGAAGATGGTCGACAGCGCATTGAATATGCTCATGTTCAGGCCCATGACGTGCTCAAGATAGGCGTTCTGATAGATCAGGTAACCATTGCCGAGCATTGCCAGAGTCGAGACGATCAGCATGGCCTTGCGGAATTTTGTCGTCGTTTGTGCCGGCTGCATGCCTAGATAGAGCAGGACTGCGGCCAGAACATATCCGAGGATGGTAAGAAGGGCGATGCTGGTCATGACAAACAGAATGATTAGTTAATGACAGCGGTCAGAATACGCTATTTCAAGAATAAATTGAGCCCTTATCTGATGCGGTATCCTCGAAAAAATTTCGAGGTGCTTGCTCATGTGTTTGGAGCGGGCAATTTTTTTCCGGGGTTCATAATGCCTTCAGGGTCGAAGACCCCTTTAATGCCATGCATCAAGGCCAGATTGATCGGGGAGATTTCGGCCCGCACATAGTCCCGTTTAACCGCGCCGACACCGTGCTCACCGGAAAGCGTGCCATCCAAAGCCAGCACCGTAGAGAAGACTTCGGCGAGCGCTTCTTCCGCCGCCGCCATCTGACCGGGGTTTTCAGGATCAATGAGCAGATTGACGTGGATGTTGCCGTTACCCGCATGGCCGAAGTTGACGATCGTGATACCGTGCCGCGCCGCACTTTGATCGATGGCCTGAATCAGCGTCGGGATGCGGGAAACCGGGACGACGACATCCTCGTTTATTTTTTTTGGTGCCACATGCCGCAAGGTCGGGGATAGCGCCTTGCGTGCCGACCACAGAGCCGCGATTTCGGCCTTGGTGGTGGCCACGTTCAGGCTGATCGGCGCCGTGAGGTGGCCCGGGTCACCTTCTGCTGCGGCCTTTATCTTGCGGGTTTGTCCATCCAGGGATTCGGCAAGCCCGTCGATTTCGATCATCAGCAAGGCACCAGCATCGGGCGGGATGTCCAGCGCAGAATTCTGGTCGCTGAACTGGCGCATCAGATCGAGAGCATTGCCATCGATGAATTCGATTGCCGACGGTGTAGCAGGCTGATTCATCAGGCGGGAAACCGCTGCGGAAGCGGCATGCATGTCTTTGAAAAAAACACGTATCAACCGGGTGGCATCCGGCAGGGGCGTGAGCTTCAAGGTCGCTTCGGTGATGATGCCGAGCGTGCCTTCGGAACCGATAAACAAGCGCGTGAGGTCGTAACCGACCACACCCTTGGTTGTTTGCGTGCCCGCCTTGACTGTGTCGCCCGTACCGGCCACGGCGGTCAGGCCCAGTACGTTTTCGCGCGTCGTGCCGTATTTCACGGCATGGGGCCCCGCCGCATTACAGCCGAGATTGCCGCCGATGGTGCAGAGCGCATTGCTGGTCGGGTCGGGGGGCCAGAAAAACCCTGCCTTGGCGACAATCTTCTGAACCTCAGCATTGATGATGCCGACCTGCACGCGGATCAGACGATCTTCCGGGCGAAATTCGAGTACCCGGTTCATTCGATCCATCACGACCACGACACCGCCGTGCAATGGCACACTGCCACCCGCCGTACCGGTGCCTCTGCCTCTGGGGGTGATGGGAACCCGGTGCTGGCGGGCGAGACGAACGAGGGTGACGACTTCATCGTGACGATCGGGAAAGACCACCAGTTGCGCAGCATGATGCAGGCGGCTGTTATCCATGCCATACGCCCAGCAGGTGGCCGGTTCGATACTCAGGCGGTCGGCGGGGAGCTCGATAGCCAGCGCTTGATAAAGAGGCTGTATATCTGCGGCCAGCAGCGAGCTGGCGTTGTTCGCTGTGCTCATTCCGTAATACCGAGCAGCTGGCGGTCGATCAGGTCGCACAGGGTGTGCAGGATGATGAGCTGGGCTTCATGGACCAGCCGTTCGGAATCCGAGGCAAGGCACAGTAATGAGTCGCTGGTCTGCATCTCTGGCATCAGTTGTTCGGCGACGCCACTGGTGAGCAGGACGATCGTCATGCCACGTTCCCGTGCGGCATTCAAGGCGGGTTGCAAGCCTTCGGTGCCGCGCCGCGCAATCGCAAACAGAATGTCGTTATGCGTGCCAAGGGCGCGAATCGGTTTGGCATAAGGCTCGTGACCGCCCGGAAATTCCTGCAATGAAATAACCGGCAGACCGGGTCGATCATGCTCGAATTGCCCGACCATCAGCCGGGCAAAATGTGCGGCTAGTTGCGAGCGTTCTCGCGCGCCGCAGACGAGAATCTTCTGCCCGTTGAGGACGGCATGGAGCATCGCACCCGCCGCCTGCAGGAGCGGTTCGGTCTGCGGGGATAACACCGCGTCGAGTTGCGATAAGGTTTGTTGCAGTCGGTTATGTACGAGTTTTAGCATGGCTATTTCTCAAGCGAGTGTGCATTCGGGCTGGACGGTGCATGGATATCAACACGGCAGTGTGCCGTGCCGGATGGTTATTCAGCCTGAAAAGCATCTTTTATCCAGTTTACTTCACTGGGCTTTGCATCCGGCTCGGAAGATGACTTGGAAGGAAGCCCGATGGCAACTACATCAAAGCGGCACGGGCTGTTGCGCCAGGCGGGTTTTTCATTGAGCAGGCGTTCTGCGGTTTCGATGATTTTTTTACGTTTGGCAAGCGATATGCTTTCCGCTGCCGAAACCCAGGCACCCGTCTTGCGGGCACGTACTTCGACAAATACAAGGGTTGCGCCATCTTGCATGATCAGGTCGATTTCCCCACGCCCTGCGCGGACATTGCGGTCAATCAGCTTGAGCCCTTGTCGTGAAAGATATTCCGCTGCCACGGTCTCGGCACGGTGACCTCTTGCCAGTGTGGTTTGTGCTTTTGAGTCAGGCAATTCTGCGTCCGTGCCGCGCATCGGAATCAATTTGCCGAGCCGTTTGCTGAGCCCACTAATTAGCCGTCGGGGCAGTGTCATTTGTGGGCGCTACGCTTGCCGGTAGTGGCGCCAGGCCACCGCCATCCGTGAATGTCGGCACGGCTTTAGCATTGCCCGAATCGTTGGGTTCCGAACTCGCCGGTAGGGTATCTGTGCCGGTACCGTCACCACTGTCGGGTGTGGTGCTGTTTTCCGGCGGCAGAGCAACCGTCGGGTTGCCCTCAGCCTGTTTGCTGCTGTAATCGACGACCGTGCTTGGAATATAGCCACTGTCCGTGCCGTCCATCGGTTGCAGCAGGCCTTGCCGGAATTGTCCCCAGGCCGGTTTGCGTTCAATTTCTCCGGTCAGGGACAGACTCAACTGGCCGGTGAGCCCATCGATGACCTGATGCGCGAGTAAGGGCTGCAAGTTGGCGGCAATCATCAGGGCATCGGCGCCAAACGCGAATAGACGTGGGAGTTGCGAGAGGCTGGCGCGTTCGTAATTGGGGCGCATGGGGCCGTTTGGTCCCTCATTGGCGGCGAGCAGTACCGGTTCGACCGGAATCACGAGGCCACTTTTATCCTGATCGGCAAGCGGGTTTGGTGTGCCGCTGTACACCATGCCGACGCTGTACCTTGGAAGCTGGTCGGCGCCGAAATAATCGAGTTGCGGCACGATCATCCGTGCCTGCTGGCTTGTGGCACCGAGAAATATTCCCTGTGCATCGTGTCGAATCCTGGGTTGGAAAGGGCCATTTCTGGAAGAGGTGACTTCCAGTAGCCGACGGAGCTGGCTGGAGAAATCGGTAGCGTTTGGATCGAAGAAGGCGCTGTCGAGAATCTGCCCGCCAAGCAAGGTGTACTCCCGCGTGAAGGCATCATAGATGCGATGACCGAGACTGTTGTCGGCACAATAAA
Source organism: Halothiobacillus sp. 15-55-196 (assembly GCA_002282715.1). Lineage (GTDB taxonomy): Bacteria > Pseudomonadota > Gammaproteobacteria > Halothiobacillales > Halothiobacillaceae > Halothiobacillus. The sequence continues at coordinate 102,162 of NCKC01000001.1, read as the reverse complement.
CCAGCGCTGTCATCTTCTGATCATGAATCATCTGATCGGCGGCGGCGCGCGCATCGGCATCGGGCGACAGGGAATAGCTCACGACACCGGCAGGCAGGCTGGTGCCCTCGGCAGGCGTGTTCAAAGCAATGACGGGTGGTGCATTGGCGGGCAGATTGGCAAGCGCCGGAATCTGTTCCTTGAGCAGCGGGCCGATAATCACCGAAGGATTGGCTGCCAGCGCCGCCGTCAATGCCTGGGTAAAAGAGGCCAGTGTGCTGCCGCTGTCCTGAATCTGAACGCTGCGATCACTCGCTATGCCAAGCCGGTCATGGGCGAAATTGATACCATCGCTGATGGCCTGGCCAACAGGCTGGTAATCACCGGATAGAGGCACCAGAACAATGACTGGCCCCTGACCGGTCGGCAATGGAATGGTAGCCGCAGTGTCCGATCGGCCAAGGAGCAGGGTAGTGAAGCCGGAGGTGACTGCAGGATGATTCGGGTGATTGTTGATCCAGGTGTTCAGTTCGCCGGGACGCGTGCGGTACACCAGAGCAAGGCCGATCCAGTCGGCAAAATTGGCATTGGTTGCCTGTTTCGCTGCATCCGAGAGTTGATTGATGTCGGCCGAAGAAAGGTCATTCCAGAGTTTTGCTCGGTTGCTATCCGCGGCTGAACCCGTCAGTAATTCGTTCAGTGCCGAGCGTTGACGTGCCGCATCGATGGGGCGTTTTTCGGCTTCATCAATGGCGGCCAGCAGGATCAGGCGACGTTTCGCTTCATCTGGAGACAGCGGGATCGGCAGATTGTTGACCGTGTCATACGCCCTGGAAATGGCGCCTTGTTGCCATTGTTCGAAACCGGTAAGCAGTTGGGCGCGCCGTGCAGACACGGTAGGCCAGAGCGCTTGCGTATTTGCCTGTGCATAAAGGGTGTTTGCGAGCGTGAACGCTTCGGCGTCAATGGCCGTTTCCAGTGCGCGCATCTGCATGTCTGCCCGGGCGGGGCCTTTGAGCGTGGCGGCATATTGCATCTGGGCGGGGGCAATCTGTTCTGGATTCTGGCTGGCAAGCGCCTGGTTTAGTGCAGTCAGCGGGCCGGATTGCGCTGTGGTGGTGGTATAGGGATTCTGAGCACAGCCGGAGAGCAGGCCGAGCGCGAGCAGGAGCGCGAAGCCTGCCTTCGTTATGTGGCTGAAATAGGCAGATTGTCGGCGGAAGTCGCTCAAATCTTTAATCAAATCTCTGATAGGGGCAAGCATGGCAATTGAGTAGCTCTCGTGATGGGAATGGCGCAGTTGCCATGAGATTTCCAGTGTACTGTTTCGCTCTTGGAGGCACATTCGGAGAGACCTGAAAGCACCTCCAAGAGTGAAACAGTACACTAGTAGCGATGGACGGTATGATGATTAAATTAATTTTGAGTAGCAAGTCATGATGATGCCGATGGACGCTTCCTCTGCGGACACCTGTTGTGCCCATGCCGCGCCAACCTCGCCATTATCGGATGAAGCGGAGTGGGGCGATGATGGCCTGACGCCCACTCGCTGGGTTGAACCCGGCGTGTTGTACCTTGTGGCGACACCGATTGGCAATCTGGCCGATATGAGCCCACGGGCGGTTGCCGTACTCAAGGGCGTAAATGTTATCGCCTGCGAGGATACGCGCCATGCGCGCAAGCTGTTGGACCATTTCGGTGTTCGCCAGCCTGTGGTGGCGTTACACGAACACAACGAAGCATCCCGCGTGGCGACGGTGGCCGGATGGCTTTCTGAAGGGCAGTCGGTCGCCTTGATCAGCGATGCGGGCACACCGGCTATCAGTGACCCGGGGAGCCTGCTGGTGCGTCGACTGGTCGATATGGGGCATCGCGTGAGCCCCATCCCCGGCGCGTGTGCGGCGATTGCCGCGTTGTCGGCTTCCGGGCTCGACAGCACGCATTTCTGGTTCGAAGGATTTTTACCTGCCAAGGCGCAGTCGCGCGCCGCCCGTTTACAGGCTTTGGCTACCCAGCCGGCGACGCTGATTTTCTATGAAGCCCCGCATCGGATACGCGCCATGCTGGAGGCCGTGCGGTCGCATCTTGGCGAGGCACGCCGCGCCGTTGTGGGCCGGGAGCTGACCAAACGGTTCGAAACGCTGGTTATTGGCGACCTGGGTTATCTGGCCGCCGCCGTGCAATCGGGCGAAATCCCGGAACGTGGCGAGTTTGTGGTGCTGGTCGAAGGGGCTGTGCCTGCACAAACTTCCGCCGAAGCATCGGGCTTGGTTGTCGAGCAATTGCTTACCGTTTTGCTGGCCGAAAAGGCACCTGCCAGCATGATCGCCCGCGTATTGAGCAAATTGACGCCGATGAAACGCAACGAAGCATACGCCATTGTCCAGGCCCGGCTGGGTGAATATTCGCAGGGTTGACCGTAGATCGCTTGTCACTTACCCCGGCCAATCGGTACTATGGCGGGTCAAGGCTTCACTCAGTTATAACAAATCTTTTATTACAAAGGCGGTATATGGCGACGCAACAGATCACGGGCAGTCTGGTGGCACTGGTCACTCCGATGACGGACACCGGAGCCGTGGATTACCCGGCATTGACCCGGCTGGTCGAGTTTCATATCGAACAAGGTACGGACGCGATCGTATCGGTCGGTACGACAGGCGAGTCGGCCACGCTGGATTTCGATGAGCATGTGGCCGTCATCGAAGCGACCGTGCATGCGGCAGCGGGCCGTATTCCGGTCATCGCCGGTACGGGTGCCAACAATACCCGTGAAGCCATCGAACTGACCGAAGCTGCCAAAAAAGCCGGTGCCGTCGCGCACCTTTCGGTCACGCCTTATTACAATCGGCCCACGCAAGCCGGCTTGATCGCCCACTATACGGCCATCGCCGATGCGGTTGACCTCCCGATGATCCTGTACAACGTGCCCGGCCGAACCGCAGTGGACATGACGACAGAAACCACGCTGGCCTTGAGCGCGCACCCTCGAATTATCGGTACGAAGGAAGCCAGTGGATCCCTGGAGCGCATCCATGCGTTGATTGCGGGCGCGCCGGAAGGGTTTGCCGTGTACAGCGGTGATGATGGTCTGGGATGCAAAACGATTTTGTCGGGCGGGCAGGGCACCATTTCCGTAACGGCAAACGTGGCACCGGCCTTGATGCATCAAATGACATCGGCGGCGTTGCGTGGTAATGAAGACGAAGCGCTGGCCGTTGATGCCCGTCTGGCCTCCCTTCACCGCGAACTGTTCTGCCAACCCAATCCGATCCCGGTGAAGTGGGCCGTTGCCGCGATGGGCCTGGCTACTCCTGCGCTCCGCCTGCCTTTGTTGCCCTTGACGCCGGAGTTCATTCCTCAGGTTTGTGCTGCGCTGAATTCGGCTGGCATTGCCACTGAAGCTTGTTCCTAGGACATCAGCAGTACAGCGGTTACCATTTTGTGCCGCTTTTTTATGTGCCCTACTCATTGGAAAATGAGAAAAGTTGTGATCGAATCGGTTACCTTATGGCCTCAAAATTTACTTCCTTATCATCGCGAGTTTTTTCCATGATCTTCAACGCCCCTTCAGCCGTGCGATTCAAACTTACTGCCCTGGCCGGAATGGTTCTGGGCGCAAGCACCCTGACGGGCTGCTCCTACATCCCGTTTATTTCTTCTGACCAGCCGGTGAACAGGGCCGCCAAGCTGGACGTGCCGCCGGCCTTCACGCCACCAAATCCGCGTGCTGAATTGGCTGTTCCCGAGATTGCTTCGGCACGAGCGGCACAAGCCGCAGCACGAACCGAAGGCAGTGGTGTGCTGGTTTCCGGTACTGGAGTCAAGGTCATGGGCGGCCCGGATTCGCGTTATCTGGCCGTTGATGCCAAACCGGATGCCGTATGGCCGAAACTGCAAAATTTCCTGCAGGACGAGGGTTATATCGTCAAGAAAGTCGAGCCGGGTGTGGGGTTGATTGAAACCGATTGGACAGGTACGCAGTCTGCCGATCAAAACGGCTTCAATCTGATGAGCTTCCTGAAAATTGCCAAGGACACGTTCTTCAAGCCGGATCACATTCAGAAAGTGCGTATCCGCATCGAAAATGGCGAGAACAAGAACCAGACGCTCGTGTTCGTGACCAGTCAGAAAATGGAGTTGACGGGCGAGAAGCCATACTTCCCGGGTGATGATGAGTCTTCATTCAAATACGCGAATGCCAAACCCGACCCGACGCTGACGGCTGATATGCTCGCACGTTTGACGGCCTACCTCTCGGGCAAGACCGAAGCAGAATCTCGTGCCCTCGTGGCGGCGAGCTTCGCGCCGCGTTCGAAAATCATCTTCAATAAAGATAAGGACGAGCGTTATCTGATCGTGAGTCAAGCCTATCCGCAGGTATGGAACCGTTTGGGATTGGCCCTGGATCGCTTGGGCTTCAACCCGGTCAAGAGCAATCAGAAAGACGGTGAAATCACGGTTACACACCCTTACCCGCAGTCGTTCTATGCCGATGGCGCCATTCGCGGTGCGAAGGTGGATATGAAGCAGAAGATGACCATGCAGCTCACTTTGAAAGTGTTGCCGCAGAAAGACGGTTCAACGCGCATCGACGTGTCTGAAATCAGTGTGACTGGCGGTACGTTGCCCGATGACCGCTTTGCGGTATTGAGCAAAATCAACGAACAGATGGAATAAATCCAATCCAGCATCTCGTTAGCCGAGCCCTTCACGATCGCTTCGCAAACCTCCATATGAGATGCGCGGAGCGTGTTCATAATTGGTTGCATGGCGTTGATTTTTTTATTCCAGCCTGATTCTGGCGTGTAGAACCGATCTGGCTTTGGGTTTTGCTTTTGATAATTTTGCATTTTTAACGACAGGTTCCTGAAACGTAATGACGACACAAACCGAATTCAAAAAAGTAGTGCTGGCCTATTCCGGTGGCCTTGATACCTCAGTCATTCTCAACTGGCTTGAAGACACCTACGGCTGTGAAGTGGTGACTTTCACAGCCGATCTGGGGCAGGGCGATGAGCTGGAGCCTGCACGCATCAAGGCGCAGAAAATGGGCGTCAGGCAGATTTTTATTGAAGATCTGCGTGAAGAATTCATCCGTGACTACGTATTCCCGATGTTCCGCGCCAATGCGGTGTACGAAGGGGAATACCTTTTGGGTACCTCGATTGCGCGTCCGTTGATCGCCAAACGCCTGGTCGATATCGCCAATCAAACCGGTGCCGATGCCATTGCCCACGGCGCAACCGGCAAGGGGAACGATCAGGTGCGGTTCGAGCTGGGTGCCTATGCCCTCAAACCCGGTATCAAGGTGATTGCGCCCTGGCGCGAGTGGGATCTGCTCTCGCGCGAGAAACTGATGGCCTACGCCAAGAGCCACGATATTCCGGTGGATTTCGCCGCCGCGGGCAAAAAATCGCCTTATTCGATGGATGCCAACCTGCTGCATATCTCCTACGAAGGTGGCAATCTGGAAGATCCATGGTGGACGCCTGAAGAGAGCATGTGGCGCTGGTCCGTATCGCCCGAAGCGGCGCCGGAGCAAGGCGAGGAATTCGTGCTGACTTTTGTCAAGGGTGATCCGGTTGCCATCAATGGCGAAGCCCTGTCTCCAGCCACCCTGTGGGCAAAACTGAACAAGCTCGGCGGCGCGAATGGTGTCGGCCGCCTCGATCTGGTGGAAAACCGCTACGTGGGCATGAAATCCCGTGGCTGCTACGAAACGCCGGGTGGAACGATTGTGCTCAAGGCGCGTCGGGCACTGGAATCGATCACGCTGGATCGCGGTGTCGCCCATCTCAAGGATGAACTCATGCCGCGTTATGCCGAAATGATTTACAACGGCTACTGGTGGTCGCCTGAGCGCGTCATGCTGCAAGCAGCGATTGACGCGTCCCAAGTTTATGTGAATGGTGACGTGCGTTTGCGCCTGTACAAAGGTAACGTGCAGGTGTTGGGCCGTCGCTCGGATGACACCTTGTTCGATCCGTCCATCGCCACCTTTGAAGACGATGCCGGTGCCTACGATCAGCGTGACGCAGCGGGCTTTATCAAGCTCAATGCCCTGCGTCTGCGTATCGCCGCCCAGGCCGGCCGAAAGTTTTGAGGCATTTTCTGTTGCCTCCGCTCGAATCGCAGCTGAGTGTCTGATTTTCGGATAGACAGGCGTTGTTTCGTGATAGCCCAGGATGAGCCGGTGACGCAACAAGTACTCTTTGAAACGAAAGCGCACGATGGACTCCAGCCTGAAGGCCGTTCATTGCGTCTGGGAAAGTGCTTTTTTCTGTTGCTCTCGCTGTTTCTGTTTACCTCGTCAGGTGCTGGCGTTCAGGCGACAGAACCAACCCAAACGACCGACAAGGTAGTTGAAATCGGCGTATTGGCCTATCAGGGGAAAACAGACACGGTTCAGCGTTGGGGCCCCACAGCCGCTTATCTGAGCGAAAAAAACCCCGGCTATGCCTTCCGTATTGAGCCGATGTTCCTGTCCGAACTTGCCGCCGCCGTGCGGGAAAACCGGTTGGACTTCGTGCTCACGCAACCATTGCAGTTTGTGCAACTGGCCCAACATGATGGCGTCTGGGCACTGGCTACCATGGTTGTAAAGACCCCGGGCGGCACGCTGAATCGTTTTGGCTCTACCATTATCGTGCGCGCCGATCGGAGCGATATTCAACATGTCTCTGATTTGAAAAATAAAATAGTAGCTGGTGCGTCCAAAGATGCCTTGGGCGCTTGGCTACTGGGGCTGGATAGCTTGGTCCGGGCAGGGATTGATCCCAAAACCCAGATTCAACCGCTGTTCACCGGTTTGCCGATGTTCCAGGTTGTGCAGGCCGTTGGGCAGGCTCGCGCTGATGCAGGCGTGATTCGTGCCGGGTTTCTGGAACAGCTTGTGACGCAAGGTGATGTAAAACCGGGTGAATTCCGCGTTCTCGATCCTAAACAGTACAGTGATTATCCCTATCAGGTTTCAACCGAGCTTGTCCCCGAATGGCCCTTTGCTGCCACGCAGAAAGTGAATCGAATTTTTGCCGAAAAAGTGGCCCGGGACCTGATGGGGATGACGCCTGATAACCCCGCTTTGATTACGAGTGGACTTGCCAAGTGGGCTTTGCCGCTGGATTACTCGACCGTTCAGCAAATCAGGGATCGCTGGTTGCCAAGCAATCCCTCGTTTATCGCTTTGTTCAAGGCCTACGGTTGGTGGTTGCTTCTGCCCACTGGCCTGATCCTGTTTGCTTTTTTTCTGCAAGGTAAACGAACACAGAAAAAAATAGCACGGCAGGAAATTCAGCTGAGAAAAACACTCAATGCGTTGGAAGATGCGGTTGTCGTTCTTTCACCGGACGGTCGTGTGTTATTCGCCAATCAACCCACTCGACAGCTTTTGAGGCATTCCGTTGAACATACCGACGCGTTGAGTGGGCGGCACTATACGGTACTTTTCGATCTTCGTTGGCATGAGTCCGATCCCAACTTCGATCTGCGAACGGCCATCGGTTTATTGTGCAAGCGGCCCGAGCAATCCTACAGTGTGCAATTGTCTGTTGGACACCAGATCAAGGACATCGATGTTCACCTACGTCTGCTTGGATTGTGCTCGGATAAACTTTCATCAAAAATCATCCTCACGCTGCGCGATGTGACCGACTATCGAGAAGCAACGGCTTTGCTGGCCTACCGGGCAAGCCATGATCGACTCACGGGGCTGCTCAATCACACCGCCTTTGCGGATTTTCTCGAAGCGCAGTGCGATGCCCATGATCAAAAGAAGAGCGAAGGATTGATCTTGTGGCTGGATGTGGACGACTTCCGGCTCATCAACGAGACGGGTTCACGCTCTGCCGGGGATCAGGTCGTAAGCCGCATCGCGAGTTTTTTGAGTTTTTCTGTGCCGCCTACGGGCGTTATTGCGCGACTGGGGATCGACGAATTCGGAGTTTGGATTCCGGACGTTCAGCCCTTCCCTTATCAGCAATGGCCGGATGAGTTGCTGAACGGCTTGCAGGATATGCGTTTCGAGATTGGCGATCAGCGGCTCCGAGTGAGTGTCAGCATGGGTGCCTGCCTGGCTGATTATCGATTGGGTGCAGATTTGCTGAATGATGCTGAAGCAGCCTGTCGGCGGGCGCATCGCGAGGGCGGTAACCGGGTAGTCTGGTTCTCTCGTGACGATCAGGAAATCGAATCCAGACGCCATCAACTGGCCACCTTGCATCAACTCAAACAGGCTCTGGATGAGGAGGGATTAAGGCAGGTAATTCAGGCCATTGCGCCCTTGCCTCTACCTCTTGATAATCCGGCACCCGTGCCGCATTACGAAGTGCTGTTGCGGTTGCACGGTGCGGATGGCAGCCTGCAATCGCCGGTTCAGTTCATCGAAGCGGCAGAAAAATACCACTTCATGTCCGAAATCGATCGGTGGGTGATTCGCCAGACGTTCGCACTGTTGACGCGTTGCGGAAAAAATCCACCACTGCTTGCCATCAATCTCTCCGGCGCAACAGTGCAGGATCCATCGATGATCGCGTTCATCCGTTCTGCTTTCCGTGAGTTCAATCTGGATCCAGCCTTGATCTGTTTCGAGATTACCGAAACCTCAGCGATCACCAATTATGAACTGGTATTGGAACTGGTCCATTCGTTACGTCAGATGGGCTGCAAGATTTCGCTCGATGATTTCGGCGCGGGGCTGCTTTCTTTCGAATTCATGCGTCGTTTGCGCCCGGATTTCGTCAAAATCGATGGCAAGCTGGTTCGCGACATCGAGCACGATGCAGTTGCCTCGGTCATCGTCAGGGCCATTCAGCAGGTATCGGAAGTGATGGGTGCCAAAACGATTGGCGAGTGGGTCGAGAACGAGGCGACCTTGCGCCGGTTGGAGGCCATCGGTATCGATTTCATCCAAGGTTATTACTACCACGCGCCGGTTCCGATCGAGACTTTGATCCGGGAACCGTTGATTCATCAATTGCCCGACTGAACAATATCGCCCACCTGAACTATCTGGCGGCCACCATAACGGATGCGCGTCGTGTATTCACCCAGTCGTGCAACTTCAGCCGTGCCCAGGCTTTGCAACAAGTAGTGCTCGGTATAAGCATCCTGACCGGGCTGATAGACACGGTCGGTTCGTTGCAGGATGAGCAATCGGTCGCTGCTGCGCAGACCATCGTTGATGCCGCGATTGATCGTGATGGTCGAGCCATCGACATGCACCACCTGACCGATCAGTGGCTTGCAGCCCAGTGTCCGGTCAATCCAGTTGGCGGCCTCTCCCGCGAGTTGGCTCATAGCCCCTCCATAGGCAGAGGCAGCGAAATCTGAGCCCAGGGCATCGATCACAGGATCATATTCACCCGCATTGACACTGGGTGCGCTCACCGTGGTTTGTGCCATGGTCTGCGTTGTCAGCGCATCGACGATGCGGATATCCAGCGTACCGCCCCGTGGGTTGAGGCTGGGGCCCAGAAACGACCACATGCTGGCCTGTCCTGACAGGCCGAAATTATGCCCGCTGATGCGGATAAAGTAGGGCGTGCCGCGGCTCTTGAAAGCATCGACTGCAGGCTCCGGGCCGGTGGATTGCGTTGCTTGCGTAGTTTCGAGGTGAAAGTGGCCGGTATTCTGCAGATCGACCGCAATGGCCTTGCTTAAGGCCGCCCCCAGATTCACGATATCTTGCGGCGGTGTGGATAGCCACACGTGCGTCAACATCACGGATTTTTTGAAACGCGCCCCGGCGCATTGGAGCGGGCCGTCTGTTTTGACTGACGTGTTCGTCCCGGCTATCTTGGGTGCGGGCGTTTGTGCGTTTGCCGGGGCCGATTCGCCAGGCGGTACGGTCATGCCCGGTGCACAACCTGTCAATGCAAGCAGGCACGCCAAGGCCATAGCGACGAGCGTGGGGGCGGGGTACTTCAACATGGTGTGTCCTGTGTCGATATGCCGTCTGGAGCATGGATTGCGGTCAGTTAGGCCACTTTACGCTATGATCGTGCCAGTTTAGAAGTACATCCGAGGTATTCATGTCCGTTCGCACCCGTTTCGCGCCATCGCCCACCGGTTTTTTGCATATTGGTGGTGCGCGCACAGCCCTGTTCAGTTACCTGTATGCGCGTAGGCACGGCGGACAGTTTGTGCTTCGAATCGAAGATACCGATCTGGAAAGATCCACGCCGGAATCGGTGAACGCCATTTTAGAGGGCATGACCTGGCTGAAGCTCGAATACGACGAAGGCCCGTTTTATCAAACGCAGCGCATGGATCGATACAAGGAGGTGATCGATCAGCTCATGGCGAGTGGTCATGCCTATCACTGCTACGCGAGCCGGGAAGAGCTGGATCAACTACGTGAAGCCCAGATGGCCCGTGGCGAAAAGCCGCGCTATGACCGTCGATATCGAGATTTTACCGGCACGCCGCCCGCTGGAGTATCGCCCGTCGTGCGCTTTCGCAATCCGCTGGATGGCGAAGTCGTGATAGAGGATGGCGTGCGCGGGCGCGTGGTGTTTCAGAACAGCGAGCTGGACGATTTGATCATCGCCCGCTCGGATGGCACGCCCACTTACAATCTCACGGTGGTGGTCGACGATTGGGATATGAATATCACCCACGTGATCCGCGGCGATGACCATCTCAATAACACGGCCCGGCAGATCAACCTCTATCACGCTCTGAATGTGACGCCGCCCCAATTCGCGCATCTGCCGATGATCCACGCGCCGGACGGCACCAAGCTGTCCAAGCGTCACGGTGCTGTGAGTGTGATGCAATACCGGGAAGAGGGTTACCTGCCTGAAGCCCTGCTCAATTATCTCGTCCGCCTCGGTTGGTCTCATGGGGATCAGGAAATTTTCGATCGGGCCGAGATGATCGCATTGTTCGACATCAAGGACATCAACCAGTCCGCATCGAGCATCAACCCGGAAAAACTGCGTTGGCTCAACCAGCAATATTTCAAGATTCGCCCCGTTGAGGAAACCGCCATCGAATTGCGCTGGCATCTGGGGCGACTCGGTGTCGATCCGTCGGTTGACGGGCCTGATCCGGCGAAAATCGTTGCGGCCTATGCCGATCGGGCGCACACACTGGTCGAAATGGCTGAGCAGGCGCTGCCGTACTATCGTGATCTGACCGGCTACGATCCGGTCGCGCTGGGCAAGCTGGATGACGATACGCCCGGCATTCTGGACGCACTGGTGATGGCACTTTCGCAGCCAGAGGACTGGGAAAGCCCCGCGCATCTCGATCATGCGGTCAAGGAAGTGGCCACCACACTGGGCTTCAAGCTCGGCAAAGTCGGGCCGTTGCTTCGTCTGGCCCTGTTGGGACACGGGGCCTCCCCCAGTCTGGGCGTCACGCTTGATCTGTTCGGCCAGGAGAAAACCCTGCAGCGCTTGCGTGAAATGCACGCATTCCTATCGCGGTAATCGCAGGCATGGCGCGTCTGCCCAAGCTTATGGCATACAGCTCTTTCCGCTGGACGATGGCTTACATTGTCGTCGCCATATTGTGGATCGCGTTGATACAGTGGCTGCTCAGCAGCCTGGGCGGCGCGCGCTGGGTCATATCGCCCGCCGGTTTGGTTGTCGGCGGCGTGTTTGTGCTCGTCACGGCTTGGCTGTTGTTTTTATTACTTGAGCGCAACCAGCAGGTTCTTCTGGCCGAGCCGAATGATCCTCACTCGCGGGGTTCTGACCCAAAATCATGGTGGAGCGCATTGGTTATCCTTATTGCGTTCACGTTACTCGCGCAGCTGTTCATGGTTTCTTATGCCACGCGCGAATATCGACCGGTTCTGCTTAATCAGGCGCAAACCGAACTGACTTCGCAGTTGCGACTGCACAGCAAATTGATTACCGACTGGTTAACCGAACGATCCCAGATCGTCGAAAAGCTGGCGGCACAGCCGGACGCGCTCGCAAATCGGATACGCAACAGTCAGGCACAACCCGTCCAGCCCGCCGGCAGTACCTTCCCTTCATTTGTTGCCCTGATTCAGGATGGCCGATTCCATACCATCTCCCTGTTTGATCCCGATCACGTCGAGAAGCTTAAATTCGGCTCAAACCTGATTGCCAAGACGCCGGATAATCTGTTCGAGCGGGCGGCAGCCACATCCAAAGTGCAATTTGCCTGTGTGTTCGCGTCGGGGCGGAGCGGCGGTGATTGTTTCTGGGTGTTGCCTGTTTATCTGAGCCAGTCTGAGGTGAGTGGCGGCCCGTGGTACATCGTGCTGGCTGCTGTGCTCAACGAAAGCGCACTGGTGCAGTCCATGCCAGCCGGAGAACCCCTGCGGGTTGAGAACGCGGTGCGCACCCTGCTCCTGCTGGCACAGGGGAATGATTCCGCTAAATCCTGGACGACCACCCCGCTGATTGAAGATTTTTCGCCATTGAGCGAACCGCAGATGAGTTCACGTGTTGAACCGGTGAGTGCAAGTGACCTCGACTGTTTCCGCAAGTCTCCTGCATTCCTCTCCCTTCAGGCGCGTTTGAGCCCGTACCCGCCGGATGCGGACGTATTGAAGAGCAGCGCCAGCGGGCAGATCGATTGTCAGGAGCATACGCTGCTCTACGCCAGTACACAGATCCCGCAGATCAATGGCCTGCTCTGGGCCGCCACCACGCAGGATATCGTGCTCGATCCGCTGCGCAAGACGCGCCAATGGCTTGCCACGGCTTCCCTGATCGGCGTGTTTACCCTTTTGATCGCCTTGTTTCTGTTCTGGCGCATCATGCGGTTGCAGCGAGCAAAAGTGCTGGCCGGTCTGCGACGCGAGCGCGATCAATTGGCCCAGTTGTGGGATAACATGCCGGCGATGGGGTTAGCCATTGTCAATCCCACCGATTGGCACATCAGAATGGTCAATCAAAGATGGATGCAATTATTCCACGAAAGCCAGGAATCGTTGCAGGGACGGCGATTTCTGGATGTGATCTCACCGGTAACCGGGCTCAACACCGTCGAGAATCTGACGTCGGGCGATCCCAAACTGCTGGAAGATATCCAGACCGGTTTGCGTGATGAGGTCAGCCTGCTACGCAGAGTGCAGACCGGCGAATCGAGCCAGTCCTGGATGCGCTTTCATATCCGTGCGCTCAAATCGAGTCGCCATGACGCAGAAGGGCTCATCGTTGCCGCCGAAAGCCTGGGCGATCGTGTTGAGCAGGCAAACGAACTCAAGGCCGAGCGAGATTTTTGCCGCCTGACTGCCATGTTCTCTCAGCCACAAACAAAACCGCCCATAGCGATGCCGATGCCCGGCAGCACAACCGATACCGTTTCAGAACCAGAGATCGAAACCACGGTTGAGGTCAGTCCACTCACCCAGCTGGCCGAACAGGTCATCGAGCAAAGCAGCCTGCTCGCCATATGCCTGTACACCCACTGGCCGGAGGTCTGGTCGAGCTCATCCGAACTGACCGGCCCGCAGCTCGAACAGCAGGAACATGTATCCTACGAATGCGTAGGCTGCACCGCCCCCGTCCGTGAAATCGCCAATCAAGTCGCACAAATGGGCCTGATCGACCGCGTACTGGTCGCCCAGACTCCCATGTTCATCGACGACCACGCCCGCAACACCAGTATCAGCGGCACACTCCAGAACGAGCTGATCGAGCAGTTGAAGCAGTACCCGGTCGGCGCTTTAGCCATCGTCCCGATCCCCGCAGTAAACGAAGGTGACCCCGTACGCGCCCTGATCGTATTCGGCGAAGACGAACTGCGCTTCACCGAACCGGTCAAGACCTCGCTACTGAGCCTCTTGAAAGCACTGTCCATGCGGCTTGATGAGGGGGAAGTTTGATCGTCTAAACGGTCAGCTTGAACCACTCTGTTAAAACGAGGTGGAAACCGAAATACTACAAATGAGGGGATACCTTAATATGAGCCACGAACAGAGTCAGTGTTTATGCAGTTATATTTTGCATCTGTAGAATTATTTATCTCAACAAAAAAGAGTCTCTTATGGCAACACAAAATATTTCGGTAACTTTGATTACCCAAGGTGAACATAAATTCTACTCTGGAACTATGGAAATTGAGCTAATCGCAAGGACATGCTCAACGAACCCAAGAGAAGAAGATCGGGATAAAGGATTCCAGCGTACCTTGGATGAAGGTAGGGCTTTGTCAATTGCCGAGTACATTCGAAGTGGAGGAACCATCCCTTCAAGCATAATATTGTCCGCACAACCGGATGCTGAGTTCATTTATAGCTCAAAAAACAAGACTGTTACCTTCAATGAGGTGCCGGGCTCCTTTCTAATTCTAGATGGACAACATCGTGTATACGGATTCACGAAGCTACTGAATGAAGACATGAAGTACCGCGTGCCCGTCATTATTTATAGTGGACTAAGCACAACCCAAGAGGCCAGAATATTTATTGATATAAATACTCTTCAAAAACCGGTTCCCAAAGAACTGCTGTTGGATATTAAACGACTGGCAGAAAGAGAGTCAGACGATGAGCGCTTGCTTGATGAGTTGTTCACGAATTTTGAGACGAAATCTGACAGTTACCTATATAACAAGCTGAGTAGGATCGACAAGCAGCGCGGAAAGATATCGAAGGTTACTTTTTATGACTCGATGAAGCCAATGCTGAAAGAGTTTAATATATCAAATACAGATCGTTTGTATAGAATTATAAATAATTTTTTAATAGCGGCGGATGATATTTCAGAAGATAATCAGTTTGATCTTTCCTCAGCAATAACAAAAGCGACTTTGTTCAAAACGCTTATTGCGCACTCACGTGCAATCATTAGTATGATATCGGATGGTAATATTGAAGATATTGAGAAAATTAGTGAGCACAAAAGATATCTAGCCCGTTCTCTGCCAGGATCATTTCAAGAAATTTCTAGTTCAAAAGCTTATCTGAAATCAGTAGAGCTTCTTGATAGGAAGCTTCTGCGCCGAAATCTTACTATTTAATGGATATTAAAAAAACTATTCGACTTCTTGATCCCTTTTTGATTGAGGGAGTGTTATCTGCAAAAAAGATTTCTCATGCGCGTGTTGTGGAAATGCTTCACCAGTTAGATTTCACTACAGATAAACTTGAACAAGATGATGATGCAGTGACTATTAAGTTGCGGATCCTTGATGATAGCGCTCTTTGCCACCTGCTTTCCGGCGAAGCCAATAAGTTCTTTCTTGCTTCTAGGGTAAGTTACGAACGATCTACTCAGAATCAATTAAACAATGCATCATGGCAGGCCATTGAGAACTATTATTCAGCTTACTATAGTGTTCACTACTTACTGCGACTTACTGGAGTAAGCTTGACAAACATTGATGGCCGCAGTGCTAAATCTATCGAGCGTGGTCATTGGCACGCCAACTTACCTTTTAGTGTCCCTACTGGACTCTACGTTATGAATTATGATTCCTCTTCTGCTGTTATTACCCTCACAAAAAACAAAAGAAGGAAGTCTGGTGGTTCACATCAGGACGCATGGAAACTATGGGTGGAACTCGTCGAAAAACTTAGCGCACAAACGAATACAGACCTTTTTGAGTATGCAAGAATCGATATGGACTTGACTGAACATAAGCGCTTTCTAGTGAGGTCTTCTTCAAAATATAACCCGCCAGAAATCCGAGGTGAAATAAATTACCAGTTCAAAGGTGGGTCTTGGATATTTGAGCAGAAATCAGCAGCTTCAATAGGAGTTCTACAGCGGAAAATTGCTGCAACAGGATTATCACCTATTTCTAGTGCCAGCACTCCAGAAAATTTGCTGGCTAATAATATGTTTATAATTAGCCTTGCAAACGCAGTATTTGTTCGAGCATCAGAAAGATATCCAAAAGGGATTTGTAGATCTCTATCAAATAAATACTAGAACTATATTTCATGATAGTTTTAACTAATGTTTTTGGTAAAAGTTAAATTATTCTTTACCCCTGATGAAGCCTTGTAATAAGGAGGTCTTTCTGAGTACAGAAACTATTAAACCTACCGACATTCTTGATTACTGGTATTCCGAGTTTATGCAGAAGCACTGGTTCGCTTCGACACCGGCATTGGATGCGGAGATACGGGAGAAGTACCAGTCTTTGTGGGAACGTGCGGCGGCAGGGGATCTGGATCACTGGCAGGATTCGCCCGAGGGGGCGCTGGCATTGGTGATTGTGCTGGATCAGTTTCCACTCAATATGTTTCGAGGCAAGCCGGAGAGTTTTTGTACGGAACGAAAAGCCATTGAGGTCACGTTGAACGCCTTGAAAAAGGGGTTCGACAAGCAGTTGAGCAAAGACCGGTTGAGCTTTTTGTTCATGCCGTTGATGCACAGTGAGAAGCTCGAAGAGCAGGACTTGTCTGTCTCGCTGTTCCGCCGGTACGGGCTGACGGGCAACATCAAGTTTGCGGAACACCATCGGGAGATCGTGCGAAAGTAAGGCCGATTCCCGCATCGTAACGCGATTTTAGGGCGGGAAAGCACCCCGGCGGAAGTCGCGTACCTGGCTTCTAAGGATGCCTTCAAGGGGTGATCTGAATCGCTCGATCTTCAGCCGATTCGTCTGGATGCTTGGTGGCGCTTTCAAGGATGGGGTTTCGTAATGTCATCAGCCGGCTCGCCCGATGATGACTGTTCTTTCTCTCCGATCTTCCGTTTGTCTATGAACCAGAACACCACACCCAGCGAGAGAATGCCAGCAGAAAGAGCCAGAAGCATCATCGGCT
Organism: Halothiobacillus sp. 15-55-196; assembly: GCA_002282715.1. Lineage (GTDB taxonomy): Bacteria > Pseudomonadota > Gammaproteobacteria > Halothiobacillales > Halothiobacillaceae > Halothiobacillus. The sequence continues at coordinate 85,478 of NCKC01000001.1, read as the reverse complement.
GGACTTCTGAGAAATCCAGGATGATGAATTTTCGTGTCAAGGCCAGCAGCGCAATGAGCACCACGATCTTGGTCTGAATGATGTGTTCGCGGCGTTCGATCACTTTGATAATTGAGTGCTGAAATTCCATCGCGATCAACAAAGTCATTATGCTGCCGAACAATGACTGGAAAACTCGATGGCTCAATACCTGCTCGTGCTGAACGAACAGGTTCGTCAGGACATCTCGAATGAGCTCCCACAGTGCCATCAGGATGATGATCGCAATCATTATCCCGAGCACGGTCGCGATGACCTGTTCGAACCGCTCGGCAAGATTCATGACCGACCAATATTTACGGATGTCGATCTGCCGGGGTTCCTTGCGATTGCTGATCATGTTCATGGTATCTTCGATCCTCAAGATCTCATCTAAATCATGTTCAATCACTGCAAAAATTAAGGCATGCCCGTCAGAAATTCAATAGCTACCGGATAACACATGGGCACCTCGAAAGGTTTTTCGAGGTGCCCATGCACCACATGGACGTGGTGCCGCGCAATCGCGTAAGCGATTGAAATAGCGTGAGTTTGTCGCGGGTTCCCCGCGACGAACGTCCTCGAAAAATCCCAAGGATGGGGTTTTTCGAGGTACCCACAAATAAACGAATTCAATTGGTTGTGATTCGTACCGCTGCAACACGGTAGCGGAGCTCGGCGTGAGTTGTGCAGGTCTACCTTGAGTCAATGGATTCTGCGGACTGAGTCGGAGATGTCCTCAGACCGCCTGCCCGGCGACCCAGCCCGATGACCAGGCCCACTGGAAGTTGTAGCCGCCCAGCCAACCGGTAACATCCACGACTTCGCCGATGAAGTACAGGCCCGGCACGTCCTTGGCTTCCATGGTGCTGGATGACAGGGCGCGCGCGTCTACGCCACCGAGGGTGACTTCTGCCTTGGCATAACCCAAGGTGCCGGAAGGCATGATCTCCCAGGCCGAAAGGGCTTGGCCCATGGCGGTAATGTCCTTGTTGCTGTGTTCGGCCAATGGTTTTGTCCAGCCCCGTGCGGCCGACCATTCCTGCGCGATGCGTTTGGGCCAGTAATCGGCCAGACATTGCGCGAGGCTGCGTTTGCTCGATCGGTTTTCCTGTAGCCAGGACGAAATGTTCAAATCCGGCAGCAGATTCAGGCGGATGGGCTGCTTCTTTTCTGCCGAGTACTGCTGACTTTGCCAGTAGCTCGATACCTGCAAAATGGCGGGGCCGGAAAGCCCGCGGTGGGTGAACAGCATGTTTTCCCGGAAGCGAGGGTGTTGGCCGGATTTGTTGGCGTTCTTGTGCCCTTTGCCGGGTGTCAAATTCGAGCATCCGGCGATAACATCGAGTGAGTTACCCGAGAAAGCCTGCAGTGGTTCGCCATCGGTCGGCGCGAGGGCGAGGGGTACCAGCGCGGGGTGGGGCGCAATGACCGGCAGACCGAACTGTTCGGCCAATCGATAACCGAAGGGCGTTGCCCCGAGTTTGGGAATAGCCAATCCTCCGGTGGCAATCACCAGCGATTGACTTGTAAATGGCCCTTGATCGGTTTCAACTCCGAAGCGGTTATCGGTTGTTTTCTTGATTTGTGTAACGGCGCAGGGGTGTGCCCAGGTCACGCCACCTTGCGCGCATTCGGCCTTGAGCATGTCGATGATCCGGGTGGCGGAATCGTCGCAGAACAGTTGGCCAAGCGTTTTTTCGTGATAGGCGATGCCGTGGCGTTCGACCATTCGGATGAAATCCTGCGCGCTGAATTGGGCCAGCGCGGAACGGACAAAATGCGGATTCTGCGACAGGAAGTTTTCCGGTTTGACGTCCTTGTTCGTGAAGTTGCAGCGGCCACCGCCGGAGATGCGGATGCGCTCGCCGATTTTCACAGCGTGATCGATCAACAGAACGCATCTACCTCGTTGGCCCGCCTGGGCCGCGCACATCATGCCGGCGGCGCCCGCACCGATCACGATCACATCGAATTCGGTCATTTCCTGCGTGCGGAAATGAGTTGCCGGGCCAGAAGCAGCAGCAACTCAGGATGGTTTTTCAATGTCGTTGTTAGCGTACGGAACACAATTGGAATGCCGCGTTCGGCCACAACACCAGCGGCACCGGCGACGGCCACACTCACCCAAGGCAAGCGACGCGTGGTGTCGCGCACGACTGATAGCGGGTCGTTGACGGCATCCTGCCAGGATTGGCGCAAATGCTGTTTGGCTTCATCCAGTGAGCGGGGTGCGGATTGGTTTGCCATGATCGTCAGCCTGATCCGATTACCGCATGGCGCGATAGGCGATAAAGCCGAGCGTTGCCGCCAGCAGCAGGCTGACGCCACCCATGATCAGGGCGGCGAGCGTGCTGCCTAATGCGGCGGCCAGGGCGAGGTAACCCGCAGCCAGCAGAAAGCCCAGTGCCGTGAGGATGAGGGCCGAGGCCGTCAGCAGGAACACCAGGCCGAAACTGACACGGCGGACGGAACGTTTCAACGCGCGCCCTTCCGCCTCCAGCAGTTCGAGCAGGGCGATGACGAATTCCGGCATTGAATGTCAGTTTTTGCTGAACAGTTTGGCGAGCACGAATCCGATGCCGAAGGCAGCAAGCAGGCTGGCGACCGGATGTCGTTCGATGACCTGTTCTGCTTGATCGACGGTGGCACGCGTCTTCTCGCTCACGCCCTCTTTGGCCGCATTCACCCGCTGATTCAAGGTGTCGATTGCATCATGCAGCGTATTGATGGCGTCCTGCCCGAGTGCTTCGGCCTTGTTTTGGCCGCGTGTTTTCATGGCAGTCAACAGCTCGGCCAAATCGGCCTTGAGTTGATGCATGTCTTGCTTGATGGCGGCGAGTTCTTCGTTGCCGGTGGCGCTCAATGTGTCGTCTGTGGTTTTGGGGGCGGTGGCCATAATGTGCTCTCCTTTGATGACAAGCGTTCATCCTACACCGGTTTGACCGGTGTGCGTGTTCGGGCACCTCTTTATAAGTGTTTTAATCAGCCCGAGGCCAGTTGTTTCTTGGTAAATGCTTATTTATTCCATCCTTGGAATAAATCAGCGCGCTCATCGCGGTGCACGCCTGCGATGGCGCTCACGAATCAAAGACGTACGTCTTTGTTCGTGTTGGGGCATCCTACCCCAAGCGGGAAGCACCGAATAAATCAGCGCTTCCCTTGAGCAAATCCCGTACGTGATCCGTCTGGGGTCGGATGCCATGCCAAAGATAGAAACTCTCGGCCGCTTGCTCGACCAGCATGCCCAGACCATCGAATGCGGTAGCGCCCAAGGCCGCACCCCACTGCATGAATACGGTGGGCGCGCGTCCATAGGCCATGTCGTAGACGGTGGTGTTCTGCCCAATCAACGCGTCGGGCAGCGGAAGCTGTTTTCCACTCAGGCTGGCGGAAGTCGCGTTGATGATGAGATCGAACGGTTCGGCGGGGAGGGTATCCAGCGCACAGGCGCCAAGTTGCGTGTCCGCCAGATCCTGAAAATCGGTTGCCAGTTGTTCGGCCGTTGCCGCGCGGCGATTTGCAATCAGCAGCCGAGCTGGACGTTCAGCCAGCAGGGGCGCGAGCACGCCGCGCGAGGCCCCACCCGCGCCAAGCAGCAGGACCTTTTTGCCTTTGAGTTGAATCTGGTGGAACGCGAGGTCGCGCAGCAAACCCACGCCATCGGTGTTGTCGCCCCGAATATCGGATGACACATCGGATGACCGGGAATCTGCCGGGAAAATCAGCGTGTTGACGGCCCCCGCCCGCTGTGCCCGTTCGCTTAGCGTAGCGCATAAGGCAAACGCTTCGGCCTTGAAGGGAACGGTCACGTTCAGCCCAAGCCCGCCTTCGCTGCGAAATTGTGCCACGGTTGCATTGAACCCATCCAAAGGTGCCAGAATGGCCATGTAATCCAGATCGACGCCGGTTTGTTCGGCAAAAGCGCGATGGATCAACGGCGACCGACTGTGGGCAATAGGGTTGCCAATCACCCCGTATCGAACCGTCATCGTGCGGCTTAGAGCGTGAGGGTGCGCACGCCTTCGGCGGCGGCAAGAATCAACACATCGGCAGGGCGCAGTGCGAACAGACCAACGGTGACGATGCCGGGGATGTTGTTGAGTTCGGCTTCGAGCTTGGCCGGTTCCATGATGTCCATGTTGTGGATGTCGAGAATCTGGTTGCCGTTATCGGTGACAAAACCATCACGGTACACCGGTTGACCGCCCCGCTTGACGAGTTCGCGCGCGACCATGCTGCGGGCCATGGGAATGACTTCGATCGGCAGCGGGAATTTGCCCAGACGCGGTACCAGCTTGGTCTCGTCAGCCACGCAGACAAATTTTTTCGCCATGTGCGCAATGATCTTTTCGCGGGTCAATGCGCCGCCGCCGCCCTTGATGAGCTGCAGGTTGGCATTGGTTTCATCCGCGCCGTCGATGTAGACGGGAATGTCGCCCACGCCATTGAGGTCGAACACTTCGATGCCGTGTGCCCGCAAACGCTTGGTGCTGGCCTCGGAGCTGGAAACGGCGCCTTCGATCTTGTGCTTGATGGTGGCCAGTTCATCGATAAAGAAATTCACTGTCGACCCCGTACCAACCCCGACAATACTGCCGGTTTGTACATATTGAAGCGCTGCCTTGGCTGCCTGTTGCTTGAGTTGGTCTTGTGGGGTCATGTTCAGTTCCTTGTTGTTATCGATGGTTCGTTTGCCTTGGTTGATCGCCAATACCCGCCAGTAGCTGGTCTTCGGCCGCCGAACGCGGTATGCCAACAAACACGCTGTACGCGGTTAAACCGTACTGATGAGCAGTTTGACGATAATTGTCAGCGGTTATTCTGGCATGATAGAACGCTCAGTGCATCTTCTGCTTGTACTGCTTCGTCTTTTCGCGCGCATCGTTTGCCCGGGCATTTCTTCGTGTCATTCGGTGCCCATTAGTTCAAGGAGCTGGATTTGTCCGCCTTACTTCAGGATTATCTTCATCGGATTTTGACCGCACGGGTGTACGACGTGGCGAAAGACACGCCGCTGACGCCCGCAATTCTGCTTTCCGAGCGTCTGGATAATCGAATTTTGTTGAAGCGTGAGGACACGCAGCCGGTTTTCTCCTTCAAGCTGCGCGGTGCCTATAACATGATGCATCGGCTGAAAAGCGAGGGGCAGCTGGGCAGTGGTGTGATTACCGCTTCGGCCGGCAATCACGCCCAGGGCGTGGCGCTGGCAGCCCAGAAGCTGGGCGTGGCCGCCACCATCGTGATGCCGTTGACGACCCCCGCCATCAAGGTCGATGCCGTTCGTCGACGCGGTGCGAAGGCTGTCCTGCACGGCGATACCTTTGATGAGGCATTCGCTCATGCACAGCAGCTTACTCAGTCCGAAGGTCTGGCTTTCATCCCGCCTTATGACCACCCGGATATCATCGCCGGGCAGGGCACCATCGGTGCGGAGATTCTGCGCCATCACCCCGACCCGATTCATGCGATTTTCGTTCCAGTCGGCGGCGGCGGTCTGATTGCGGGCATCGCGGCCTATGTGAAGATGTTGCGCCCGGAAATCCGGATCATCGGGGTTGAGCCCGACGATGCCGCCTGTCTGGCTGCGGCCATGACCGCAGGCGAGCGGGTGGTTCTGGAGCAGGTCGGGTTGTTCGCCGATGGGGTTGCCGTCAAACAGGTGGGCGAATATCCCTTTGCTGTGGCGCAGCAAACGGTGGATGAAGTGATCACCGTCGATACCGATGCGATGACCGCAGCCATCAAGGACATGTTCGATGATACCCGCAGCATCAACGAAGCGGCAGGGGCATTGGCTCTGGCCGGATTGAAAAAATACGTCAAACAGCACGATCTGCATGGCGAGACACTGATCGCAATCGCTTCGGGCGCCAACATGAATTTTGATCGCTTGCGGTTTGTGGCCGAACGAGCGGATATCGGCGAGCAGAAGGAAGCCCTGTTTGCGGTCACGATCCCGGAAAAACCGGGTAGCTTCCAGGTGTTCTGCGAACTGCTCGGCCGTCGCCAGATTACCGAATTCAACTACCGTTACGCGGATCAGGAACGGGCGCATATCTTTGTGGGCATCCGTCTGGATACACCCTCGGATCGGTCCGCCATCCTCAATCGGCTGGTGCATGCCGATTATCCCGTGATCGACCTGACCGACAACGAAATGGCCAAACTACATGCGCGGCATATGGTCGGCGGCCATGCGCACGGCATAAGCGACGAGCGTCTGTACCGCTTCGAGTTTCCCGAGCGCCCCGGCGCGCTGCTCCGCTTCCTGACCCATCTGGGTGCCCGCTGGAACATCAGTCTGTTCCACTATCGCAATCAGGGTGCGGATTACGGCCGTGTGCTGGTGGGCATTCAGGTAGAACAGGGCGCCATGAACGAGTTCATAACGTACCTCGATGAACTGAGCTATCCCTACTGGCCGGAAAGCAATAACCCTGTTTACAGCCTGTTTTTGGCCTGATTCATCTGATGAGAATCCCGGTTTTTTCTGACTTCTACCGCAGAAAAAACTGTGCACAGTTTTTGTGGATAACCCCGTGCATCACCGTCTGATGACCATCAGCAAGCCCATGCCATCAATGGTTTAGCACGATTGGTCAAAAAATCATCAGATGTACGTCCTGGCTTTAATTATGCATATAACCTTATGTTTTTATTTAATATAATTAAAATTTCAGATTGAGCCTGAACGCTCTTGTTCCATATGGGCGTTCATGTTAGCCGTTCGAATGCACGACGTTTTAATCTTCAGCCCTGTGGATAACATTGTGAGCTAATTGAGCGGATTCCTGAGTTTATTGGTCGATATTGGCTTAACTATTTGATTTCAAGGATGCGATTTTTCGTGCCAATCGGAATGGGTGGCTTGGTCCAGAAAAAATCAAAAATTCAAGCACCCGGTCAACGATTTTTTATCCACAAAACCTGTGGATGAATCTGTGGGTTGTTTACGGGCATCTTGCCGGAGCCATGTGAGATCAAGTAGTTGAGGAATTGGTGAAAAAATAAGCAACAAATCGCACCTGAAAAATACACGCAATAACCAATTGATTATTCAGGATTATATCTTTCTGAAAAACGGCCGATTACGGGCTTGAGTCGACGCGGTCATTTTGCTGGATGATCGTTTTTCATCAGTCATAACCTGCGGATGATGTGGATAAAACCTTTGTAATGCACTGAGATTTTTTAACTTCATCCGCAAAGAGCAGGAGATACTTACTCGGCGGTTAGATCTTCTCGAGCGAGAATGCGTGTCCAGCTTTGTGTACTGATCGGCATGATGGATAGCCGATTTCCCCGTCGCACCAAGGGCAGATCTTCAAGTGCTTCGTCTTCTTTAAGTTCCTGCAAGGTGATGTTCCGTTTTGTATGGCGAACGTACTGCACATCCACCTGCACCCAGCGTGGGTTTTCCGGTGTGGATTTCGGATCGAAATAACGATGCTTGGGATCGAATTGAGTGGGATCGGGGTAAGGCGCGCTAATCACTTCCATGATGCCAACGATGCCGGGCACCTTGACGTTGGAATGGTAGAAAAAGACCAGATCCCCAATTTTCATGGCATCGCGCATCATGTTGCGTGCTTGATAGTTACGAATGCCGTACCAGCCTTCTACTTTTTGCCGTTGCAGATCATCAATCGAAAAGACATCGGGTTCGCATTTCATTAGCCAGTGGTTCATTCGGGTTTCCTTGCTTGGTTGTGGTTGGTTTTGATAATACCGCGATTAGTCACAATGTAATCGAGCGGTACATCCCAAGGATCGACCGGTACAGAGGCTGTTTGTTGACAGTCGAATGCAATGCCAATAAGTGCGGGGCGTGGGCGACGCAGACCAACGAGGCTGCGGTCATAAAAACCAGCGCCCATGCCCAGTCGATTGCCGTGATGGTCGAAGCCGACAAGTGGCATCAAAATGACGTCCATCTGCGCGCTGCGCAGTATGGGCAGACGTTGGGATTCGAGAATACCAAAGCGGTTGCGGCGAGCGTTTATCGGTCGTCGTGCTAAGGCATTGAGTTTGCACGTGGGCCGAAAATCCAGATGCCAATCCGAGCGGATCATGGGTAGCCAGATTTTGGATTCCACTCTGCGCATGAAGGGCAATAGATCGGGCTCACCGTCGAATGGCAGGTAGGCGGCAATCCGGCGCGCATGGCGTACCTGGGGAATCGCAGTAAGGAAATGCCTGATGCGTTGTTGCTGACGATCGCGTCGGTAACCGGTTAAGGATTTTCTGGCTTGGCGAAGTTGGCGGCGAAGGTGATTTTTGTCTAGATGCATTTTGATGCAGGACACGAGGTATGAAGCGTCTTCCAGAACGCCGTTGGCGGCTCTTCGACCTTGAACCGGAGGTTCAAGCTGGGCGGCACGCAATGGATTTTAGGCTTTCCGACGCGGCGGACCTGCACACGACCCATTTTATGCGCCTCCCAATGTCGCAGATTAAGGCTCAAGGGATTGAGAGCAACCTGACGCACGTCCGAGAAGACTGAATTCATCCTAGGCGCTCGAAAGGCATTAATCAAGGGGCACCTTTAAAAACCTACTAAACGCGGGCTTGCGCCTGCTTCGCATTAAGCTGGCGGCAGCCCGCGCCCCGATTGCTGCGTTGGGCGGTGCTAACGCAAAGCTGGCGTCAGCCCGTGACGGTTTTTCGAGGTGCCCCAAGTTCATTTGCGTTTGGTGATGGCAGTTGCTCGGAGCATCCCGTCAGCGAACCGAAGCTGATCAAAGCATGGCCTGCAATCGCCACAACGGTTGACCACTGATCCGATATTTGTGTTCAAACGGGGAGCACGGAGGAACGTTGCCGTCAACCGACTGAATCAGTGCAGTTTTGTGGTGGTACTGGAGCGCCAGTGCCATTTCCTCCAGATAAATGAGCCAGTTGCTCCGGCACTCAAATGCGCCGCCTAGCGCTAACAAAACAGGGAAAATGGGATGCGCATGAAATCGTCGGGTCAAATGTTTGGGTTTCGGCTCCGGGTTGGGATAAAGCAGGAAATGGCGTTCTGGTTGCCAACCTGCTTGCTCAGCCAACCGCCAGAAATCCAGAAGATCGGCCCGTACGAGCAAGCAGTTTTCCGGCGTATGCTGTCGTTGCCGGGAAAGCCGATGCGCCGAGCGGTCGATCCCGATGATCTGATGTGCCGGAAGCATTTCTGCAAGAGCACGTGAACTGTCCCCCGTGCCACAGCCAGAATCCAGAATCAATCCGCCTTCCTTTTGCGAAAGCCAACCTTGTGCACGATCAAATGCAGCCCGGTTGTAGTCAGTGATCGGTTTGCCCCAATCACTTCGGCTGTGTTTGGCTACTTGCGGGAGCAAATGTTCATGAGGCCCGGTTTGGGTGGACATTACGGTGCGTGAGTTGCCCGATATGGGGTGTTGTTTGTGCATTGGCGGATAAACATACTTTTTGGCTTGCAAAAAGCATACAGCACGGATGAGGAGTGAATCGATATTTGCGCGCGCTGTGTTTACTGCCGATAGCCATCTGTTAGCGTTTTTAAAAAGGCAACAATATATTGCATCTCATTTTCTGTTAATGCCGGTTGTTGGCCGCGTTTGCGATTGAATGGGGCATCTACCATGTCCACATTGGCCTGATAAGCCGTTGGAATATCGTTATATTTTTCTACCTTGCCATCGGTAGTGGTGGGGTAAATCCTTTCAGGGTTGGTATCCCGATAATCGTAGAACTTCAATACGTCGTCCAGGTTGTGGTAATAACCATTGTGAAAGAACACCTTGCGTGTAGCGACGTTGCGCAGCGTAGGCGTGAGGAACATCCCGCAATACTGGGTTTGTTTGGCCAGATCTTTGCGGAAAGGCCCGCAGATGCCTAAGTCAAAGTAGTCTGGATTTTTATTGGCGGCAATGGCGGTATTGCGCGGCACGCCCAAGGCTTCAAATTGATGATCGGTCAATAATGGCGGTAAGCCCGTCTTGCTGGGTTGGTCGAGATGGCAGGCGGCGCAGTTGCCTTTTTTGGGGTCGTTAAACAGTAAATAACCCCGCATTTGCGCCGGTGTGAAGGTGGCTTTGCCCTCAAGCCAAGCATCAAACTTGCTGCTGTAGGGATGAAAACTTGGGTCTTCTACTTGATAGCGAGCGACGGCAAACATCGCCTCGGAAACCTGCATGTTGGGGTTGTTTTCGATCTGATTACCAAACAAATCAACAAAGTCTTGAGTGTACGGCGCGTTTTTCAGTTTTGCGGCCACGATTTGAACCGAACCGCCATCCATTTCTACCGGATTCAATAAGGGGCCATAGGCCTGCTGTTGCAGGGTATCGACCCGTCCATCCAAGAATAACCCGCCTTGCGGCACCATGTTCAGGGCGGCAGCATTGGGTTGGCTGGCTGTTTTGTCATGGCGAAGAGCCTGATTGGCATGGTTGGCAATCTGGTTCAGGTTGGGGGCATTGTCGCTATCTCCTGACGGATCAGGCCCGATGCTGAAGGCGGGTTGACGGTACAGGTACATCAGACTCGGCACGGCACGTGCGCCTTGGCTGTTCAGATGTGGCCCGCCCAGCATTACGGGCAAATCACCCGGCGGGCCGTAGGCATTGTGAGGATCATGGCAAGTGGCACAAGATATTTGACCCGAACCAGACAGGGATTTGTCGTAAAAAATGGACTTGCCCAGTTCAGCCATTGCCGACAAGGGTTTTACTTTGGGTATCACCAGTTTAACGGGATGAGGATTTTTTCCCGTGGCCAGTTCATATTGTTGATCGGTTTGCACAGAAGCATCGGCCCTTGGCGACGTGTCGTTACTATTGCTATTGCAGGCCAACAAGCAGCCAGAAAGGGCTATAACAACCAAACTCATCCACGTGATTGTGCTTCTATTCATTATTTGTTCCCAATGCTAGTGTTGTTAAGCAAGCTTCAGAGCGATCCAGTATTGATGGAAAGTTGGATGGCTATAAAGCGGGATAAATAACCCTCGATCACGATGTATCGAGGGTTTTTTTGCGAGAGGTGGCCCATCATTAACCCGATGGATCAAAAGCCAGTTGATCAAGCTGATTAAGACGGCTTCGGTTCGCCAGTGCTTGAATCAAGAAGCACAGGCGTGGTGCGCGGGGCCGCTTTGAAGTCAAACATATTCATGATTGAACCTGCGTTTGCATCGAATGAACCGCTGCCTAAGCGTTCACCGCCCAACCAGTTATCCTCGATGAATTTCACGACAGACGCCTGCGAGATCTGGGTGTGGCTGACGAAGTTCTGTTTGGCATAAGGCGATACCACGATGAACGGAGTCCGTGTACCCGGGCCGCAACGACCATTCACCGGCTTGCCATCGATGCCATCAAGCGGTGTGCCAGTGCCACAAACACCCGGCCCATTGAGTTGATCGGCCGCTTTGTTGAACGACGGGTTGGTCGGGTTGGCATAGGCATGGTCATACCAGCCATCAGAATCATCCCAAGCGATGATGACGGCTGTGTTTTTCCAGTCTGGTTGCTGCATGAGGAAATTAATCACCTTCGTGGTGAACACCTGCTCATCAAGCGGATCTGAATAGCCGGCGTGACCATCTTCAAAACCCGGTGCTTTCACATAAGCTACGGCAGGATAGTTGCCCGCTTTGACGGCATTGAAAAAGTCAGTGGCCGAATATTCATGGTTCGCGGGGTCTTTGGTTTTGCCATCCGCTTCATAGGAGTAACCAATGGCCTGAGTTGAGCTGGGGCGTGCGTGGGTCGGGTTTGCTGTTGAAGCGTAGTACTGAAACCAGGCGTGGTGTGGGATGTAGTCCACGGAAGTCACATTGCCCAAGGAGGTGCTGGTGCGCTTGCAGCTGGTCGTGCCATTGGCATTGGTTTTGGTCAAATCAAAGCCGCCCATGAAGCTGCCCCAGGTGATATTGGCGGTGTTGAGTAAATCGCCAATATTCTTTCCTTTCATCATCACTTGATCGGTTGGGCTGGAGCACGCATCGTAGCCGGGATCCACATCATTGATCATGGTGTAACCGCCTTGACCGTCATCTGCATAGTAGGAACCATACGCCCAGTACGGGTTGGTGGTGGAAGGCGTGGAAGAGAACGGTGTTTTCGTGGTTTTAACGATTTGAACGCCATTGGTCTGGCCGGAAACGATGGCAAGGGCGCCGGGCGTTGACGGACTGTAGGTGTCGGTGTACGCGTTGTCGCTCATCGCATAATTTTGCGCATAGTTCCACATGCCAGTCACGGTATTACCATCAAAATAACCCATGACCATCCAGTTGGTGCCAAACGAGCTAGCCGCCCCTTTTGAGCCGATGCCCGTATATTTCGGGAACAGGTCAGCCTTGCCATTATCGTAAGCAAGTTGCTCCGCTGTGTAGGCGTGAATTTGGTCGGAGGTGGCTTGCTGCGAACGGTCGATGCGGAAGGGGTTGGTTGGGGTTCTGCCATCTTCTGTGTTTTGTGTGTTGATGTAATTGGGGTTGTTGCTGAGAAGATCACCACTTAAACCATTGATGCTGGGAGTGCCCGGCGTAGCGGTGAACACAGGCTCACCTTTGGGATTGGTTGCATTGGGATAGGTCGCGAAATAATGATCGAAAGAGACGTTCTCGTTGTAAATGACCACAACGTGTTTGATGGGCGTCGCTGTTTTAAGAGCGTCGGCGGTTGCCGTGCCATTGACTGTTGAACCAAAGTAGGTGGGCGAGCCAGGTTCGCTGGGGGTTGAGTTGCTCGCTGTTGTGTCACTGCTGCTGTTGCAGCCAGCCAAAGCGAAGGTGAATACTGCCGCGCCAACGGCCAGAGCGGTTTTACGTAATAACATGCTGTTTGATCCTCAAAAAAATCATGAGATGTGTCTGTGTTCTCAAAGGCGGTTTGAGCGTGGATCATGATGAATGTCATATATTTCTATTTGCTTAAAAAACTAATATATTTGCTAACTTTTTAGGTTTAAGGTTTTCTGAGTCGAGTGACTTCTAACATGCTGAATTGATTCAGTCTGGGATGCTGTTCGGTCTAGGTCGCGTCGCTTGAAACGATTGCTCGAATCGGGCGTTAATCGAATAGGCGTCGTTGAGTTCAAGACGGCATGGGGATTTACGGTATGAACATCAGGCACGACTAAATTATCAAGCCGCACCCGGCCGTTTCAATGGCTAAAAAGTTCATTTCTTGCGCTGGCTTTAGGTTCGAACGAGTGATCTGGCAACCGCCACATCAAGCCATTGCGGTTTATTGATCTTATGTGGTGGACCGCTGAGATTGCGGATTGCAGATGGTATTGATGTGGGCCAGCTCGGGATTGCGTTCGGGGAAATCGCGGGTGAAGTGCAGTCCGCGACTTTCATGGCGGGCGAGTGCCGATTTCACGATCAAATCCGCGACTTCGACCAGGTTGCGCAGTTCCAGCAAATTTTTGCTGACGCGGAAGTGGGCGTAGTAATCCTGTATCTCGCGCCGGAGCAACGCAATGCGGTGTGCGGCGCGTTCCAGCCGCTTGGTGGTGCGGACGATGCCGACGTAATCCCACATGGCGCGGCGCAGCTCATCCCAGTTGTGGCTGACGATGACAGCCTCGTCAGGGTCGGTTACCTGACTGTCATCCCAATCTGGAATGACGGGCAACGGCAGGGTTTTTGATTTGCCCGTCTCGTGCCGCTTGGCGATATCTTCCGCCGCCGCTTCACCGTAGACCAGGCACTCCAATAGCGAATTGCTGGCGAGACGGTTGGCGCCATGCAGGCCGGTATGACTGGTTTCACCGATGGCGTACAGACCGGCGATGTCCGTGCATCCGTGCTCGTCGACCACAATGCCGCCGCAGGTATAGTGTGCCGCCGGTACCACGGGGAGGGGCTGACGGGTCATGTCGTAGCCGTATTGCAGGCAGCGGGCATGAATCATGGGGAAATGCTGTTCTATGAAGGCCTTGCCCTTGAAGCTGATGTCCAGATACACGCAGTCGGCCCCGGTGCGTTTCATTTCCGAGTCGATCGCGCGGGCAACCACATCGCGCGGCGCCAGCTCGGCATCCGGGTGGTAGCCGGGCATGAACCGTGTACCATCGGGCAGCAGCAAAATACCGCCTTCACCACGGACGGCCTCGGATATCAGGAACGATTTGGCCCGTGGCTCAAACAGGCAGGTGGGGTGGAACTGCATGAATTCCATGTTGGCTACCCGACACCCTGCGCGCCAACCCATGGCAATGCCATCGCCCGTCGAGCTGTCCGGATTGGTGGTGTACAGGTATGCCTTGGCGGCGCCGCCCGTGGCGAGAATGACGTGACCCGCCCGCAAGGTATGCACATGATCCGATTTCAGATCAAGCACATAAGCGCCGACGCATCGGTTGGGTTGGTCGTTCAGCCCCAAGCGATGCGTGGTGATGAGATCAACAGCCAGTTGATGTTCCAGCAGTGTGATGTTCGGTCGGGTGTATACCGTTTCGAGCAAGGTCTCCACGAGCGTGCGACCGGTATGATCGGCCGCGTGGGCGACGCGCCGGGTGCCGTGGCCGCCTTCGCGAGTAAGGTGAAGCTGTTCGGTTCCGGTTTCTCCGGGTGCGTCTTCGCTGGAAAAGGGCATGCCGAGGGATCGGAGCCAGTCGATCTGTCGAGCGCCCGACGCGACGACGCGGCGCACAACCGTGACATCCGGCAGATCACTTCCTGCTCGACACGTATCGTGAACATGCTGTTCGACATCCTCTATACCACCCAGCGCCGCCGCGATGCCCCCTTGCGCCCACGGTGTGCTGCCCGAATTGATGGCGCCTTTGCTGAGCAACGTGACCTTCAAGTGGGTCGGTAGGCGTAGCGCCGCCGTCAGCCCCGCGGCCCCCGAACCGATGATAAGAACGTCTACAGCTGGGGTTTCAGTCATTGGGGGCATTGCTTCGGCTTGTCGATTGAACGTGAATGATGCGAGTATACTAGGCTGCTTCGACCTTTGGGTCGTCGTTGTTGATGCGCGTCTGTCGATGCCGCGGTACTAAAGTGGCAACAGTGGGCATTTTTTATTTGAACGGGCCATGAGGCTCGCCGGTACGAGGCTTTATGGCCACAGATACGACCCCATCGGTCACAGAACAAGCCACGGATCAACCCACCGATCAACAATTGGTGTTGCGCGCGCAACAGGGTGATCGCCGTGCGTTCGATTTATTGGTGCTCAAATACCAGCATCGCGTTCTGCGACTGGTCGGGCGCTTCGTTCGCGATCAGGATCAAGCCTTTGATCTGGCACAGGAAGCATTCATCAAAGCCTATCGTGCACTCGGTAATTTCCGGGGTGAAAGTGCGTTCTACACCTGGCTGTATCGAATTGCGGTCAATACGGCCAAGAACCAGTTGGTCGCAGATGCACGAGGTGGTTATTCCGTTTCACTGAACTCTGGCGGCGGAGATGAGTCTGATGAAGCATTACCCGAGCCGGAAGCGCTTCGTGACCACGCCAGCCCTGAGGATATGGCGGCTACCCAGGAGTTGGAAGCTGAGATTCGGGCCGCCATCAGGGCGCTGCCCGAGGATTTGCGGACGGCCTTGACCCTGCGAGAGATGGAAGGCCTGAGTTATGAAGAAATTGCGGTCGTGATGAACTGCCCGATCGGTACCGTGCGATCCCGGATTTTCCGGGCGCGCGAATCGGTCGAAGAGCGCATCAAGCCGTTGTTGGATTCCTGAGCCGGGATGAGTTTTAAATCGTGCTTAATCTGTTTGACACAACCCTTCTATCTGGGGGAAATCGATGAATACCCAACATAATGCCCACATGCCACTGCCTTCGACGCCCGAGGAGGCCATTTCAGCCTGGTGGGACGATGAGTGCATGCCCCATCAAACGGATCGTCTGATGTCTGTGGCAGAAAATGACGTACGTCAAAGCCTGCGATGCTATTCGTTGATCGGGGCTGCCTTGCGTCTGGAACAACTGGATAAGCGAGACGTTTCGGCCCTGATTTCGGCCCGTCTTGCTCAAGACGAAGGTCAGGCTCAGCAACTTGCGCAGGATCTGGCTTCAACGAGTGGCGGGCGGGTGTTGCCCTTCCCGCAATCCCAGGTTCGTCGTTCGATGAATCGCTGGCGCGGTGCGATTGCCGCTTCATTCGTCGCCGGTCTGGTTGGGGTGGGTATCTGGATGATGCCGCAGAATACACCGGAGAATGCGTTGATTCAGCAGGCCCAGAATGTCCCGGCGAATCTGCAGCAGCCCACAGCCACAAACAGTTCAGCTCAGGCCTTACCGGTGGTGGCCCGGGTCACACCCGACACGATTTTGCCCGGCTGGGCCCGGGGATCCGCACGCAAGGCGCCATTGGATCCTTATCTGATAACACACTTTGAGTCTGTTTCTCCCGATCTGTCCGAAGTAATGCCCTCATTACGCATGACCAGCTTTCAAACGGAGTAGTGGATGACAAGAGGCATTTCTATCGGCCTTCTCTGTTCGCTGGCTGCTATTGGTTCGGTTAAGGCGAATACACTCGAGTCTGGGACTTTCCAGGCGCGCGTGCTTCTTGTCGCCGATTCATCCGCTCAGCCGGTTTCGGAGCCCGGAGCCATCCAGCTACTGAAAGAAATGACTCAGGCCATGGAGAAAACCGATTATGCCGGTACCTACGTTCATTTGCGTGGGGATCAGATCGATACCACGAAACTATGGCATCGCGCGACTGCCGATGGTCAGCAGGAGCGTCTGCAAACCATGAGTGGTGAGCCGCGTGAAGTCATCCGGCACGGCAACCACTGCGAATGTGCATGGCCTTTGCGAAAGGAAGTGGTCTTCGGTGATTTCCCCGGCGTGCGTTCACGCCTTTCTGGCGAGCGTTTTGAACACCCTGAGGCGCTGGATGCCAATTATCACATCGTCAGTCTGGGCGCTTCCCGCGTAGCCGATCATGCGTGTCAGCTGATTGGTCTGGTTCCGCGTGATCAGTTTCGTTATGGCTACAAATTGTGTATTGGCAACGAGTCGAACCTACTGTTGCGCATGAGTATCTACAGTGATCAGGGGCGGCCGATCGAACATGATTTCTTCACCGAGCTGCATTTTCGGCCGCGGGGTGATACCACGCCGACAGAAGCCTGGCCGGACATACCTATGGATACGCCACAAACCATTCCGCCCGGGTACAAGGTTGTCGAGCGTGGCAAGGCACAGCCTGCCGAGCCGTTGGCACCTGAGCAGGGTTGGATCGTGTCTCCCGAATTGCCGGGGTATTCAACCAAAAGTCGAGTGTGGCGCACCAACCCCGTTACCGGTCATCGATTCGAACACATGATTGTGACCGATGGCCTGTCAACGGCATCTGTCTTTGTGGAAGACATGCCCCAACCCAAGGCGCTTAATCCCGATGCTGCCAAATACGGTATGAACATCACCGTGCGACAGGTTGGCCCAGTGCGGCTGACCGTCATCGGTGACTTGCCCATGGCGGCAGTCGAGCAGATTTGCAAACACACCGTGCCCGCCAAAGATGCCAACACCGAGCGCGGCGAACGAAACCCGATGCTGTCCCCAAGTCAGGAAGCGCGCTAATGAATCATCAGCCCCATGATCCCTCGCGCCTGAAACAACCAGCCATCGGTTCCGTTCCTTATGCAGAACATCGTCTGGCTGGTTTGGAATCCAGCAAATCGGATACCGCCGATATTCAGGAAGAGGGTGTTGTCGTTGCTGTTGCCGCAGATGGAGTATGGATTGAAACTCAGCGCCAAAGCGGCTGCCAGTCTTGTTCTTCCCGTGGTGGATGCGGCGTGGGTATCATGCAGAAAGCGCTGAATCGTCGGCAGCACAGGGTGCGTGTACAAACTGATTTGCCAGTGAAGGTTGGCGATCATGTTCAATTGTTGTTGCCCGCGGCGGCCTTGGTTCAGGCTTCTGTACTCATGTATTTGCTTCCACTACTGGGGTTGATTGTCGGCGCGATGATAGGCCAATCCCTTCTGGCTACCGATGCTGGCGCCATTGGCGGCGCAGTGGTGGGTTTCGCTGCTGTCTTGCTGTTGATTGCGCGGCAGCAGAATGGGCTTTCTCGCAACGGTCGTTATGCACCGCGCATTGAACGGGTTCTGTTCAAGTCCGCTTAGATACGCCTAGTGTACTGTTCCCTCGATGCGGGCCTGGCAGCCCGATTTCCCTCTAATCTCATCTTTCTGGCATGACTCGTGCTTATTGACTATCAGGTTTGATTAAAGTCAGTGAGGGCACACCATGGCCGCATACCGTACAACAATCCGCGATACCTCCGATACGACTTCTTATCGCTTGCCTTCAATGGTCGGCGTAGCGAAGGGGCGCGGCCATTTGCCTGAAGAAACAGGGGCCTTCCATATTGACCTGATGTTTGCAGCACAGCGTTGCATGGACCCGCTCAGCTTGCTCAACGAGTTGTATGAGCGTGTCAGCCAGTACTTGCCGATCGAAGGTTTTCTGTGGCGTCAAGAACATGACGAAGTGTCTACACCCTTTTTTCAGAGGGAATCAAACGGTCAATGTGTCCTGCATAATCTGGAGTTGAATCAAGCGGATGTGCGTCTCGGTAAGCTGGCTGTGTGCGCCGAGCGCTCGCTGAGCGAAGAAGAGTCTGCCTGGATGTTACGCGTGGCCCAATCCATCGCGTTTGCCTTGCGAAATACTTTTTTATTCCAGAAGGCTTTGTTCGAGGCGAACCAGGATCCATTGACCGGTTTGAAAAACCGTAGGGTTTTCGATACGGAAATTGCCCGAGAGCAGGCTCGTTTTGTGCGGTATAACATTAAATCAAGCTTGGTCGTGATGGACCTCAATGGCCTCAAATCAATCAACGACACCTGGGGGCATGATGTAGGTGATCGAGCCATTCGGTTATTCTCAAATGGTCTTCGGCAGGTGCTGCGTGATACCGATCAAGCCTTCCGATTTGGCGGTGATGAGTTTTGTGCCATTTTGCCGGCAACGAATCTTTACGGCGCCAAAAAAATGACGGAGCGTATGACATCATGGCTTGATTCTCATGAACTTAAATTGCCTTCTGGCGAACTTATTAACGTGCATACGTCCTTCGGAACGGCGGAAGCGGAAAAAAATAGCGATGAAAAGGAGTGGTTTCGTCGCGCGGATCAGTCCTTGTACCATAACAAACATAAATTTAAGCAGACAGCTGCCTAGAACGGTTTTATTGGCTTGTGGTGAAAAAACGTAAGGCTACGGTTAAGCTACGCGGGAATTTATTTTCATTGATCGAGGGGAATGGACATGGCTAAGGCGGAAGAAGCGGCAGACGAAGCACCCAAGGCGAAAGGCGGCAGTAAACTGATTCTGATTTTGATGATTGTGATCATCGTGTTGTTGCTGGTGGCTGTCGGTATTAGTGCGATGTTTCTTCTGAAGAAACCTGCTGCTGATGCCAGTCACGCTGCGGCCACCACGGAGCAGAGCGCGCAAGGGCAAAAAGCTGATGGCGATCATAAGGCTGACGGCGGTGAAAAGCACGGTGCACCGATCACGGTCTCTCTGGGACAGCCGATCACGGTGAATCTGACTGAACCCAACGACGCCAAGCTGCTTCAGGTCGAGCTCGATCTGATTACCTATGATCCAGATGCGGAAGCGATGGTTAAAACCAATCGTGCTGAAATCATCAACAACATCATGCTGGTATTGAGCGACGTGAACGCAACAAAATTACGCACTCGTCAAGGAAAGGAAGACTTGCAGAAACAGCTCAAGGGGGCAGTCAATGCCGTGCTAGAGAAGCGCTCCGGCAAGAAAGATATGATTGATGATGTTTACTTCACCAAGCTGCTGATGCAGTAGGGAGTATGCGTGAGTAGTGTGGATGTACTTTCGCAGGATGAAATCGACGCGCTGCTCAACGGCGTGGACGAAGGCGATGTGGCCACGGAGGAGGGGATTGGTAATCCCAACGAAGCCCGATCCTACGATTTAACCACGCAGGAACGCATTGTTCGTGGCCGGTTGCCTACGCTGGAAATGCTGAATGAGCGTTTCGCCCGAAACTTCCGTATCCGTCTGGTCTCCATGTTGCGGCGCACGGTCGATATTTCCATCGAAGGCGTGCGGATGATGAAGTACTCGGAGTACTCGCATGCGCTTTATGTCCCCACCTCTCTGACGCTGGTGCATGTCCGCCCCCTGAAGGGTACCGGGCTATTCATGATGGAGTCGCAACTCGTATTCAAGCTCGTGGACAACTTCTTCGGCGGCTTCGGGATGCACGCCAAAATCGAGGGGCGTGACTTTACTCCGGCCGAATTGCGCGTCATTACCCGGGTATTGGAACAGGCAATCGATGAGGTACAGCGGTCATGGAGTCCGGTTTATCCGGTGAATATCCAGACCGTCAGCCACGAAATGAATCCGCAACTGGCGAATATTGTCTCCGGCACCGAGGTTGTTGTGGTGAACAGCTTCCGGATTGAGGTCGAGGGCGGTGGCGGCAAGTTTGATCTCGTTTTCCCTTATTCGATGATCGAACCGATCCGGGATTTGCTGGATGGCGGCATGCAGGGCGATCGTCTGGAGGTTGATGAACGGTGGACCCAGGCGCTCAAGCGGGAGCTGGGCCTGGCAGAAATCGAGCTGGTTGCCCAATTGGGTGAAATGCGCATGTCACTCGCCGATATCGCACAAATGAAAGTTGGCGATGTGCTGCCTTTCGAGATGCCCGAGCACGTTGTGCTCACCGCACAGGGGCTACCGTTGTATCAAGGAAAACTGGGTGTTCACCGGGGCTATAAATCCGTTCGGATCGAGGCCCCCGTCAAGGAACGCCTCGAACGCATCGTGCGACCAAATGATTTGCTGCGCAACAAGCACAAACAAAAGAGTGACGAATCCACCGATTGATCGCGTCGTGAACGCGTGACCTGAAGTTAAGGATAAAGACATGGCAGAAAATACCGAACAAACTGACGATTCAATGGACGATTGGGCTGCGGCGATGGCCGAACAGGCTGAGGTGGAGTCTGGCGAAAACAAGTCCGGGGGCACGGTTCCCCCGCTGGATCAGTTCGAGTCGGCTGGCAAATCGAATGGCAAAGAAAACCCCATTAATCTTGAAGTGTTGATGGATGTGCCGGTCACGCTTTCCATGGAAATCGGTCGTACCAGCCTGAACATCAGGAGCCTGCTGCAACTCAATCAGGGCTCGATCGTCGAACTTGACCGGTTGGCGGGTGAACCGCTGGACGTGCTGGTCAATGGCACCCTCATCGCCCGGGGAGAGGTCGTGGTGATCAACGAGAAGTTCGGCATACGCCTGACCGATGTCATCAGTCCCGCCGAGCGTCTGAGAAAACTGCGTTGAGTCGGAAGTTTGCGTTCCGCCTGCAGCGGGCTGTCTTGATGCGTGGCGATTCCTTCGCTGGGTGGTTACGACGTTATTTCCATGCGAAACGGCGATTGCCCCTGCACCTGATTTTTCTGGCTTTGGCTTTCATGATCGGCAACCCTTTTGCCGCATTGGCCGCCGAAGTGGCACCCGCAACACCCGCCGTAAACCATGCGGCTGAATCAGTAGCCAGCCCCATCAGCCCCAAACCCGGGTTATTTGATCCATTGAGTTCCGGCTATCTGTTGAAGCTGGTTTTCAGCCTGGTGATTGTGCTCGCCCTGATGTTCGTCGTCGTCTGGTTGCTCAAGCGAACGGGGCGCTTCAATGGACGCACGGGCAGCTACCCGTTGAATGTGCTGGCGCAAATGCCGGTGGGCGCTCGTGAGCGCGTCCTGCTGATTGCGGTTGGTGAGCGACAGATGCTGCTGGGCGTCTCGCAAGGCCACATCGAACCGCTGGGCTGGGTCGATCCGCCCTTGTCGCCGGATGTGATTTCAAAATCCAACCCGCTCGAAGGAGCTTTCGCGCAACTGATGAAAAATCATATGCCTCAGAGTCCGTCGGCGGGCGGAACGGTGGATACTTCCGGTGTAAAACGGGAAAGCAGCCAATGAGAAATGCCCCATGAGCAGCGAAAAGATGAGCCGACTGCTTGCATCTCGTTTCGGGTGGCTCTTGTTGTTGATTGCGGGCTTGTTTTTCTGCACCACGAATCTGGCTCATGCCGCGCCCGTGGTGACCCAGGCGATGGCCGCACCGGGTTTGCCGGCGGTCACGCTGACGACAGATGGCGCTCAAACCCAGTACAGCCTGACCCTGCAGATTCTGGCACTGATGACGGTACTGACTTTGCTGCCGTCGTTGCTGCTGCTGATGACTTCGTTTACCCGGATCATTATCGTGCTGTCCTTGATGCGCCAGGCGTTGGGACTGACACAAACGCCATCGAACCAGATACTGATCGGTCTGGCGCTTTTTCTGACGCTGTTCATCATGGCGCCGGTGTTTCAAAAGTCCTATGACGAGGGCATCAAACCCTATATGGATCAGAAAATTACGGCGAATGTTGCCATTGAAAAAGCGGCGGAACCCCTGCGAACATTCATGCTCAACCAGACCCGCCAGTCGGATATCGCATTGTTCCAGAATATTGGTCATTACCCGGCCTTTGAGACGCCAAAGGATGTGCCGTACACCGTCCTGATGGCTGCGTTCATCACGTCGGAACTGAAAACCGCTTTCGAGATCGGTTTTTTGATTTTCATTCCGTTTTTGATCATCGACCTTGTCGTGGCATCGGTCCTGATGTCGATGGGGATGATGATGCTTTCGCCCATGATCGTGTCCTTGCCCTTCAAGCTCATGCTCTTTGTTCTGGTTGATGGCTGGACGCTGATCATGGGCACGCTGGCTTCGAGCTTTTATATGGGTGCGCCACTTGGCAGCTAGAAGCCAGACAACTGGTTTCAGGAGAGATAGATGAGCCCGGATACCGTTCTCGATCTTACCCGTCAGGCGATGGTCATCATCCTGCTGCTGTCCATGCCGATTCTGTTGACCGCGCTGGCGGTAGGGTTATTGGTCGGTATGTTCCAGGCGGCGACGCAAATCAACGAGATGACCTTGAGCTTCATCCCGAAGCTGTTCGCAGTGGTTCTGGCCATATTGCTGGCAGGCCCGTGGATGCTGCACCTGCTGGTCGATTTTACCACCGACCTGTTTCATCGAATTCCCGGGCTGATCGGCTGATGTCATGACCCTTTCCTTAGCGGAAGTCATGGGATGGGTGGGGAGCTATGTCTGGGTCCTCGTCCGGGTGGCTGCATTGCTGATGGTAGTGCCGATATTCGGCGCGCGGGGTGTGCCCAAGCGCTGGCGTATTCTCGCCGCCTTGGTGTTCAGCCTGATCATCGCGCCGACACTTCCACCCGTCCCTACGATCGATCCATTGTCCGTTGCCGGTATATTGCTGGTGGCGCAGCAGATCATCATTGGCGTGACCATGGGATTTGTCCTGGGGTTGATCGTGAGTTCATTTGTGGTCGCCGGTGAATCCATGGCATTGGGCATGGGGCTTGGTTTCGCGCAAACGGTTGACCCGCAAAACGGCGTCAGCGTGCCGATTGTGTCCCAGTTCCTCACGGTGGTGGCCACCTTGCTGTTCATCTCGCTCGACGGCCCGGCATTGATCGTCAAAATGCTGGCGGATTCGTTCGTCTGGCTGCCGATTGCCCCGGTGGGGCTCTCGCCGGAAACGTTCTGGCGTGTCGTCGGTTTCGGGCAGTCCATGTTCATCAATGCCATTTTGATTGCCTTGCCGGTCATTATCAGTCTATTGATGGTCAATCTGGCGATGGGCGTCATCACGCGCGCCGCGCCGCAACTCAACATATTCTCGATCGGTTTTCCGGCCACTTTGCTTATCGGCTTCTTCCTGATTCTGGTTTCCAGCCCGACCTGGGTGCCGAATCTGGAACACTTCCTGCAGCAGACACTTCAGTTTATTAGTGATCTGTTGAGGCAACCTTAGTGGCTGAGAACGAGAACGGTCAGGAAAAAACCGAAGAACCCAGTGAAAAACGCCTCCGCGAAGCGCGCGAGAAAGGGCAGGTCGCGCGCTCGCGTGAGCTGGGTTCATTGGCGCTGACGGCAGGTTCCGCCATTGTTTTTCTGGTGATGGGCGGGCACATGCTCTCCAGTCTTGCACAAATGTTCCGCCAAGCTTTCACGCTGAGCCGTGCCGAGATCATGGACCCGGCGACGATGTTTCATCGTCTCGCCTTGAGTTTCGCCGAAGGTTTTCTTGCCCTGTTGCCCTTCTTTCTGGCCGCCGTCGTGCTGGCTGTTTCATCGACGCTTCTGGTTGGCGGCTGGAATTTTTCCACTCAGGCCTTGGCGCCCCAATTCAATCGTCTGAATCCATTACCGGGATTCAAGCGCATGTTTTCCATGAAGTCTTTGGTTGAGTTGCTCAAGACTTTGGCCAAGTTTTTCCTGATAGCCGCAATCGCGATCGGCCTGTTCAAAGCAATGGAAAAGGACTTTGTCGGCTTGGGTCTGATGGGGCTGGAAGCCGGGTTGGCACGCGCCGGCACATTGTTGAGTTGGTCTTTTCTGGGCCTGTCTTTGGGGCTGCTCGTGGTCGCGATGATCGATGTGCCGTTCCAGATTTATGAATACAAGAAGGGCCTGCGGATGACCCGCCAGGAAATGATCGATGAATACAAGGAAGTGGAAGGCAAGCCGGAGGTTAAGCAGAAGATACGGCAGTTGCAGCGCCAAATGGCTCAGCGACGGATGATGGAAGCCGTGCCGACCGCCGATGTGATCATCACCAACCCGACTCACTTCTCGGTCGCGTTGAAGTATCAGCCGAATTCGGACGCCGCGCCGACCGTCGTCGCCAAAGGGGCCGATGAAATGGCCATGACGATCCGAAAAATCGCCAATGCCAATCATGTCCCGCTTTTTGAGTCACCTCAGTTGGCACGATCCTTGTTTGCTCATGTGGAGGTGGGAGACGCAATCCCTTCGGGCTTGTATGTCGCCGTCGCCCAAGTACTGGCTTACGTGTTCCAGGTGAAGGGCGCGTCGGCTCCGCCGGAACGACCGGATCCATCGGTTCCAGATGAATTCCGGGCCGGGCCGGATGGCCGATCCACATAGACTCCGGCCAAATAAGGATAAGAAATGAAGGCATTACTCGCATCACTGGACTGGCGCTCTGCGGGGCAGGGTATCCGCAGTTACCGCGGTCAGGGCATCGGCCCGCCGCTGATTATCGTCATGCTGTTGGCCATGGTGGTCGTGCCCCTGCCGCCACTGGCCCTCGATGCCTTGTTCACCTTCAATATCACGCTTTCCATCGTGATCCTGATGGTCACCATCTACGTGATGCGGCCGCTGGATTTCGCCGTATTCCCAACCGTCATCCTCATGGCGACCCTGTTGCGGCTGGCCTTGAACGTCGCATCCACCCGCGTTGTGCTCTTGCACGGCCAGAATGGCCCGGAAGCAGCCGGTCATGTCATCGGTTCATTCGGTGAGTTTGTCATCGGTGGCAACTACGCAGTCGGTATCGTCGTGTTCATCATCCTGATGCTGATCAACTTTGTTGTGGTCACAAAGGGCGCTGGCCGGGTTTCCGAAGTGACCGCGCGCTTCACCCTGGATGCCTTGCCCGGCAAGCAGATGGCGATCGACGCGGATCTGAACGCGGGCATCATCAATCAGGAACAGGCAAAACTCCGGCGTGAAGAAGTCGCCTCCGAAGCCGACTTCTACGGTTCGATGGATGGTGCCAGCAAGTTCGTCCGCGGGGATGCGGTTGCGGGGATTCTGATTGTCTTCATCAACGTATTCGGTGGTCTGCTCATTGGTGTGTTGCAGCATGGGATGCCGTTCGGAGAAGCCGCGCAAACCTATGTTCTGCTGACCATCGGTGACGGTCTGGTCGCAACGATCCCATCACTTTTGATCTCGACTGCTACCGCCATTATCGTGACGCGGGTGGCTTCATCGCAGGATATGGGCAAGCAGGTTCAAACCCAGATGTTTTCCGACCCACGCGTGTTGGGTGTGGCTGCCGGGCTCATGGCTGGACTGGGCGTCATTCCCGGTATGCCGAATGTCGCTTTTTTGACGCTTGCCGCACTCGCAGGCACGGGTGCCTACCTGATTGCACGCAAGAAGCAGGAAAAGGCTCAGCTAGAAGCCCAGCAGCAGGCGGTTCCCGATAAAAAACCGGAACTGAAAGAATTGACTTGGGACGATGTGCCGCCAGTCGATGTGATCGGGCTTGAAGTGGGTTACGGCCTGATCCCCTTGGTCGATCGCAACCAAGGCGGGCAACTCATGCCGCGGATCAAGGGCGTACGCAAGAAAATATCGCAGGATCTGGGGTTTCTGGTTTCTGCCGTGCATATTCGCGACAATCTCGATCTGAAACCGGGTGAATACCGAATCAGCATCAACGGGGTGCCGATGGGCGTGGCAGAAATCTATGCAGACCGGGATATGGCCATCAATCCCGGTCAGGTTTCCGGCCCGATCGCGGGCATCAAGACCATCGACCCGGCATTCGGTCTCGAAGCGTACTGGATCGAGCGCAATACCAAGGAACACGCGCAGGCCATGGGCTATACCGTCGTTGATCCTGCCACCGTCATCGCGACGCACTTGTCGCAGCTTCTCACCGAGAACGCCGCCGATCTGTTCGGTTATGAAGAAGCCCAGCAGCTGATCGATACCTTGAAGGAGGGCGCGCCCAAGCTGGTCGAGGATCTGGTGCCGAAAACGCTCGGGATGACCACGATCGTTCAGGTGCTGCGTAACCTGCTGGAAGAACGGTTGCCGATTCGCGACATTCGAACCATCGCCGAAACGTTGGCGCGTCACGGGCAGCATACGCAAGATGTTTCCCAATTAACCGAAGTCGTGCGGATCGCCCTAGGCCGGATGATCGTTCAGCACATCAACGGCCTGTCGCCCACCCTGCCGGTCATCACGCTCGACCCGCAGCTAGAACAGCTTTTGCTCAACTCGACACAGCGGCCCAATGGGGGGCAGGACGGCACGCCGGGTATCGAGCCGGGTCTGGCCGAACGCCTGCATCAATCCCTGCGTGAAGCGGCGGAAAAGCAGGAGCAGGTGGGGCAACCCTCCATTTTGCTGGTCGCCCCGCAAATTCGTAGCTGGTTGGCACGAATGGTGCGTTACTCCATTCGACAGTTACATGTATTGAGCTACAACGAAATACCGGACAACAAAGATATCAAGGTCGTGGCCAGTGTCGGGAATCAGCGAGCGGTCGCTTAACGGCGTTCGCTGGCGGTTTACGGGGCCGGCATCAAGCACGAGGGAGCTAGGGTATGAAAATCAAGCGAATTATTGCAGGTGATATGCGGGAGGCCATGCGGCAGGTTCGTCAATTATTTGGCGACGACGCGGTGATCCTGTCCAATCGTCCCTGCCCGGAGGGTGTGGAGTTGGTTGCGGCCATCGATTTTGATGAGCAAGCCATTCGCCGTGATGCGGGCCGACAGGCGCCGTATCGAGTGGCTGGCAGTTCACCGGTTGATCTGGCGCCACCTTCACATATATCTTCGGAAAAATCCGCCGTTGCGACCGAACCCAATCGAGTGACCGCCGACTTATTGGCGGCCCGTCAGCGGCGACAAATGCAGGAACAACCTCCGGTAGCGGAACAAGCGTCCGCGCGCGTGCCCGCAGGTTTATCTTCGGCGGCAGATCCGATTCAAGATCCGTTTGCCGAAGCCTTGGCCGAGTTCAACGACTCAAAGCAAGTCAACTCTTCCAGCAAGGCACAATCCTCAGCGTCACGAGCCGAGCCGCGAGATTTGCGTGGTCATTGGCGCAGCGAAACTTCCGATACCAGGCCGCCCGAAGCCCTCAACGAGCTCAAGGCCGAAGTGGGGCAGTTGCGGGCACTGTTCGAGCGACAGCTCGACGTGCTGGAATGGCATCGGTACAGTGCCGCTCACCCCGCAGAACTGGAAACCTGCGAGCGACTGGAAACCCTGGGCATTCCCAAGGGCTTGGCCAAAAAATTGGCGCAGGATGCCGCACGAAAGGCGCCGGATCGAGCTTTATCCGCCGCACTCAAATCACTCGGGGAAAAAATCGCCACACCGGCGCAAAGTGCCTTCATGCAGGGTGGGATGTTTGCCTTCATCGGGCCGACCGGTGTGGGCAAGACCACCACACTGGCCAAAATAGCGGCACAGGCAGTGCTCACCCACGGGCGGGATTCTGTTGCACTGATCACCACGGACCGGTTCCGGATCGGTGCTCAGGAGCAACTGCGCAACTACGCCCGTATCTTGAACGTTCCCCTGCATGTCGCTCGTGACGAGCAGCATCTGGCGGAATTGTTGCCCGCGGTTTCGTCCAAACGCCTGGTATTGATCGACACGGCCGGGATGTCCCCGCGTGACATGCACATGATGGATGCATTGAAGAATCTGCCGGTCATCAACGAGCGGCTGAACGTTTTGCTGGTCTTGTCGGCGCAGGCGCAGTACAGCGCGATGGTCGATGCCATTAACCGTTTTCAAGTGTTGCCGCTTGCGGGTATGATTTTGACCAAGCTGGATGAGACCGTCCTGCTCGGTGGCGCCTTGGCCGCCCTGATTCACGGCGGTTTGCCGTTGGTTTGCGCCGGTGTCGGCCAGCGGGTGCCGGAAGATCTGTGGTATCCGGTCGCAGCCGATATGATCAAGCAGGCCATCGAACTTGGCCAAGACGAACGAGCACGTGCCGAAGCATCGCACCCCGGCAGCAAGTCCGTTTCCTGGTCGGTCGGGGCGTAAATTTCCGTGTCAGGTTCTCGATGAGACCTGACCCTCTTTTTCAGGCAGAGATTCATGCAAAACCAACCTGTTCGCGTGATCGCGGTGACCAGCGGCAAAGGCGGTGTCGGGAAAACCAATGTGTCGGTCAATCTCTCGGTCGCCCTGGCCCGACGTGGGCAGCGGGTGGTGTTGATGGATGCCGACCTCGGTTTGGGCAATGTGGATGTGTTGCTGGGGCTCAAATCCAGTCAGAATCTCAGCCACGTGCTTTCGGGGGAAGCCTCGCTCGACGATATTGTGCTCGAAGGGCCGCAAGGCATTGGTGTTCTGCCCGCTGCCAGTGGAATCAAGCACATGGCGGAGTTGTCCGCAGCCGAAAATACGGGCTTGATCCACGCTTTTGCCGGACTGCAACGCCCGGTTGATATCATGGTGGTTGACACGGCCGCCGGCATTGCCGATTCTGTGATCCGTTTTGCGCAGGCAGCCAATGATGTCGTCGTCGTTGTCTGCGATGAGCCGGCGTCGATCACCGATGCCTATGCCATGATCAAGGTGCTGTCGCGCGATCATGGCGTTCAACGGTTTCAGGTCGTGGCAAATATGGTTCGTGACGCGATCGAGGGTCGACGTTTGTTTGAAAAGCTCAACGTGGCGGCAAGCCGTTTCCTGGATGTGACGCTGATTCACTTGGGCTCGGTGCCCTTCGACGAGTATCTTCGTCGTGCGATTCAACGTCAGAAGCCGGTCATTGAAGTCTTCGGCGGTGCGCGGTCATCCCGCGCTTTCGTCGAAATGGCCGACCAGATCGGTCGTTGGCCCGAGCCGCGTGGTGTGCAGGGGCACCTGCAGTTTTTCATTGAACGACTCCTCAATTCAGAAATGGATATAGAAGCTTTCTAATGAATGTACGAGCCATGTACACCAATGTGCAGCGTGGTGGTGCCGAAACGGTGGTCGCCGAACACGCGGGCCTGGTGAAACGAATCGCTTTCCACCTGATGAACCGACTCCCTGACCATATTCAGGCGGAAGACCTGATTCAGGCGGGCATGATCGGTCTGCTCGAAGCATCCAATCATTACGACGCCACCCAGGGTGCTTCGTTTGAAACCTATGCCGGTATCCGCATTCGTGGGGCCATGCTCGACGAAGTGCGTCGCAACGACTGGGCGCCGCGTTCCGTACACCGGCGACATCGGGAAATCGCCCAGGCCGTGCACGAAATCGAAACACGGACAGGTTGCGAGGCCAAGGATGCCGACGTGTGCGCACTTCTGGGTATCAGCCTCGATGAGTATTACGAAGCATTGAACGATTCGGTTCAGGTGCGCCTCACCCCACTTGACGCCGGTGGCGAAGAGCACAACGAAACCATCGATGTGGTCGATCACCGGGATCAACCCGATCAGCACTTGGGCCATGAGCGTTTTCATGAAGACCTTGCCCTGCATATTGCGGCCCTGCCCGAACGCGAGCGATTGGTGATGTCGCTCTACTACGTCGATGAATTGAATCAGAAAGAAATCGGTGCGGTTCTCGGCGTATCTGAATCCCGCGTTTGCCAGATTCAAAACAAGGCTATCCTGCGGCTAAAATCCTCACTCAAGGATTGGCGTTAATCCAGCCTTAAAATTAAACAATTGGCACGTTCTGCCGACAACACGCATGATTCACCAAAATCCTGATGACATAGAGGCCATATAAATGGATCTGAACATGAAAATCCTCGTGGTGGACGACTTTTCCACCATGCGGCGCATTATTAAAAACCTGCTGAAGGACCTTGGTTTTAGCAATATTGAAGAAGCCGATGACGGCACAACAGCGTTGCCGATGCTCAAACACGGGCATTTTGATTTTCTGGTGACCGACTGGAACATGCCGGGTATGACGGGGATCGACTTGCTCAAAGCGGTGCGGGCCGATCCGGCCTTGTCGACCTTGCCCGTGCTGATGGTGACCGCCGAGGCCAAACGGGAACAGATCATCATGGCGGCTCAAGCCGGGGTAAATGGTTACATCGTCAAACCCTTCAATGGCCCGACTCTGAAAGAAAAGATCGACAAGATTTTCGAGCGGGTCCAAAGCTGACCCACTCGCGTTTTTCGCTTCGGACTGTCATCGCGGCCTTGTCATGTTTAACCATCCCCGCTGTGATCGCATGTTTGGAAGCGCGGGATTTGTTCAGGAATGCATCTAAATGGATGAAGAAGAAAAACGTGTCCGACTGAACCAGGCCAGAGCTTTGCTCGCGGCGGCTGAGGCGGGTGACGAAGCTGATTTTGATCGTCAACTGGCCGCACTGACCGCAGGTCAGCGGCAACCGGTGTTCGAGCAGGTAGGGTTGATGACGCGTGAAGTCCATGAAGCCTTGATGGCGTTTGCATTGGATGAACGTCTGGACCGCATGGCCGAAGCCGAGATGCCCGATGCCCGGGATCGGTTGCGTTATGTGATTTCTCTGACCGAGCAGGCGGCAACACGCACCCTGGCTCTGGCCGAGGAAGCATTCCCGGTGACGGAACGGCTTATCGAGCGTTCCGAACGGTTGCAACAACAATTGGCTCAAGTTGCACAAAGGGAGGCCGATAACCGAAGGCTGGTTGAGGTAATCCACACCATTTCAGACTATCTCGATTCGGTTCTGGGTAGTGGTAATACGCTCAAAAGCCAATTTACGGAAGTCATGATGGCGCAGGAATTCCAGGATTTGTCCGGTCAGTTGTTGATGCGAGTCATCAACCTGCTCGAGCAGCTTGAATCAAAAATGGTGAGTCTGCTGCATCTCACCAGCCCCGAGACCGTTTCGGGCGACAGGCAGAAAAAGGACGGCGATATGCCTGAGGATCTGCAAAGAGGCACGGGGCCTGCTTTACCCAAAGCCTCATCAGACGTGGTGAAAAGCCAGGATGATGTGGATGACCTGTTGGCCAGTCTGGGGTTTTGACCGAGTTTTAGCGCAGCGCACAGAGGATTTAGGCGATGGCATTCGATGCAGACAATGAACTGTTGCAGGACTTTCTGATTGAAGCGGGTGAGTTGCTGGACGCACTGGATACCCAATTGGTCAGCTTGGAGCAGATGCCGGACGACAAGGATCTGCTCAATGCCATTTTCCGTGCTTTTCATACCATCAAGGGCGGTGCTGGCTTTCTTGAAGTAACGCCGCTGGTCGAGGTATGTCATCGAGCCGAGGATATCTTTAATTTATTACGCAACGGCGAACTCAAAGTGACACCCGCCATCATGGATGTGATGCTAAGGGTGCTCGACGCGCTCAACACCATGTTCGCCAACCTGCGTGCCGGCGAGTTTCCCGATTCGGTCGGAGCGCCCTTTCTAAAGGAAATCGAGGCACTTTCCAGCTCACAGAAACCCTCTTTGACAGCACCGCAGGCGAATGCTGCTCCTGCCGTCCCGCCAACCCAGGCAAAGCCCGCACCCGTCGTGCAACCGGATATCACTCAGCCTCCTGTCGGTTCTTCTGTCGATTCCGAATTCGATCAGATGTTGCGTGATCTCGAATCGGCAGAGCAGACCCAGGTTCAGGCTCAAACAGATGCTTCGGCTGCCGACGATTTGATTACCGATGAAGAATTTGAAGCACTGCTCGATCGTTTGCATGGTAAAGGTCATTTTTCTCCCCAGGCTGTCGTCGCAGAGTCAAAACCGTCGGCGGAAGCATCGGCTGCGAGCGATGAGATTACCGATGAAGAGTTTGAACGTGTGCTGGATTCCTTGTACGGGAAAGGGCAGGGGCCTACCAGTGTGTCCGTGACGCAAACCGAGGCAGCCCCGGCGAAAAAAACAGTCGAAAAGTCGACCGAACCTGCACCTGTTGATATGGCGTCCGCCCAACCCATTTCGGCAACCGCCCCTGTCGACAGGGCCAAACCGGCGCCGGAAAAAGACAAGCCACAACACGTGGTAGAAGCGCCCAAACAGGAAACCACCGTGCGCGTGGATACGGAACGGCTGGACTTCATCATGAATCTGGTCGGCGAGCTGGTGTTGGTTCGCAACCGGATGAATACGCTTAAGCTCAGTTTCGAAAACGAAGAGGTGACCCAGGTCATCGCCACATTGGATATGGTGACTTCCGACCTGCAAGGCGCGGTCATGAAAACCCGTATGCAGCCGGTCAAGAAGGTATTCGGTCGTTTTCCACGCGTGGTGCGCGATACGGCCCGCGCGCTCGGCAAACAGGTCGAGTTGGTGCTGATCGGCGAGGATACCGATCTGGACAAAAATCTGGTCGAGGCACTGGCCGATCCGTTGATTCACCTCGTGCGAAATTCGGTGGATCACGGCATCGAAATGCCCGACGTGCGGGAAGCACAGGGGAAACCGGCACAAGGAACCGTCACGCTTTCCGCCGCACAGGAGGGTGATCATATTCGCCTGTCGATCAGTGATGATGGCGCAGGCATGAATGCCGAAGTGCTGCGTCGCAAAGCCGTTGAAAAGGGCCTGATGACTCAGGATGCCGCTTCACGGTTAACCGAGCAGGAGTGCTTCGAGTTGATTCTTTTGCCCGGTTTCTCCACCAAGGATCAAATCTCGGATATTTCCGGCCGTGGTGTGGGTATGGATGTGGTCAAGACGGCGATCACGCGTTTGTCCGGTTTGATCAACATTGAATCGGAACAGGGCGTGGGTACGACCATCAATATCAAGGTGCCCCTCACGCTGGCCATTCTGCCGACCTTGATGGTGGTGGTCAGCGGGCGTAAATACGCGATTCCTTTGGGCATTGTGTCCGAGATTTTCGAAATGGCCGACAAAGAGATCAATGTGGTCGATGGTCAGGCCACCATTATCGTGCGCGATCGCGCGTTGCCGCTGTATCGTTTGAATCATTGGCTGGCGCTCAAGGGCGAAACGCTGACAGGCCGTGGTGCAACCGATCTGGTGGTCATGGTTCAAGTGGGCGCTCAGTTGATCGCACTTGTGGTGGACTCCGTCATCGGTCAGGAAGAAGTGGTGATCAAACCGCTCGGCGAGTTGCTGCATAACGTGGGCGGCTTTGCCGGAGCGACGATCACGGGTGATGGTCATATCGCGCTGATCCTCGATTTGCCCGGATTGATGCGTCGCCATATTCCGGCACGGTCGAAACCCAAGCTCAAGGTGGTGGCATAGCATCATGACTGTCGGCGTTCTGATTGTTGACGATTCGGTCTTCTTCCGCCGCGCACTTCGGGAATTGATTTCGGCTGACGATCGGCTGACCGTTGTCGGTGAAGCCGCCAATGGTCGGGAAGCGATTCTCAAGGCCTGTCAGCTCAAACCCGACATCATTACGATGGATGTGGAAATGCCGATCATGGACGGTATTTCTGCCGTTCGGGAGATCATGAATCGTTGCCCGACGCCGATCATGATGCTTTCCTCGCTGACCAAGGCGGGTGCCGTGGCAACGCTTGAGGCACTGGATGCCGGTGCCGTCGATTTCTATCCCAAAAGTTCGAGCGATGCCAAGGAAGCTCTGGGCGATGGTGCGCGTCTGCTCACAACCCGGTTGCGTCTGTTGGCGGCGCGTAAACAGCGCCAGGCGATTTTGACTCAGGCAGCCGCGCGTGAGCCATCTATTGAGGCTGCACATCATGCAGAGCAAGGCGTTATCGGTCGTCGCGGGCTCGTTGTGATCGGGTCTTCTACCGGCGGCCCGGCCGCCTTGCAGGCTGTACTGCAAGAGATTCCGGCCAATTTCCCTGTACCCATCGTGATTGCCCAGCATATGCCTGCTTCCTTTACCGGCCCGTTCGCGAGCCGTTTGAACGGCAGCATGGCGTTGAAGGTGGTTGAGGCAAAGGATGGTATGCCTCTGGTTGCCGGTACGGCGTATATTGCACCCGGTGGTAAACATGGTGAGGTTCAGTGTCGGGCGGGTGCTTTGGTCTTTGCTGAACGGGAACCTGCTGCGGGCGAGAATTTTCGCCCCAGCGTCAGTTTCCTGTTCCAATCGGCCGCACAGGCGGCTGGTCCCGATGTGCTGGCCGTTGTGCTTACCGGTATGGGCGATGATGGCACCGAAGGCGCGCGGGTGGTCCGGGCGGCCAGCGGTC
Organism: Halothiobacillus sp. 15-55-196; assembly: GCA_002282715.1. Taxonomy (GTDB): domain Bacteria; phylum Pseudomonadota; class Gammaproteobacteria; order Halothiobacillales; family Halothiobacillaceae; genus Halothiobacillus. The sequence continues at coordinate 50,749 of NCKC01000001.1, read as the reverse complement.
ATGTCTGGGCGCAGGATCAGGCCAGCAGCGTGATTTATGGCATGCCCGCCGCCGTTGCCAAAGCGGGCTTGACCGAGGCCGTGTTGCCGCTCAAAGAAGTGGGCGCGGCCATATCCAGGAGTGTGCGATGAATATCTGGGCCGTAGCAAATCAGAAAGGCGGTGTCGGTAAAACCACAACCAGTGTTTCCCTGGCCGGTTTGCTGGCGCAGCAAGGACAAAGAGTTCTGCTGATCGACATCGATCCGCATGGCTCGATGACAACCTATTTCGGCATGGAGCCGGATGCCCCCGGGGCGAGTGTGTACTCGTTGTTCAAGGCGGCGGCGGAAGGGGCCGTGCTCAATCCGCTTCGCGTGATTCATCCCACCGCATTCGAAAACATCAGTCTCATGCCTGCGGCAACGGCTTTGGCGACGCTGGATCGCCAGTTGGGCAAACAGGAAGGCATGGGGCTGGTGATCAAGCGCGCTCTGGATACCCTGAGCGATCAGTTTGATGCCGTGATTATCGACTGCCCACCGATTCTCGGGGTGACGATGGTCAATGCGCTTGCCGCCGCCCAGTTTCTGTTGATTCCCGTGCAGACTGAATTCCTTGCCCTGAAGGGATTGGAGCGGATGCTCAAGACCTTGGGCATGGTGCAGCGCTCACGCAAACAACGCCTGGACTATCTGATCATCCCGACAATGTACGATCAGCGCACGCGTGCTTCCCGCGACACATTGCAGGTCTTGCAGGATCGATATCACGGATCGGTTTGGTCTGAATTTGTGCCCATCGACACGCTGTTTCGTGAAGCCAGTCGTCTCGGTAAGCCCTTGTCCTACCTGCAACCGGAAAGCCGCGGAAGTCTGGCGTATGTCCATTTGTTAACCCTGTTGCAAAAACCCAAACCCGCATCGGGCAATGTGGCGGTGCGGTCCGGGTCGGCCAGCACGAAAATCACCGCCAATGGTCTGGTCGAAGGGGTGATGCCATGAAAACTCATCACGCAGATCCGCATGACAAACACGCACATCCCTTGGGGCTTGCCGATCAGGATGCAGCGATTGACGCCTATCTCGATGGATTGCTACGGGATCCGGAGAATGAGCCCTATTGGTCAGCCGATACCATGGATGTGGTTAATGATTACGACGACGGTTTTTCCGCAGAAGCCGTGCAAGATTTCGAGCAGGTCAAGCGTCCGGTTGGCCTGTCGCTCGTTGATTTGTCCAAATATAAAACTGTTGTGATTGATGCGCAGGTGCCAGAAGAACAGACATCGAACTTGCCACAACCAGAAGAACCGGCTTCTGATGCGCTACCCCCGGAAATGCTGGCCAAGGAATCTATCGAATTGCCCGAGGAAGGCGAGGCCCCCGTTTCGGTCCCCCAGGCTGTACCTGCGGTAGAAGTTGTTGCGGCAACCACGCAAAAGGTCGAGGTCGGAGCAAACTGGCGGGTCTTTGCCCTTGGGCATCTGAAGGTTGCGCTGCCCAGCACAGAAATTTTCGACATTATTGACGGTTCAACCTTGCGCCCGATTCCGGGGGCACCGGCCAGTGTGGCAGGTGCCGTCCGTTATCAGGATCGGTCACGAATGGTTCTGTCGCTCGATGCCTGGCTGCCGAAGGTGACGGGTGATGCGCGAGTCGCTCTCCTGGGAGCACAGGGGCTATGGGGCGTCCGTGTTGGGGCGGAGCTGATCGACTTGACTTGGGATGAGGCTGAGACGAGTTGGCGCGATGCGAGCGCACGTGGTGCCGGACGCCCTTGGTTAGCGGGCGTCAATCGCGCAGCGGGCGTGGCGTTCCTTGCCGTCGATTCCCTGCGATCTGCGTTGAATAACCCTCGTTGAACCTACCGGAAGAGTGAATCATGACCCAGAACGATTACAGCAGAATGGAAGAGCATCTGGATGACATGGGGTTGGAGCAGGGCCCGACTGTGGTCACGCGTTGGGTCTCCTTTACCGTGGCCGATGAAACCTATGCCTTGAATGTGCTCGATGTGCAGGAAGTACTGCGTGCCGCAGAGATTACCCCGATACCGGGCGCTCATCCGGCCATTCGGGGAATCATCAATCTGCGCGGAAATGTCGTGACGATTCTGGATGCGCGTATTTTTTTCTCCTTGCCTGAAAAGCCGTTTGATGATGACAGCCGCATCATGGTGGTTGAGTTGCGTTCGGGCGAAGTGGCCGGGATCGTCGTCGACAGTGTGGCCGAAGTGATTGCGCTGGATGAGGAAATCGTGAATGAGGCCAAGCGCTCCAGTAGTGACGAGGGTTCGTCGCATATCCTTGGCGTGGTGACCCAGCAATCCGAGAAAGGTAACGACAAATTGATTATCCTTGTCGATCTCAAAGGATTATCGGATCTCGGTGAAAAATGAATCAATACTGGTTGATCGGTGTGGCAGCTGCCGCTCTGGTGCTGGCTGTGGTCTGTCTGATCGCAATCGCACGTGTTCAGTCCGCGCTCAAGGCGCAGACCAGCAACGCCCGTTGGTTGCAGGCCCGGATGGAGCGGATCGAGAACGAACAAGGTTCGATTGAGTCTGCACTGGCCGGATTGGGGCGGCACATGGATGATTTCGACAAGAAGCTCGTCCAGCAGGCCAAGCAGATGGAGCATGTCCAAACGCGTTTTGAAAGTGTCACTGCCAGTGATTCAACCGAACGCGGTTTCGAGCATGCCTTGCGTCTCAGCGCGCAAGGCCGCGTGACCCTACAGGAGCTTGTCGATGATTTCGGTTTGTCCGAAAGCGAGGCGCAGTTGCTGTTGCGTATCAATCAACCCAATGCCGGTACAAGGGCAGGTTGAAGACCGGCGGGGCCTTCTGATATGTTCACGCCGGCGGCACGATCGGTAATCAATTTCTTTTCCGTCCCGGAAACAGGTTCTCCCGCCATCGCAACCATTTAAGTTGAAGGCTTAGATTCTGTGCCGTTTTTTCAGTCAGGGCCCGGCTGCGTTGGCTGAAGCAGGAAGCGTAACGCCATTGCGAAATCAACTGCTGGGTCTGTTTGATTGCGGCCGCGTAATCGGGCAGGGACTGTCCCGCCCGCCGACAGTAGGCCTGCAGGGTTTCGCCCGGTTGACGCGTAATGCCCAATCGGGAAAGCTCGGTGGCGACGGCGAACCATGCGCGATCCACAGGCGGCATTTGTTTTTCCGGGCGACCAAGATGCCGCCACAGTCCGAAGATCATCAGCCACGCGATTGCGACGACAATAAAAGCGAATCCAAGCCTGCCCCACTGGCCGAGCTTTTCCAGGCCAAACCATTGCAGCAGATCGGTCTGGGTACTGCCGCTGTAACCGAGCACATACTGGTTCCAGCCATTCTCCACTCGATCGCCCAGTAACGACCATTGACGGGCCAGGCTGTCATCACGGCGCAGCGCGGCGGGTAAAGCGGCGTCTTGTTGGGCGGCTTGCGCGATGCCGTCGGTAATGCGTTCCGGGGCAACGGTTTGGGTTGGATCGACGCGTATCCAACCCTCGCCTTTGACCCATATTTCGCTCCAGGCATGAGCATCGGCCTGACGAACAAGCAGATAATCGCCGTTGACTTCGCCGCCTTGATAACCCGTCACAATTCGGGCGGGAACACCGGCAGCGCGCATCAGCAGCGTGAACGCACTGGCGTAATGTTCGCAATAACCGCGTTTGGTATCGAACAAAAAGGCATCCATTCGGTTTTGCTCCGGTAGTTTGCCCGGCGTGAGGGTGTAGCTGAATCCTTTTGAGCGAAAGTAGTTCAACGCCCGGTCACGAATCTCGAGCGGGGCAAGCCCTTTCCATTGGGCAGCCAGCGCCTTGAGTTTGGGGTCGCCGTCGGGCAGGGTCAGGTTGCGTTCACGGGTGTCGGCCGATAATCGGCGTTCGTCGAGGTGATAACGGATCGCCGAGGTAACGGTATAGCGGTAGCGATCATTGAGTGGGCGAAGCGAAAACAGACTGCCGGTATCGCTCAGAACGGATCGCGGCGGCAGCACTGTCGCCATGGCCAACGTGGGCAAAAACCGACGATCGGAGGGTTCCAGCGTGACGGTGTATTCAACGGCACTGGTCGGGTCAACGCGCACATTTGGCGCCCGCACGGGGCGGGAAATATTGGGGATATCCGCGTGCCAGGTGTTGCTTGTCTCATCACTCATGACCAATACCCGCCAATAGCGCTTAGCGGGCGGAATCATCGCGCCATTAAAGTGGACGCGAAATGCCGGTGTCGGATCGGTAGACAGCCGCTCAAACTCGCCTGCGGTCAGTTGATCGGATAACCCCGTCCGGGCTTGTGCAGATACAGGTTGTTTGGTGCCCCATAAAGCCCCCGGTGGGCGAGGAAAAAGTAAAAAAAGCAGAAGCGCAATCGGCAATCCGGCCAGCATCAGGCCGGCAGCCGCCTTGATGCGTGGCTTGATCAGGCGGATGTTCGGGTTGCTTATACCAATCCAGGCTGTGACCAGACCTGCGAACAACCCAAGGGAAATCAAGGCGGTGAGTATGCCTTGGTCAAAGAGCAGCAGGCTGACGATCAGGAAGAACCCCAACAGCAGCAGCGTGAACTGATCCCGCAGTTGCCGGGTTTCGAGCAGTTTGAGCAGGGCACCGAGTGTGAGCAATGTTACGCCGGGATCCCGCCCCCAAAGGCTCTGGTAGGTAAACAGCACCAGCAAGCTGAATACGATGGCCAGCAAAATCAGCAGCGGTTGGGTCGGCAGGGGCCAGCCACGCCATTCGTGCTGCAAGCGCCAGATCAGCCCGAGCAACACCAAAGGGATGGCCCAGATGGGCATATGGGGCAGATGAGCGGCGATGGCGAGCGCAATCACGATACCCAGGGGACGATCCAGGGGCTGTATCTTGTTGTTCATGAAGCGTGGCGTGGGTTGTGCGCGGGGGAAAACAGGCTCAGCGCTTGAAGACAATGCGTGACATGGGTTGAGTCTGCACCGTGTCGATCCGATTCGCCTGGTAGTTTGAGTGTGAACGCACGGTGGTCTGCGGCAAGCGACAGAATCCAGCGTGTCAATTGTTGGAGTCGAGCTTCCGTGTTGCCGGTCAGCAATTTGTAATCAAGGATGATTTCATGGTGTATGGCTTTGCTCGACTGCCAGTGCTGGGTAACCAGTTGCCCTGATCGGGCGTAGTGCTTGAACGCGATCCGGCTCAAGGCGTCGCCGGGCACATAGGTTCTGAGGTGGTCGAACTGATCGTCGCCGGGTTGCAGCGATACGTCTGCATTTTCCGCATGAGCCGGCAGCACATTAGTTGGCAGGGGTGCTTCGCCCAAGGGTTTGGGATAAACCCACTGCCAATGCGGTAATGATGCCCAGCGGGTTTCGGCGGTCCATAAACCAATGGGATAGCGGGTGGAAAGGACTACGTCTGGCGTCGCATAGCGGCCGCGGGGCATTGGGGGTAAGGGAAGCTCGACCCGCTCCGTTCGGCCAGCGGTCAGATTCATTGTGAAGGGCTCTGCTTCACCATTCTGATTGATGGCTTGGATGTGAATCGAGGGATTGTTGATACTGCTTTCAATTTGAACCGGCAACATGCCGGCTTCACCATCAAAACGCGTGGGCGGGTTAAGTAACTGAATTTGGCAGCTTTTGAGGTGTCGGCGGGTTTGCCATGCACTGTTGCCCATCAAGGCCAGAAGCAGAAAGCTGATGAAGAAGACCAGATTATTGCCATAGTTGATCGCCGCGAGCAGCATGGCGATTGACAGGGCGATAAACCCAAAGCCAATCTTGTTGGGTCTCAAGCGGATTTTCGCAGTGGTCGCCATCAAACAATCCTTGAAGTTCCTTAAGTCGCTGCCACGGAGTCGATTTCTAGGTCAGTTTGGCCAATCTGACCATAGTCTATCCGACTGCTCTTCATTCATGGGCTTACCTCATGCCAATGTCATCATGGTTTGCTGGTAAAATTCGGGTTCGAGGCCAGGCGGGACGAGCGATCGTTCGTGCTGAACATATCAGGTTACGAGTTTAAGGAAGGAGACAGTACATGCGTTGGATTGTGATTGGTAGTCTGGCGTTGGCAATGTACATCGTGTACCTGCTGTTGCCCATTCTGACCCCGTTTCTGGCCGGTGCGGTCCTGGCTTATCTGTTCGACCCTCTGGTTACCCGGATGGTCGGCTGGAAAATCAACCGTACTTTGGGCACCACGGTGGTCTTTTTCGTCATTATGCTCGTGATGATACTTGCGGTACTGGCCTTGGTGCCTGTGATCATCAATCAGGCCGTCAAACTGGTCACTGTATTTCCGAAACTGCTGTCGATGCTCCAGAATCAGCTGGTTCCCTACATCAACGCGAATTTGGGCCTCGATATCAATCTCAATTCGGTGACGCAGCTCACGGTTCAGCATGCGCAGGAAATCGGCACTGTGCTGGCAAAGAGTGCTACCGTCGTGTTCGGCAATGGCAGTGCTGTTGTCCTTTCCCTGATGAATCTGATCCTGATCCCCGTGATCGGCTTTTACCTGCTGCGTGACTGGCCGCAATTACTCCAGAAAATACGGGCGCTGATGCCGCGTCGACAGGAACCTCAATGGGTGGCGCTGGCGCAGGAATCCAACCAGATGCTCGGCGGGTTCCTGCGGGGGCAATTGGCTGTCATGCTCGCGAACGGGATTACCTATGCCATTGGCCTGACGATTGTGGGTTTGGAAACCGGCGTGGTCATCGGCATGGCAGCGGGGATGTTGAGCTTTGTACCCTATCTGGGTAATGTCATCGGCATCATGACCGCTTTGATCGCGATGTATATCCAGACTGGCGAGTTCACACCATTACTTTGGGTGCTCTTGGTATTCGTTATCGGGCAAACATTGGAAAGTATCCTCTGGCAGCCGCGTTTTGTGGGTGAACGAATCGGTTTGCATCCGGTAGCGGTCATTTTTGCGGTGATGGCGGGCGGTGTGTTGTTCGGGTTTTTCGGCGTGCTGCTGGCGCTACCCGTATCGGCCATTCTTGTCGTGCTCGGGCGACATGCGTTGAAACGGTACCGCGAAAGCCCGTTTTATGAGGATGCGGATAAGGTCAAGACACTGCTGGCCCCATTTAAGGATAACGTGGCGGAAAAATCAGAGTGATTCCTTCGTCCCTGCCGGAAAACGCAGTTTAACGCTCCCTATGAACACTTCAGGCAAGATGCAGCAGATACCGTTGGATCTGGCGCTGAACGTGCCGCATTCGCTCGACGGGTTCATCGGTGGCGAAAACCTGCTTTTGCGCGCCTTCATCACTCAACTCGCGCTCGGACGGGGAGAGGCTCAGTTATTCATTCACGGAGCGCAGAACTGCGGCAAGACTCATCTTGCCCAAGCCGCTTGCTTCTATGCGGGTCAACAGGGGCGTTCTGCCGCTTATGTTGATGTGAAGAAAAATCCGACTCACATCGATCGCATGAATCTGTCGCGGATCGATCTGCTGGTTCTGGATGACGTGGATGCGCTGGCGGGTGATGAGCAGGCCGAGTTCCATCTGTTCGATCTCATCAACCGTTTGCGTGAGCAGGAAACACCCTTGTTGATGACTGCCAGCCTGCCGCCTGCCGCGTGCGGATTCCAGTTGCCTGATTTGTTGTCACGTCTGGGCTGGGGTATCACGATGCTGATTCACGCACCGAATGAGGCGGAAAAAATCGAGCTGCTGCGGCGCAAGGCTCAGGAGCGGGGATTCGATTTGCCCTTTGAAAGCGCGGTCTATTTGCTCCAGCGCAGCCCGAGGGATCTGGGCAGCTTGCTACAAATCATTCAGGATCTCGATCACGCCTCATTGAGTGCCCAGCGTAAATTGACGATTCCGTTTATTCGCTCGGTGCTGTTTTCATAAGTTTAATTCAGCTCACTTGGGCTTTTCTTCCTCATAGGATTGCCGCAGACGATCCACCCCCTTTTTATAGGCTTCGGCATCGCCATGAAAGTCTGGCTCGCTAACGTGTCGAACCTACTGATGTTGGTCTTGCGGCGGTCAAAAAAAACGCCAGTTGATCTGGCGTTGGAGGATCATCTGGCAGTAGGCTGAACCTACGGGATGTGAATCGGTGGCACTAGTCCTGCTTGGCAAAACGTGTAATGGCCACACGGAGCAGCGCATTGCAGGCAGCCGCAAACAGGCTTTGCAGTTCAGAGAATTCCTGGAAGATTTCCTCTTCGACTTCCTTGCTGTCATTGCGGCTTGCAATCAGCGCGCTCGCTGATTCGTGCATCTGCTTGTGCAGGTTGCGTACCGCATCGAATTCAGTTTTGAGCTCAGGCGGAATTTCCGTACGGTCCAGAAATTGCCCGAATTTGCAGTCGTGATGGCCTTGGATTTGGTTGTTTTGGTCAAAAAGCAGGGCCGCCATAATCTGGCTGTACCAGGCAAAGTGCCAATAAGTGACCTCCTCGAATTCATTGATGAATTGATCGTAGTCAAAGGTATTTGCTTTTGTCGAAGGACTTGCAGTCATAGTGTTCCCAATTGTGACCTTACAGCAGGAGTGTAACCGTGAAACCTGTGCTTGTCAGTGTGGCATTCACTCGAAGCTCAAGCGGTCGGAGCAAGACTGTGCAAGTAAGCACAATCGACATAACCGGATTTGGGTCCCGAACCCGAGCGGACGGCAACCGGTTTCCCCGGCTCGCCCAGATCACTGAGCACGGCGAGGGCGCCATTGAATTCATCCGCTTTCGTATAAGCGTTGTCGGTGACCAGAACAGGTACGCCCGCATCCAGTGCCGAGAGGACGCCATTGGCTGAATCTTCAACAGCCAGGCACTCCTCGGGACGAAGGTTCATTGCCTCGAGGGTGTAGACATAAATATCACCCGCCGGTTTCTTCTTCGGCACGATGTCGCCTGCGGCGATCACTTCAAACCAGTCCAGTGATTCCTTACCCAGTGTGGCTTCCAGCAGTCCGGTCACATTTTCGGGTGTCGTTGTCGTGGCAATGGCCAGACGCAATCCCTGAGCGCGTGCTTCGTCGATCAGGCGTCGTACGCCAGGGCGCAGCGGAATCGCACCTTGAGCCAGTAGCTCTAGGTAATGCTTGGTCTTCGCTTTGTGCAAGCCTGCGATCCAGGCCGCTTCATCGGGCTGAGCGGGGTATTTAGGTTGATACTCGTCGATGAAAAAACGAATTCGTTCCTTGCCGCCGGTGACGGCCAGCAGTTCGCCATACAGCGCCACATCCCAGTCCCAGTCCAGCCCGGCATCGGCAAAAGCGCGGTTGAACGCAATCCTGTGACCATCACGTTCAGTTTCCGCTAGAGTGCCATCTACATCGAATAAAATCGCCTTGAACATAAATAAACCTGAATTGAAGCTGCGGTAAAATTAAGGCGTTAGGCTATCCTAGCAGGGCTTGCTTGCCAAACGTTTTGCAGCGAGTACTGAAAACCACAGAAATAGGTGAGGACATATGCGACGTGTGCATGCAGGCCGAGGATGGCAGTGGATCAAGGAAGCGTGGCGTTTAATCAGACCAAGATTCGGCTTGGTCCTCGGAACGGTGATGTTGATGTACGTTCTGTTGTTGGTTGCCAGCATGATCCCGATGATTGGAAATATTATCGCGCCCATATTGGCCCCGTTTCTGGCCGGTGGCGTGTATGTCGTCTTGCAGCGTGTACGTGAAATAGAACAGCGATCACGTTCCGAACCGTTGGCGAGCGAACAGCCGATTCCCTTTGATTTGCTGTTTTCGGTGTTCAAGGATCCGGCCCCGAGAAAGGTGCTGCTTTGGTTGGGTTTTGTTTCCATCGCATTTTCATTGGCGTTGTTGCTGGTTGTGGCTACCTTCGTAACCGTCAAGTTATCGGGTGTCGATCATTCAATGCTGACTGATCCATCAGCGAATGACGAGCAGCGGGTGCGATTCTTGATCCCTTATCTGATGGATCCGGATGCCTGGGCGCTTTGGATCGGGATTGTGATCGCGTCAGTGGCATACAGCATGGCTACTTTTTTTGCCGTACCGTTGATCGTGCTGCGTGGCGAGACGTTGCGTTCGGCTCTTTCGCAAAGCTTCAGTGCCGTTGGCCGCAATTGGTCGGCCTTTCTGGTGTATGCGTTGGTGTTTTTCGTGCTGTTTTTGACCGTGCCGATGACCTTGATGTTGAGTCTCATCCTGCTGTTACCGTTGATGATTGCCAGTGTGTTTGTCGCTTTTGAGGATATCTGGGGCGATAGCCCTGTTGGCGGTGACGCCGATAGGGAGGATCGAGGCCGTGTGGTGCATGAGCGCACCTCTACAGTCATGTGATTCGAGTTCAGAGGTCCCAACTGCGTTCGTTCCAACCGCTTCGAGCGCAACAAACGCATAAAAAACCCCGGAGTAGAATCCGGGGTTTTTTGTTGCTATTGCAAAAGAGCAGGCAAACGCACTCAGTGGTGGTGGTGACCGTCCGGGCCGTGCGCGTGGCCGTGTTCGATTTCTTCAGCCGTGGCATCGCGAATATCCTTGACAACGACATCGAAGTGCAGGGTTTCGCCCGCCAGTTCGTGATTGGCATCCAGGTGCACCTGATCGCCTTTCACTTCGATTACCGTCACAACGTTGACGCCATGTTCGGCTTCGGCATGGAATTTCATGCCTGGTTGAATTTCATCAACACCCTGAAACAGGTGACGTGGCACGACCTGAGTCATGCTTTCGTCGCGAAGACCGTAAGCTTCTTCCGGGGGGATTTCGACAGAGAACGCATCACCGACAGTTTTCCCGGCCAGTGCATTTTCCAGCCCGGAAATGATGTTGTGGTGGCCATGCAAGTAGGCCAGCGGATCATTGCCTACGGAGCTGTCCAGCACCTCGCCTTGATTGTTTTTCAGTGTGTATTCGATCGAAACGATTTTGTTCTCAGCTACTTGCATTCGTTAGCGCCCTCAGGGTAAATGCCGGTTTTAACGACGGCTCAGATGGTAAAAATGGTTGGTTGCAGCCACAAAACCCGAGGGGCTACCGCAGTCAAAACGCTGCCCCTTGAACTTGTAAGCAATGACTTTGCCTTGTTCTGCCTGGGTGCGCAAGGCATCGGTGAGTTGGATTTCGCCGCCGGCCCCTGCCTTGGTCGCTTCGAGAATATCGAAAATGTCGGGTGTAAGGATGTAGCGACCAATGATGGCAAGGTTGCTCGGTGCCTGATCTGCGGTCGGTTTTTCGATCATCTGGCTTACCTGAAGGGTGTCCTCGTCAATTGGTGTGCCCGCGATTACGCCATATTTGTGCACTTCAGTCATGGGTACTTCTTCAACGGCAACCACGCTGCATTGATGGCGCTCATATATTTCGACCATCTGGCTCAGTACCCCTTTGGGGTGACCCACGCACAGATCATCTGCGAGTACTACAGCGAAGGGTTCTTTACCGATCAGCGGTTCGCCGGTGAGAATGGCGTGGCCCAAACCCAGCATGGCGATCTGGCGAGTGTATGAAAACGTGCAGTTTTCGATGAGTTTATCGATGCTGGCGAGCAGGCTTGCCTTGGATGTGCCGCGTATCTGATGTTCGAGTTCGTAGTTCACGTCGAAATGATCTTCCAGTGCCCGCTTACCCCGGCCGGTGACAATGGCCATGTTCTTGATGCCCGCTTCCATGGCTTCCTCGACCCCGTACTGAATCAACGGTCGGTCGAGGATCGGCAACATTTCCTTGGGCATGACTTTGGTCGCCGGTAGAAAACGAGTACCGTAGCCGGCGGCGGGGAACAGGCATTTGCGAATCATGAGGTGGTTTCCTTTGTTTTAGGTGTGAACAAGGTTGTGTTGAGCCCATCTTAAACAATATTTGCGATGATTTGCTGGGCTTTTGGCCGGCGGACTATCTGGTTTGTCGTTTGGACCGTCGACGCAAAACGATTCCCTGAATCCAGGCTGCGATGAAACCCATGAGTGAAAACACAACAATGGCAAGATTGAACCCTCGGTCGTGCGGGCTGCTCCATGCGTCCGTCATGGCAATCATCAGGTAGAACAGGTCGAACAGTGCCGCCCAGACAAATGCGCGGTAGCGACCCAACCACATCCCCGGTAACGAGAGCAGTGCGGGCAGGATGAGCACGATCAGCCACGCGCCCTGTGGCCGAGCCATGCCGATTCCCCAGAGGGCCATGCCGACGTAGGCGAGTATGATCAATGGTTGCGCGGCGATAATGAGGCCGCGCAATAGCCGAAGACGCTTGGGAGCCACTTAAGACTTCGATACCGCGAGTGATTTCGCCACTTCCGCAACACGTTGACCGAGTGCCTGGGTGAGATGGCGTTCTTCCTGGCTCAGGGGGCGGTTATTGCCTGCGGTATGGCTGGCACCGTATGGGGTTCCGCCGGTCTGGGTATGTGCCAGTGCTTGTTCGGCATAGGGAATCCCGACGATGAGCATGCCGTGGTGCAATAGCGGGACAATCATCGAAAGCAAAACAGTCTCCTGCCCTCCGTGCATGGAGCCTGTTGAGGTAAATACCCCTGCAGGCTTGCCGGTCAGCGTCCCTTTGAACCATTGGCGACTGGTGTCGTCGATCAGATGCTTGACCGGTGCTGCCATGCCGCCGAAATAAGTCGGGCTGCCCAGCAGTAAACCAGCGCATTCCTCGAAGTCCTGCGGCGTGACAACCGGCGGTTCGTCGGCTGCAAGCTCTGGTGTATTGCCGTTTGCTTCCGGTATTGCCGGGATTCGACGGATTCGGGCCTGCATGCCTTCAACTTGTTCGATTCCTCGAGCGGCTTGATGGGCGAGACGTGCCGTTGCGCCGTAACGACTATAATAAACAACGAGGATGTCGGTCATGCTTGACGGATGTTCCTGAAATTGAGAATGGGGAAACTTGGTAACATTACTTCCCGGACAGCTTGCCGAGCTGGGCGAATCTGCACATGCTGCCGTCAAATGGCTCAGTATAATAGACAATTTGGCGCCAGTTGCTGATCTCACACGGAAAAGATTTTTATCGAGTGACAGGGAGTCCGATTCGCTTTCTCACCGATCAATGGCTTGCAAAGAGCAAAGCTACCCAGACAAACCACAACTTTGAGAGAAAAAATATGCGCCCAAGTCCCCGATTCACGATAGCGATTCTGCATACATCAGTCTGGCGACATGTGCTGAGTGGTTTGTTGCTTCTGATGCTGGCATCGCCCGTATTTTCAGCGCCTTTCGAGTTTTCTGCTCAAGATGTCAACGGCAAGACGCACACACTGAGTAACGAGCGTGGAAACTGGGTTGTCATCAATATATGGGCCACCTGGTGTCCGCCCTGCCGCAAGGAATTACCTGAACTGGCCGCATTTGCCAAAGAACACGCCAAGGATCACATCAAAGTGTGGGGTTTGAGTGTTGATACGACGGCCTCGCCCGATGAGCTATCGATGTTCGCCCAGGAGCATCAAATCGGCTACCCCATTTTTAAGATGAATCCACAAAAACTCTCCGTTTTTGGCAATATCCCCGGGATTCCGACTACCTTTCTGATCAATCCTCAGGGGGAGTTGGTGGCACGTCACGTTGGTGCCATCACGGCGCAACAGCTGTTGCAGATGATCAAGAGCAATTCCTGAAAGAATTAAACCCGGCATCAGATTGGGATCAATTGAGCGACAAGGAGCATGCGTATGAACAGTATTTTCGAAGGAACCGGTCAACCCGCAATCAATGTCTCAAATGGTTTTGCAGCCATTGGTCGTCGGTTGATGGTGGCTCTGGTGTTGAGCTTGAGTTTTCTCGGTTCGGCTTTTTGGCTGCCGGTGGCACACGCCGATGGTTTTTGGGATGACTCTTTTTACGACATGCCCGCCGATCTCAAACAGGCAAAGGCAGATGGCAAAACCGGTGTGTTCCTGTTTTTCCAGATGGCCGATTGCCCCTTTTGCCATCGCATGGAAACAACCGTATTCACCGATCCCGATGTCAAAGCCTTTATGAAAAAGCATTTCATCACCGCATCGATCGATATCGAGGGCGACGTGATGATGACGGATTTCCAGGGTAAATCGATTTCGCAAAAAGATTTTGCCTTCAAGCAGTTTCGTGTTCGTGCCACACCGGTCATGGCTTTCATCGATACCGATGGCAAGGTTGCTACCCTGTTCACCGGCCCGACCCGCTCGGCCAAGGAATTTCTGACCCTGGCCGAGTTCGTGACCAGCGGCGCGTACAAACAACCGGGTATGAACTTCTTCAAATACCGCAAGGAGCACAGTAATTGACGTTTTGCGTCTTGACTGTCATCTGGCCGATTAAGCGTTGATTGCAAGGACGGATTACTATGATTTTTCGACCCGCTACAGCGATTTGGGCGGCGGTTTGTTTAGGGGCAATGTGTGGCGGCGCGCATGCCGACGACGGTGCCGCAACGCCCCTGACTTTGCAGGCCGCCTTGAGTGTGCCGTTGCAGCAGCAATATGGCGTGATGGGCGCAGAGGCTGATCTGCTCGGTGCCAGGGCGAATCAGCAGGAAGTGCAGAGTTGGTATGACCCGACCATCTCCGTCGAGGGGCGGTTGCGTTACATTCAGCCCAGCAATGCGGCAACCGATCAAAATGTACAATACGACAATGCGCTGGGTATCAGTGCCCGCCAGCGCCTGTATGACTTCGGTCGTCAGTCCCTGCGTGCCGACGCGGCCAAATCGGGCGTCACCGGTGCACAGTTGCAACTTTTCAGTGTCGAGCAGGCACAGCGCCTCGCCATTCTCAAAGCGTTCTTCGACGTTTTACTGGCTGATCAAACCTACACGGTTATCAATGAGCGCATGGCGATTGTGTATGTACGCTTTGACAAGGCCAAAGACCGAAAGGAGCTGGGCATGGCGTCCGATTACGACCTGGCTGGCCTGCAGCGGGAATATGAGGACGTTCTCCTCGCGCGCGCCAAGGCCGATGCCGAGCGTCGAATCAGCCGCAGGAAGCTGGCAGAACTCATGGGCACGCCTCAGAAGATCCCCTCCAGACTGGTCGCGCCCAAGTTCAATTCCCTGTTTGCACGAACGCCACCCGAAGTGGATCTGGCCATGAAGCGGGTATTGGCCGATGACCCCGAGCTTCAGGCGTTGCATGCCCGTTTTGAGTCGGCCGAACAATCATTACGGGCCGCGCGAGACTACAATGCACCGACCATCTATGCGCAGGTCAATGGTGATTACTACCAGCGGGAACTGGGTTCGCGTGACCCGTTCCGAGCGGGGGTGTATATCGACTTTCCACTGTACGACGGGCGTTTGCGCGACTCGAAAATCGGCAAGGCACAGGCCGACAGAATGCGGCTTGCCGCGCAGATTGCGGCACGTGAGGCAGACCTGCGTGATCAGGTGACCAATGTGCTTGAAATGATTGACGTCTATCGGAAAGCCGCCATCAGTCGCGTCAAGGCCTTGGAGAATTATTCCGATCTCAACTTCACCCGCAAACAAACCTTGTACCAGATGGAGAAAGCGACCGATCTTGGCGATGCAATGGTTGAAGAATCTGCCGCGCAGTTGGAACGGATGCGGACAACCTTTGCGCTGGCAACGTACTGGGCCGAGCTGGCAAGCAGGCAAGGGCAACCCATCGATTCGATTTTAACCTCGTCGTCATCTGTTACCGCGGAGCCAAAAAAATGAATGCCAAAACGATGAACTTGCACTCAATGACGCGCAAAACAAAAGGATCGGCCGTAGCAAAATCAATCCCATCCCCGATTCTTCTACCCCTGATTTTGTCGCTTGTCGGGGCGGTTAGCCCCGCGTTTGCGGTGGAGGAACCGCAGACTCTGGATGGTCACCTAGCCTGGGCCGGGCTAATCCGGCTTTCCACGCCGGTATCCGGTGTTGTGAGCGAAATTGCGGTGCAACCGGGGCAACAGGTCGAAAAAGGTGCCGTATTGCTCCGATTGGATCGCAAACCGCTTGCAGACAGATTGGCCGCCGCCGTGGCGATACGATCGGGGCTGGTGCGCGCAGCGGCTGAGGCCAAGCGGGATGCGGAACGAACTCAGGCACTTTACGATCGCACCGTAGCCTCAGAATCCGAGCGACAGGAAGCGCTGATCAAGCAGGAACAGGCAGTGGCGCGCTTGAATGAAGCCCGCGCCAAAGCTGATTTGCGGCAGTGGGAATTGGGTAAAACAACATTGACGGCACCCTATCCGGCCCGGATTTTGAGTGTTGATACCGCGGTGGGTGAAACGGTTTCCAGCGAACTGAATGCGCCTGTCTTGTTGCGCATTGCCCGAGCGGATCAAATGCTGGTCGTGGCGAATGCGTCTCCCGATGTGGCATCACAACTGTCCCTCGGGCAGAAAATGAATGTATTGGTCGGGCAGGCCAGTGATCAGGCCAAGGTACAGGGAAAGCTCGTCGGTATCGTCAGCGAGCCGCAGAACAATCAGAACGCAGCGCTCAATTACCGACTACAAGTGCAGATAAAACCACAGAAAGACTGGATCGCGGGATTGCCGGCCAAGATCGAACTGTCGGACTGATTCACCGATGCAGCGCTAAAGCCCGTTCTGCTGCAACCAAAGTTCGAACACGGCCAGATGCCAGAGTTTCGCCCCCTGAAGACGGGTGAAATGCTGGTCGGGCTCGGCCAACAGTCGGTTCACATAGGCCGGTTCGAAGAGCCCCCGGGCCTGCGCCGTGGGCGAGCTTAAAATATCGCGCATGAACTCAAGAAACGGGCCGCGGACAAATTTCAGGGCCGGAACCGGGAAATAGCCTTTGGGTCGGTCGATGACCGCATCCGGGATCCGGCCACGCGCAATGCGTTTGAGCATGCCTTTGCCTTCCAGATCGAGTTTGTATGCCGCCGGCATTTGCATGGCGAGCTCGACCAGCTCGTGGTCGAGAAACGGCACACGGGCCTCAAGACCCCAGGCCATCGTCATGTTATCGACGCGTTTGACCGGGTCATCGACAATCAGCGTGCTGACATCCAGGCCCAGAACGCGGTTGATGTAATTGCTCCCGCGAATGCGCGCCAGTTCTTCGCAGATGCGGCGGCTGGTGTGGTCTTCACCACGAAAGGGCGCGGTGATCATCGACATCAGTTCTTCGTGATCACGGTCGAAATAATAGGGCGCGAATCGGGACAGATCGTCGCCGACGGCGGCATTCATTTGCGGATACCAGAAATAGCCGCCGAAGACTTCATCGGCGCCCTGACCGCTCAGGACGACTTTCACCTCGCGGGAAACCTGTTCCGACAGCAGATAAAACGCCACCGCATCCTGCGCGAACATCGGCTCGCTCATCTGCCCCACTGCTTCGGGCAGTCGATCCAGTACCTGACTGTTTGGAATATGAAAGCGGTGGTGTTTGGTTTGATAGCGTTCGGCGACCGGGTCCGAGAATTCGAATTCGCTGCCTTTTTCTTCCGGCTGATCTTCAAAACCGATGGTGAAGGTTTGGGGCGCAATGCCCGCTTCATGCGCCAAGGCCACGATCAGCGAGGAATCCAGGCCACCGGAGAGCAACACACCCACCGGGACATCGCTGATATCCAGACGTCGCTTCACGGCCCTGAGCAGGCCCGCGTGAATCTGTTCCTGCCATTGCTGCGCGTTAAGATCGTGGCGTTCGGTCGCATCGATCTGCCAGTAACGTGTCAGTGTTTTCTTTCCCGCCGCATCGATCAGCAGGCTGTGGCCGGGCGGCAATTTGCGCACGCCCTTGAGAATGGTATGGGGCGCGGGCACCGACCCGTGCAGGGTGAACTGATGGTGCAGCGCGATCGGGTCGAATTCGGTATTGACCGAACCACCCGCGAGCAGAGCGGGCAGGCTGGAGGCGAAGCGCAGCGGGGCAGTGGGATTGGTCGGGTCTTCGGTGTAATACAGCGGTTTGATGCCCAAACGGTCGCGCGCCAGAAACAGGGCGCCGGTCTTCAGATTCCAGATAGCGAATGCGAACATGCCGGTCAGATGGCCGACGCAATCGGTGCCCCAGTGCGCAAATGCCTTGAGAATGACCTCGGTATCGCCGGTGGATGTGAACCGGTGCCCCAGTGCGCGCAGTTCCTGACGTAATTCGGGGTGGTTGTAGATGGTGCCGTTAAACGCCAAAGCCAGCCCGTTTTCACGGTCGATCATGGGTTGCGCGCCGTGAAAGCTCAAATCCAGAATTGAAAGACGGCGGTGCCCCAGCGCCATGGGGCCATCTGAAAAGCTGCCCTCATGGTCGGGGCCACGTCGCTCCAGACGATCCATCATGCGCCGCACGGCCCCAAGGTCAGGGCGCGAGCCGGGCGCGGCCAGCCAGCCACAGATTCCGCACATGCGTTTATCCTTCGGTTAATCTAACCAGAGTTATTTAAGATGGGCGAATTTTAGCAGCACGTTCATGCTCCATTGCTTTTTTCGGCTTGCCGATTGGCTTTATGGTGTGGCCAAGTACCCCTTCCCGGTCCGGATAAAACACACAACCCACTGTTTGGTTTTGATTTTATGACGATTCCTTCCTGCGCTATTTCATGGGCCGACGTGCTATGGCGAGCCGATGGCAGTCCGTACTCGCCAGACTATGGCGATATCTATTACTCGGCGGCAGGTGGATTGGCGGAGAAGCAGGCCGTGTTTCTCGAGGGATGTGCCTTGCCCGCGCGATTCGCTGCCGGAACACCCACGCATGTACTGGAACTGGGTTTCGGCACAGGGCTGAGTTTTCTGACGACTTGGGCCGCCTTTCTGCAACACGCACCTGAACCGAATCCAACCCATAAATTCAAGCCCGAGTTGTTCTTCTATTCGATTGAAAAGCACCCGTGGTCCCGTGCCGATTTTCTGAAAATGGCCACGCAATGGCCCGAATTGGCACCGCTTGCGGTCGAACTGGCCGAACAATGGCCTGATCCCGTGCCGGGATTCCACCGGCGATTTTTATCTCACGGTCGCGTGGTTCTGACCCTGGTTTTTGGTGATGTCGACTGGGCGTTAAAGCAACTGCAAGCGCCGTTTCATGCCTTTTATCTGGATGGATTCAGCCCACGGCTGAACGACGCCATGTGGTCGACGCACGTATTTCGGGCTTTGGCCCGACTGGCTGCGGATGAGGCCAGGGCTGCCACCTACTCCTCGGCCAATGCGGTGGCCCAAGGGCTCACCGCCGCAGGCTTTCTGGTGGAAAAAGTGCCCGGTTTTGGTCTTAAAAAACACCGGCTGGTGGCGACACGGCGGCCGATGATCCGCAGTCGCAAACCCCATCGGCATAAACCGCCGACATCGGTAGTGGTGATCGGCGCGGGGATTGCGGGCTTGACCACGGCGTATGCCCTTGCCCGAAGGCAGGTTGAGGTAACTGTAATCGATGCCGCGGCCACGCTCGGTGCGGGTGCATCAGGCAACCCGGCGGGTGTTTTGTCACCCTTGTTGAGCCGGGATTGCCATGCCGCCACCCGGCTGGCCCAAATGGGGTTGGGATTCGCGCGGCAACAGATCAAACAGTTGCAGCAGGCGGGATTCAGTGTGCCCGCCGCCTTTGATGGTGTCGTGTACCTCGCCCGTGACGATATTCATGCCCAGCGGCAGCAGCAAATCGCCGATGAGCAAAGCTACGCGCCGGAATTTGCGCAATGGCTCGACTCATCGGTCTTGTCCGGCAAGTTGGGGATCGAAGTAACAGAACCGGGCTGGTACTTTCCTTCCGCCGGATGGGTATCGCCACGCGACTGGCTAGTGGCCTTGCAGGCACACCTTGGGATTTCCCTTCGTATGAACACGGAGGTTGCCGATCTCTCCTTCGAGAATGGCTTCTGGCGCGGTTTTTCGGTTTCGGGCGAGGAGTTGTTTTCCGCGTCCTGGGTCGTATTGGCGAATGCGGGGGCCGTTTCGTCTCTTTTGACGGAATTTGCATCGGTGCTTACGACCTGTCGGGGGCAGGTGGATTGGCTTGACCGAAGCGATTCCTCTGAGCTTGCGTATGCCCAAATGCCGCTGATGCGCGAGGGTTACATGCTGGATCTGCCGGATGGTCGGCGGGTATTTGGCGCCAGCTTCAAGCCGGGTGATCAGGATTTGGCATGGCGTGTTGAAGAGCGAATGGAAAATCTGGAGCGACTGGCCGCACTGTCCCTGAATCTGGTTGCGCCCACGATTCAAGATGGCAGAAAAAATCAGGGGCGCGTTTCGCTTCGTGCCACAAGCCGGGATCGATTGCCGATTGTCGGCGAGATGCCCGGTCAATCCGGACTCATGATCAATACCGGTCACGGCTCGAGGGGCTTGACCTGGTGTCCTCTGCTGGCGGAAGTATTGGCGGCTTCATGTTGCGGTGAACCGAATCCGGTGCCGCTATCTTTACTGCGGGCTTTGCGACCAGAAAGGGTGATTGAGGAGTAGCTTTATTCCGGTTCGCCGAAGCGCTGGGCGATCAGTTGATTCAGTGCTTCCATGGCGGCCTGTTCGTCTTCACCATCGGTGCTGATCTTGATGGTCGTGCCACGGGCGGCAGCCAGCATCATGAGCCCCATGATGGACTTGCCATTGACGGTCCTGCCCAGATGTTCCACCTGAATCATGCACTCATACTGTGAGGCGAGGGTAGAGAACTTGGCCGCAGCGCGTGCATGCAGACCGAGTTTGTTGATGATTTCTATCGATTCCGTACGCATCAGACTGTATCGCCTTCAATAATCCCTTCGCGTCCGCCGGAGGCGACACGCTCGGTCATGTCGGCCAGATTGAGCTGGGGATAGTTCATCGCGCGAACGACCATCGGCAGATTGACGCCAGATATGACATGAACGCGATTTTTTTCCTTGAGCCGATGGGCAATGTTGGACGGTGTGGAACCATACATATCGGTCAGCACCAATACGCCATCACCTTGATCAAGATCTGCCAACCTTTTGCGCGCTCGGCTCAGTAATTCGATGGGGTCATCATCCTGCAAAACACTCAGGTTGCCTGCCGGGATGGGTGCTACTTCCATCATGTCCGTCGCTGTTTCCAGCAGTTGCGCGCCGATATGGTTATGGCAGATCAATAAAATTCCAACGGTCATTTTCGCTCCGATTCAATTGGATGCTGAAAAATCCATCCATAGATTTTCCAGCTCGGCTTGTTGCGGCGCATATCCGCAACAATTTGCGCAAATCAACGATTTACTTCGTTGTTCGCGTTGGGGCATCCTGCCCCAAACGTTAAACGCTGACATTCATAGTTCACCTAGATCTCGATGCCGGATAATGAGGTGATCAAAGCGCGGGCGCAAGTCGTCGAATAATTGTTCAACCAGATAAACCGAACGATGTTTGCCGCCGGTGCAGCCGATCGAGCAGGTCACGTAGCTGCGATCGGTGCGCACCAGTTCGCTAAGCGTATTGCCGAGGAAGTCCCGAAGATACCCGCGAGTCTTGTGGGTGATCGGGTGTTGTTCCAGGTAATCGATCACTACACGATCATTGCCGTTAAAGGGGCGAAGTGCGGGGACCCAGTGTGGATTTGGCAAGTATCTGATATCAAATAGAAAATCGCTGTCCAATGGAATGCCGTGCTTGAACCCGAACGATTGCAGCAAAATGCTCGGGCCGGATGGATCGCGTCCGATCACACGTCGGGCGATATCTTCCCGGATTTGGTGGATGGTCGTGTGGCTGGTGTCGATGATCAGATCGGCCTGAGCGCGCATGGGGAGCAGCAGCTCCGTTTCCTGGTTGATGGCCTCGACCAGATTTTCAATACGGTTGGAGAGCGGATGGCGGCGCCGGGTTTCGCTGAAACGGGCCACGATGCGGGCTTCGCTGGCCTCAAGAAACAGGCTTTGAATTGCCAGCTGGGGGTAATCCGTTTTCAGTTTCTCGATCCGTTGCGGCAGTTGGCGCAACGCGGCTTCTGGCGAGCGCGCATCAATACTGATGGCAATGCCGCGCGCCTGGATGTCCCCGTGCTGGTAAATCTGAAGTAGATTGTCCAGCAATTCGGGTGGCAGGTTATCGATACAGTAGAAACCGGCGTCCTCGAGCGATGCCAGGGCGACCGATTTGCCCGAACCCGACTGGCCGGTCACGATCAACACCATGGCCGATTGATTCGGTTCTTGTTGTTTATGCATTACCGGGGTATTCAAGCCGGGATCTCTCGGGTCGATTGGATCGTGTCGTTCATGGGGCTCCGAGGGCTACATTACGGGGATTCGGCCCGGCCTGACAGAATCGTTGCCGGCTCGTTCCAGATTATGCTGCCGGACGACCGTTTCGACAAATACGGCAATGTTTCTGCCGGGTGCGACCGGCAGGCGGAACAGCGGGATCATTTCCTGACAAATCATGATTTGTCCCCGCTCACCGCGTAGACGATCATCGGCATGGATGTTTTTATGATCGGCTGCGTAGAGTTCGATCAGCAGGCGCAGATTTTTGCGCGGTTTGAGTGCGTTGTCGCCAAACAATGATCGGATATTGATGATGCCGAGGCCGCGGACTTCCAGCAGATCCTTGATGTTGTCCGGACAATGGCCTTCAATGCCCTGATGGCCGCGGACGAAGTAGGGGGCATCGTCTGCGATCAGCCGGTGTCCGCGCGATAAGAGCTCCAGTGCCAACTCGCTTTTACCGATGCCCGACGCACCCGTGATCAGTACGCCAGAGCCTGCCACTTCCATGAATACTCCATGCTGCCATTGCCGGTTCTGCTGGCGTCGCTCGGCAAAGAGCCAGGACGTTACGGCAGCGCCATCCTGTGTGGTGTACAGAAAGGTCGAGTTGGACGATGGGTGTTGTCGAACCCATTTTGTCGCTTCTTCAGCCGTACAGTCGGTCAGGATGAAAGTGAGGGGGTGATCCGGTAAGGGTTCCTTTCGAGCCGTGATGGCGGTGCGGAGTGATTTATCCAACAGGCCGATGGGTTGCGGCTCCAAAGGGTTGAAGCGATCAAACCGCAGATCGGGATTGAACAGTCGCTGGTACACCGGATGCTTGTGTGCCCCGGTGTCTTCGAATTCAAGCGGGAGAATTTGAGGATGGTGCATTGTCATGGTGTAGCGCGCGCTCGTGCGGGCCGATTACTCGTCGGGCGTGGCGAGCGGACTCAGCCATTCGACCAGAAGACCTCGGATCCGTTCAGGACTTTGCGTCTGCATCATGGCTTCGCGGTCCTCATCGTTGGATAGGTGCTCAGCGAGAAGACCGAGAATGGCGAGATGGTTTTCAGGGCATTCGGTCGGCACAATCAAGCCGATGATCAAGCGTACGGGTTGATTATCCACCGCGCCGAAATCAATGCCCTCGGTCAGACGGATGACGGCACCGCGCGGGCGCAGAGTCGACGCGTCTCTGCCATGTGGGATGGCGATGCCCTTGCCGATGGCTGTGCAGCCGAGGCGTTCGCGTTCAATCAGGATTTCGTAAATTCGCGTGGACTCCTGTCCGCCGAGTTGGTCGTCGGCCAACAGTCCGGCAAGTACTTCCAGTACCCGTTTGCGGCTTTGATAGACCTCGTCAATCAAAATGCGCTGTAATGGAAACATATCAGCGATAATCATGAATCACCTGTGATCGGAGCTTTTCTCAATAAGCGAGCATTCAAGCCTATGAGTTGGTTTGTGTAAAACAAGCGGCAGAGGATACGCCTAAAACAAAGCCCTGGCATTCTCAATTTCCGGTATTTCATACGTTTAATCCAAGTCCGGGTATCGAAAACGCGATGAGTATGCGCAAATTCAGGGTTCAAGGCGTTTAATCGGGCCAGATTTTCACCCATTCGATTTATGGCCCGATCATGGTTCTGGTCGATGAGAATCTGACCAACATCAGGCCCAGATTCGCCCAGCGCGAATTTATCTTCCAGCAAGAAAAATGGGCCAGCAATCACATCTACTTTGTAGTAAACGGATTGCCGCCCAGTGGGTTTACCTGCCACGGCGGGCCATATGAGCGCTATGTTAGCGGTGCTCGGTCATTTTTTCCTTGTGTTTCATGATCTGGCGATCAAGTTTGTCGATCAGTGTGTCAATTGATGCGTACATGTCTTCGGATTCGGCTTCTGCGTGCACATCATTTCCGCTTATATGCAGAGTGGCTTCCGCCTTTTGTACTTTTTTTTCAACGGTAAGGATGACGTGAACATTGATCACCTTGTCGAAATGGCGCTTTAGCCTATCGAATTTGGTTTGGCAATAATCGCGCAGCGCGTCAGTGACATCGACATGATGGCCGGTGATTTCAATTTGCATCATTTACTCCTTTCGCCTTCAGATCAGGCGCTTACGGTCGGTGGACGAGGCAATACCCATTGCCTCGCGGTACTTGGCTATCGTTCGTCTTGCGACATCGATGCCTTGTTCGATGAGCATGTCGGCAATTTTTGCATCCGACAAGGGTTTACGAGGATTTTCTTCGCTCACCAGCTTTTTGATCATGGCGCGAATGGCGGTAGCCGAGCATTCACCACCATCGCTGGTGCCGACGTGGCTCGAAAAGAAATACTTGAATTCGAAGGTACCACGCGGAGTCAGCATGTATTTCTGGGTGGTTACCCGGCTGACCGTGGATTCATGCAGAGAAAGCTCCTCGGCAATTTCGCGCAGAACCAGCGGCTTCATGCCGGTTTCGCCTTGTTCGAAAAAGGCGGTCTGCCGCGCGACGATCGCACGGGCGACATTGAGTAGCGTTTCGTTGCGGCTGCGCAGACTCTTGATGAACCAGCGCGCCTCCTGCAAGTGGCTGCGAATGTAGCTGGCATCTTCCCCGCGCGAGCTGCGGTTGATCATGCGGGCGTAGGTCTGGTTGACACGCAGCTTGGGGGCAATTTCCGGATTCAGATCCACATGCCAGACATTGTTGCGCAAACTCACCATGACATCGGGAATGAGGTAGTCGGCCGCTTCAGCACCCAAATCCGAACCGGGCCTCGGATTGAGTCCCTGCAAAAGGAGCAGTGCACCTTCGAGTGCTACCTGGTCGACGCCGAGTGCACGTTGTACCTTGGTGTACTCGCGTTGGGCGATGGCCTCGATCAGATCTCGTTCGCAAATGTGGAGCGCGATATCCAGATAAGGCGTGTCGGCGGGTTTCTGGCGTAGTTGCAGGCAGAGCGATTCGTTCAGATCGCGAGCACCTACGCCGACCGGATCGAGCGACTGGACCAAATGAAGGATGCTCAACATTTCATCAGCGTCGATATCCGGCCAGTCCTCGCAGAGCATCGACTGGATCTCTTCAAACGAATCGGCCAGGTAACCGGCCGGGTCGATCGCTTCGATGATGGCGGTGGCTATGGCGGTATCGCGGGGTGTCAGATGCGTCAGGTGAATCTGGCTCAGGAGGTGATCGCGCAGGGATTCCACGCCGTTTGACGTGGTGGCATACGGGTCGTAGTCGTCAAAGTTTTGTTCGGATGCACTGAACGCGGTGCTGCCATCGGCCTCGTAATAGTCTTCCCACTGAGTATCCAGCGTGAAAGGATCGTCCGGTGTCAGTTCATTGTTCGGTGACAGCAATGCCTCGCCAGCGACCGCATTGGGATCTTCCTGAAAATCCGCTTCGGGGGTTGAACCCGCTTCACCCGTATCATTGAAGGTCTCGCCACTTTCACCGAACTCGTCGGTTTCGGCGATTTCCAACAAAGGATTGGTATCAAGGGCTTGCTGGATTTCCAGTGATAATTCGAGCGTCGAGAGTTGCAGCAAGCGGATGGA
Organism: Halothiobacillus sp. 15-55-196; assembly: GCA_002282715.1. Lineage (GTDB taxonomy): Bacteria > Pseudomonadota > Gammaproteobacteria > Halothiobacillales > Halothiobacillaceae > Halothiobacillus. The sequence goes on along the minus strand of NCKC01000001.1, from coordinate 25,165 downwards.
CTGCTGCAACTGAGGCGTCATCGCAAGGCTTTGCCCGAGGCGAAGTTCCAGTCCCGGCTTCATCGGTGACCCCCGATCGATCCGGGCACACACAACCGCCGCACCGGTATAAAAGAACGGGCGGATAAAACAACAGGTTGCGAGCAGACAGAAATAGTCATGAACATGTCATGCAGTTTAACTGAAATCGTCCCGGCGCCACCAGTCTGCGCGTGGCTTTTGCACCAATCATAGTGTGAAGTGTTCGCCCAGGTATACGGCGCGGACCTGTGGATTGTCCAGAATCTCCTGTGGGCTGCCTTCGGCGAGGATTTTACCGTCCGATACGATGTATGCCCGCTCACATACGCCCAATGTTTCCCGCACATTGTGATCGGTGATCAGAACGGCGATGCCACGCGCTTTCAGGTGATGGATGATGCGTTGGATATCAATGACCGAGATCGGGTCGACACCGGCAAACGGTTCATCGAGCAAGATCACGCGCGGGTTGGCGGCCAGGGCGCGTGCAATTTCAACCCGGCGACGCTCACCCCCCGAAAGTGATTGGCCGGAACTGCGCCGGATGGCACGGATATGCAGTTCCTGCAGCAGCCCTTCCAGTTCGTCGCGTTGCTGTGCCCGGTTCAGGTCACGCCGTAACTCCAGTACGCCGAGGATGTTCTGCTCTACGGTGAGTTTACGGAAAACAGATGCTTCCTGCGGTAGATAGCCGAGCCCCATCTGTGCGCGCTGGTTGACCGGCAACAGGGTGATGTCCTGACCGTTCAGCCGGATTTGCCCCTGATCGGCCGCTACCAGCCCGACGATCATGTAGAAACTGGTGGTTTTGCCTGCACCGTTCGGCCCAAGCAGCCCGACGATTTCACCCGCATTGACTTCAAGTGACACGCCCTGAACCACGGCACGAGCGCCATAGTGTTTGACAAGCGATTCGGCAACCAGGATCGGTGTGGTCGTGCGCGCGCTCATGGTTTGGCAGATGGTGGTGTAGCCGCAGGTGTGCCGTCTTTGGGTTGATCTGCATTTTTATTGCGTGGCTGAATCACCACATGGACACGATCTCCACCGGCCTTGCCGCCCGCTTTGACGACTTCAGCATTCATATCGTAGGTGATCTGCTGTGAGCTGAGCGTGTCGCCCTGACGGTCGAGCTTGGCATTGCCGGTCAGGATGATTTTCTGTTGTTGGGCAAGGTAGTTGGCATCGTTCGCGCTGCCCTTGACCAGTTGGCCCTTGTCATCCAGTTCCTGGAATGTTGCCGGTTTGCCCTCAAGTACGGCGCGGACGAGTTCGCCTTTTTCTACGTACAAGGTCGCCTTGTCGCCGGTGGCGTGCAGACTGCCCTGATTGATGACCACATTGCCGGTGTAGATGCTGGTACCTTGCTTGTAGTCGGTGACCTTCTCATTCGCGGTGACGTCGATCGGCTGGTTGCGGTCGGCTTTGGCGGCAAAAACAGTCGGAGTCATGAGTCCGGCCATGATTCCCAGAATGAGCAGTGCGGAAGTCCATCCGGTCGAACAAGTACTATCGGCGTTAGATCGGTGCATCAGGGCTGTGCTCCTTGGCTTGTGTCTGACTTAATTTTGGCAGAAACGGGGCGATTGAAGTGGTCATGAACCTTGGATTGTTGGAAAACCTGGCTGTCGTAGTTCAGGTTGAATGCAGACGAGTCGCTGGTCCAGCGTGGCTGGCCCTCGGTACTCATCTCGGCTAGGTGGGTCGGGTCATTGCTGGTGGCTTTTTGTTCCTGTGGCTGTATCGTCATGGTGCGTGTGCCGAAAACCAACGCACCCTGATTCCCGCTGGGGGCACGATGTCCTTCCACGCCGCCGGTCAGTTCCACCGTAGTCAAACGTTCGTCAGCCGATCCCGTCGGTGCGGATAACCGCCACGACGGTGCGTTTTTTTCCTTGCTTTCGAGCAGGCACTCGACTTGGTTGAAACGGTAGCCCTTGTTGTCGGTCAGGTGATTGAGTTGGCTGCCGCTGACCGTCCAATCGAGCGCGCCCTGCCGGTTGAATTGTCGCGCGGTAAAGTCGCTGAATCGCTGGTCGAATGCGGCCGGTGTTGATGCCACTTCCTGCTTTGGCGCGATATAGTTTTTCCACACTAGGATTCCCAGCAGGGCAAACAGCGCTGCGGCGATAAAGAATTGTCCGACTTGCTGAAACGACATGACGGTCGCGTTACTCGTAGTCGGCCAACACGGTGGGCCAGGCATCCCGCGCATCGATCAACAGGTCGATGAATTCACGCACGGCACCTTGCCCGCCACCAAGACGGGTGACCCAATCCACCCGGGCCTGGATCAGTCGGGGAGCGTCGGCCACGGTCACACTGACACCGGCGCGGTTGAGCATGGGCAGGTCGATCACGTCATCGCCCATCACGGCGCATTCTTCGGGGCGGATGACCAGTGTCGCGGCCAGTGTTTCGAGCGCTTCGCCCTTGTCGCGAACGCCGATCAGGCAATGGGTAATGCCCAGACTATCTGCCCGGTGCCTCAGGGCTGGCGAAGCACGCCCGGAAATGATCGCGACCTCGATGCCGATTTTCTGCGCCATCTTGATGCCATGACCGTCTCGGGAGTGAAATACCTTGTGCTCTTCGCCGTGTTCGGTGAAGTGCAGGCGACCATCGGTCAGCACGCCATCAACGTCCAGAATCAGTGCACGGACTTTACGCAGGCGGCTCAGTAAATCGTTTTTTTTCATCGTGTTGTGCCGCATATCTTGCTGTTGGGTTGAGGCTGTTGGTTTGACATTCAGGCAACGCCCGCGCGCAGGAGATCGTGCATGTTGAGCGCGCCGATCACGCGGGATTGATCATCGGTCACAATCAGACCGTTGATTTTGTCCCGCTCCATGATGGCAAGCGCCTCGGCCGCCAGTTTGTCTGCTGTGCAGGTGCGCGGGTTGCGAATCATCACGCGTTCGATCGGTTGGTTCAGATCGTATTCTTCCTGATCGAGAATCCGGCGCAGATCACCATCGGTAAACAGACCCAGCAGTTTTTGCTGTTCGTCCACGATGGTCGTCATGCCAAGCCCACCGGACGAAATCACGATCAGAGCCTGCTTGATGGTCTGGTTATAGATGACCTTCGGGATCTGTTCTCCGGTATGCATGACATCGTGAACTCGAAGCAGGAGCCTGCGACCCAGCGTACCGCCAGGGTGCGAGAGCGCAAAATCTTCCGGCTGGAAACCGCGCGCATCGAGTAGGGCGACAGCCAAGGCATCGCCCATGACCAGTGCCGCCGTGGTGCTGGCGGTTGGGGCGAGATTGAGCGGGCAGGCTTCGCGTTCGACGGATACATCCAGGTGTGCTTCTGCCGCCTTGGCGAGCGTTGATTGTGGCCGACCGGTCAGCGCCACCAACGGCGTGCCCAGGCGTTTGATTACGGGCAGGATGGCCAGCACTTCTGCCGTTTCGCCCGAATTGGACAAGGCGATCACCACATCGCGCCGTGTGATCATGCCCAAATCGCCGTGGCTGGCTTCACCTGGGTGAACAAAGAAGGCCGGTGTGCCCGTGCTGGCGAGTGTGGCCGCGATTTTCCCGCCGATGTGTCCCGACTTGCCCATCCCGGTGACGATGACTCGACCATCGCATTTGAGCATCAACTCACAGGCGGTGATGAAATGGTGGTCAAGTCGAGCGCTCAAGGTTTGACAGGATTGCGCTTCAATATCGATGACCTGTTTTGCCATCGCAAGAAGATTATTAGGATTCATAGATATTCGTTATGATGTCGCCTTCGAAGGATTAGGGAGTATATCAGGGACGTTGATGTGCTGCCCCGGTCGTTCTTATGCCTGATGAGCTATATTTAACTAATAGGGCTGTACGCTTTTTGGTGGCCATGTTAATAATTTGCCTGCTAACCTTGATGGTGATCGATGTCTTTTGAAGGCAGTGACGTGGCAAGTGGTGGACCGAAACCGGGTTAAATCAAGTACAGCATTCATGATTTAACTCTCTTTTCGATCGTACCCTGTTTTTGTACCAACCTTCTTGCTGTTCCTTGCCACGTCTGAATTTTACGGGGGTGTTTTGCGGTGGATTCTGCGGTGTTGAGTTCTGAGATCGTGACCTCTTCAATTGGTGCTTCTGCCCTGCAGGTTCAGGCTGCCGAGGCGCTCAACCGGGATGTATTCTTTCATGATCTGTTGGTCGATGGCTCTCCGGCACCCGAACTTGCCCTCATTCCGGCGGGCGAATTCATCATGGGCGCGAAGGCATCTGAATATCAGGTGCAAAAATGTGAACAGCCGCAGCACGAAGTCAGTTTTCCTCGCCCCTTTGCATTGACAAGGGGCACGATACGGCGGCGCGAATACAACCAGTTTCTGTTGGCGACCGATCATCGCCGCCCGCGGCCTTATTCCTGGAATGATCTGGACTTCCCCGTATACAACGTGTCCATAAAGGATGCTATGGCCTATGCCGCTTGGCTTTCAGAACAAACGCGTCAACATTATCGTCTGCCTACCGAAGCGGAGTGGGAATACGCAGCGCGGGCGGGCACCGCGACCATGTTCAGCTTCGGCGATAAAATCCGTCGGGAAGAGGTGAACTGTTCCGGCGGTTTGCATTGCACCCGTGGGCTGTTTATCTGTGGTATCGGGCGTCCGGTGCAAGTCGGCACCTTACCGCCCAATGCCTGGGGCCTGTTCGAGATGCACGGCAATATGCAGGAATTCACGCTCGATCATTGGCGTGACAGCTATCGCGCCACCCCTCGCGTCGGAGACATGCCCTTTCGCAGCCCGGATGTCCGCCATCGCCATTTTCATGTGGTGCGTGGTGGTTCTTGGTTCGATGGTCCCGGGGCTTGCCGAAGCGCGTCACGGGCGCTGCGTCATGAGAACGAGATTGACCTGAATCTCGGCTTCCGTTTGCTACGTGAGATTTATCCATGACCCACCCGCAGTCGACCCAAGCCGATACCCGAACGCCGATCATCCAGGAATTACACCTGGGTTTTCGTCATCGGCGCGCGGCTTCCCTAATTCAAGAGTTTTACCCGGATGGGATGCCGGAAGACTGGCGTCACAGTTATCTCGCCATGATGACGCAGGTAATCTGGGTCGAGGATCGAGATGAAGATCTCGCCGAGATGCTTGCAGCCATTGTCGATGCGCCGAAGCCGGTGCTGACCGTCTGGGTGGCAGAAGATCCGGCTCAAGCCAATCTCTGGCAGGCGGCTCATCCTGAACAGCCACTCATTATTCTCACGTCCAGCACACCGGTATGGACTCCTCAGACAGAGGGAATCGACGGCGCACGCGTGGCACTGATGCCGGGTAGCGATCAGCCAGCGCAGATCAAATCTTGGCTCGAGCAATTCGTCCAGCAGGCACCCGCCGGACCGTGTGCGTTGTGTATCGACGGTGAATCACCCTCGGTGCCGACCCTCGACCGTTTGCGCACCTTGATCGAGCTGATGGGGTTATGATGACGAGCGATTCCTACATCACCTTTGAAAACGTGCGTTTTTCGCGTGGAAAAAATCGTATTTTCGATGGCGTGAACATCGCGATTCCACGCGGAAAGATCACCGCGATCATGGGGCCGTCTGGAACCGGGAAAACCACCTTGCTGCGACTGATTGGTGGCCAGATCAAACCCGATTCGGGCACGGTTCGGGTTGATGGGCTGGACGTGGGACGCGCTTCGTCCAAGTCCCTGCTGGCCATGCGTCGGCGTTTGGGTATGTTGTTTCAGAACGGCGCATTGTTTACCGATCTTACTGCCGCGGAGAATGTCGCCTTCCCGCTGCGGGAGCACAGTCGCCTCCCCGAGCCGATGATCCAGCGCATGGTGACCTTGAAATTGCAGGCGGTCGGGTTGCTTGAGGCCGCAGGGCACATGCCGGCGGCTTTGTCCGGCGGGATGGCCCGTCGGGTGGCGTTGGCGCGTGCACTGGCGCTCGACCCCGAATTGATGCTGTACGACGAGCCGTTTACGGGGCAGGATCCGATCAATGTGGGTGTGCTTCTGCGACTGATCGCCTCGCTGAACCAGGCCTTGGGATTGACCAGCGTGCTGGTCTCCCATGACGTCACCGAAGCGCTTTCCATTGCTGACTACGTTGTGGTGCTCAATCAGGCCCGGATCGTGGCGTCCGGATCGCCCGACGCGTTGCGCGCGCAGATGTCGGGCAATACGTTCTTGCGCCAGTTTCTCGAAGGCGCACCGGACGATGATCACTCGGAACTTGGCCAGCGCTCGGCCAGAAACTTCGCCGAGGCACTGGGCTTGCTGCCTCGCCCGGATAGGGCGGCGACAGCAAGTCGACGCAGGGAGGTTCGATGAACGGGCACCGTAACGCTTTTCTCGATGGCTTGGCGCTGCTCGGGCAGGCTGCTATGGCGGCCGCGGCGCATTCCGGGCAAATGGTTCTGTTTACGGGGCATTTGCTGTGGCGATTGTTGCCGGCCTGGACACGCCCCCGGCTGATCGTTCAGGAGTTATACGCGATTGGCGTTCTATCCTTGGTCATTATTCTGATTTCCGGTGGGTTTGTTGGTCTGGTGCTGGGTTTGCAGGGCTACAATATTCTCTCCAAGTTCAATGCGACCGAATCGCTGGGCGTGATGGTGGCCTTATCGCTGGTTCGGGAGCTCGGGCCGGTCGTAACGGCTTTGCTGTTCGCCGGTCGGGCGGGTTCCGCCGTCACTGCGGAGATCGCCTTGATGAAAACCACCGAGCAGCTTTCTGCCATGGAAATGATGGCCGTGGACCCGCTCCGTCGGGTCGTGGCACCACGGTTTTGGGGGGCGGTATTTTCCATGCCCTTGCTGGCCGGGTTGTTCTCCCTCGTGGGGATTGCTGGCGGCTACTTCATCGGAGTGGTTGTGCTGGGTGTTGATCCTGCCTCGTACTGGGGGCAAATCCAGCAGCAGATGCAACCCGTGGACGATGTGCTCAATGGCGTGATCAAGAGCCTGGTTTTTGGTGCCGTCATTGGTTTGATTGCCGTTTTTGAAGGTTTTAATGCAGAACCGACGTCGCTGGGGATTTCCCGCGCGACCACGCGAACCGTGGTGCTGAGCTCGCTCAGTGTGCTGGGACTGGATTTTATTTTGACCGCCTGGATGTTTGGGGCCTGAATGATGAATGCACAACGTGGAATTGAAATGGTGGTTGGTGCCTTCGTGCTGGCCGGGATTGCCGCTTTGCTCGTGCTGACACTCAAATGGAGCGATTTTGGCACCAGCTCGGTTTCGGGTTATACGCTCACAGCCGAGTTCGACAACATCGGCGGCCTGACGGATCGTTCACCGATCAAGATGGCGGGCGTTACGATCGGGCGGGTTTCCCACATTAAGATCGATCCAAATACCTTCGAGGCCGTGGTGACCATGGTCATCAGTTCGCAATACAATAATCTGCCGAAGGATTCGTTCGCCAGTATCTACACTGCCGGACTGTTGGGCGCCCAGTACATCGAAATTTCGCCCGGTGGCGATACGAAGGTGCTAAAAAATGGCGATAAAATCACGATGACACAATCAGCCGTCATTCTGGAAAAAGTAATCTCAAAATTTTTATTCAACAAGGCAGCAGCGCAATGAGAAAAACGCACCTGATATTTTTGGCCTTGGCCGCGTTCAGCGGCATGGCACAGGCGCAGACCGTCAACCTCGAGCAGGCCACCCAAATGGCCCTGAATGCCGATCCGCGCATTGAAGAGCAGCGCGCGAACGTGGCTGCGGCTCAGGCTTTGATTCAAAAAGTTGAAGGCGAGGGCGGAATTCGTGCCAGCGTCAATTTGTATGCTGCGCTGGCACCCAGGGCCAGTGATGGTTTGTTCACGAATGGCACCAACAGCTGCCCGGCGGGTGGATGCACGCTGCGCGACGATGGCAATACCATCAACGATGGCATCACGGTGACTTCGGGCATTACCGCTTCGATCATCAAGCCGTTGTACACCTTCGGCAAGCTCTCGAATTACATGACGGCGGCAAAATACAACAAACAGCTCAAATCCGATGAGGTTGCACTGGCCAAGGGCCAGACCTGGCTTACGGTTCGACGCGCCTATTATGGCTACCTGACTGCCCGCGACACCCGGCAGTTCCTAGTCGGTGTGCGCCATCAGCTGGCCGATGCCGAGGCGCCACTAAAGAAAAAAGTGGATTCCGGTAATGGTTCGATGCGGGATCTCTATGCATTGCAAAACGGCCTGGGTTTGATGGACAAATATATCGCTGAGGCCACCGGCGTCGAGCAGATTGCATTGGCCGGGCTCAAAACCATCATCGGTGTGCCGATCGATGATCCGCTGACCGTGGCCGATGACCACATCACACCGGTCACGATGCCCGATGGCAGCTTAAAGCAGTTTTCCAACGAAGCGCTGGCCAATCGCCCCGAGATGCATATGGCCGAATCCGGTCTGGCCGCCTTGCGATCCTATGTTCAGGCACGCAAGGCAGAGCGTTACCCGAACATTTACGCGGGTGTCATGGCGCAAGCTCAGTACACGCCGGGGCGTGATCGGCTGGACAATCCCTATATCTACGACCCGCTCAACTCGGCGTTTGCCACGCCGGTCATCGGCATCAAATGGGATTTCAATCCCGGTGTGCTCAATGCCAATGTAAGTAGTGCCGAGGCCGAGTTGCGCGGTGCCGTCGCCAAGGCGCAACTGGCTCAGGTCGGGATTCCCTATCAGGTGACGGAAGCCTACCGGAATATGGCGTCGTTACATGCTCAGATTCAAGCGCTCGAAAAGGCGCGTGTTGCATCCAAACGTTGGATGATCAGCAGCTTCCTCGATTTTCAGGCCGGCTTGGTCGATGGGGGCATACTGGGTATGGCCGTAGCCGGGAATACATCCACACAGGTCGATTACCTCAAAGCCGTCAATGATTTCAATATGCAAGTGGCCCAGCTTCGGGTAGCTACAGGAGATTATCCCCAATGAATACAGTGAACTGGCGTCGTCGCCTTTGTTTGAATGCGATCCTGATCGGTGGGCTGCTAATTTCCGGTTTGGTTCCGGTGGCTGCATTGGCTGACAGCCTGACCAAGGAAGCCGCCATGGATCTGGTTCAGCGTACCGCTGACCAAGTCATCCATGAAATTGCAGATAAACAGGCAGATGTGGAGAAGGACCCGGGCGTATTGCTTGAGATCGTAGACAAAACCTTGCTGCCTGAAGTGGATTCGGAACGCATGAGCCGACTGGTTCTGGGGCGCTACTGGCGCACGGCTTCTGCCAGTCAAAAGGCGGCGTTTACCGAGCAATTCAAGCGTCTGCTGGTTCGCACCTATGCCGGTCCCCTGTCCAAACTGGGGAATCAGACGATCAAGGTAACAGGAACCAAACCGGGATCGGACAAAGATGAAATAGAAGTCCTGTCCGTGGTTTCCGGTGGCGATTTGGGGCCGGTACCGGTCGATTATCGTCTGGCTGCCGTCGATGGCCACTGGAAGGCTTACGATGTGGTGATCGATGGCATCAGCCTGGTCAATAATTACCGTTCAAGCTTCGCTCAGACGATTCAGCAAAAAGGACTGGATAGTCTGATTTCCACTCTGAAAAAGCAGAATAATGGCTGATTCGAGTTCGTCAGATTCGTCCTTGGTGCAGGCAGAAGCCCTGCGCTTCGTGCGCGAGGCCGGGCGCGTCCGTGTGCAGGGTGACCTGCTTCGTTCCTCTATTGAATCGCTGGGCGATTTCAGTTTGCCCATGCCGGACGGGCAAACACCCGGCACCCGGCTTGAAATTGCCCTAGGTTCCGTGGGGCGTATCGATACCGCAGGGCTCGCGTTTTTGCTGGGATGGCAGGCCGAGGCTGCAGCGCAATCGGTCACAGTGCGCTACACTCACCCACCCAAGGCCATGCTCGCCATGATGCGTGTCTACGATCTGGACGATTGGATGGTCGTCGAAGGGGTGTCATAGAACATCCGCGTCTGTGCCCGGTCGTTTTTGAGCCCGATACTGGTATAAATAAAATTAAATGAATAAGTTAATCATTCGGGGCGGTGTTCCCTTGCGCGGGGATGTGCGTATTTCCGGAGCCAAAAATGCGGTTTTGCCAATCATGGCCGCCGGTTTGCTGTGTGAGACGCCTTGCACCATCGAGAACGTGCCGCATTTGCAAGACGTGACCACGATGATGGAGCTGCTCGGTGGCATGGGCGTGTCGCTCACCATCTCCGATAAAATGAGCGTCGAAATCGATACTTCCACCATCGAAAAACTGGTTGCGCCGTACGATCTGGTTTGCACCATGCGTGCCTCCATTCTGGTGCTTGGCCCCATGCTGGCCCGCTTCGGTCAAGCCAAGGTGTCCCTGCCCGGTGGTTGCGCCATCGGTTCGCGGCCGGTAGACATCCACCTTCACGGCTTGATGGCGCTGGGCGCTCAAATCAAGGTCGAGAATGGCTATATCGATGCCAAGGCAGAGCGCCTGGTCGGTACGCGGATCGTTATGGATCAGGTCACGGTCACGGGTACCGAAAACCTGATGATGGCCGCCGTGTTCGCCGAGGGCGAAACCGTGCTGGAAAATGCCGCACGCGAACCCGAGGTGATCGATCTGGCGAATTTTCTCATAAAGATGGGGGCGGATATCTCCGGGGTCGGTACACACATAATCACGATCCGAGGCGTCAAATCATTGCAGGGCGTGCGTTATCGCGTCCTGCCCGATCGGATCGAGACCGGTACGTATCTGGTCGCCGCAGCCATGACGGGCGGCAAGGTGCGGGTTCGCGACACCGATCCGCGTTTGCTCGATGCGGTATTGAATAAATTGACCGAAGCGGGTGCGCATATCACAACCGGTGACGATTGGATCGAGCTCGACATGACGGGCCGTCGTCCCAAAGCCGTTAATGTACGCACCGCACCGCACCCCGGTTTCCCCACCGACATGCAGGCACAGTTTCTGGCCTTGAATTGTATTGCCGAGGGTACGGCTACAGTGATTGAAACGATATTCGAGAACCGTTTCATGCATGTGCAGGAGCTGCTGCGTATCGGGGCGGAAATTCATGTTGAAGGCAATACGGCTGTGGTCCGCGGACTTCCGCAGCTCACCGGGGCGCAGATGATGGCGACCGATTTGCGTGCCTCCGCCAGTCTGATTCTCGCCGGATTGGTTGCCGAGGGCGAGACTATAATTAACCGGATTTATCATATTGATCGCGGTTATGAATCGATCGAAGAAAAACTTTCCAAACTGGGTGCGAATATTCAGCGCATCAACCAATAATCCATTGGAAAAAACGAGTGATTAGAGTCGTATGAGTCAGCAAAACATTATCATCGCGCTTTCCAAAGGCCGTATTTTCAAGGACACCCTGCCCCTGCTGGCCCACGTTGGCATCATGCCGAAGGATGATCCGGAAACGACACGCAAGCTGATTCTGGATACGAACCAACCGCATATCAAGCTGTTGATTTTGCGTGCATCCGATGTGCCTACCTACGTTCAATATGGTGCGGCGGATCTGGGCGTGGCCGGTAAGGATGTACTCATGGAGCACGGTGGTGAGGGCTTGTTTGAATTGCTTGATCTGAATATTGCCCGTTGCAAGTTGATGGTGGCGGGCAAGCCCGGCTCAACCAACCAGCCCGGTCGACTGCGCGTGGCGACCAAGTACACGCATTCGGCGGAATGCTACTTCGCCGAACAAGGGCGTCAGGTCGAGTTGATCAAGCTGTACGGCTCGATGGAACTCGCGCCACTGGTTAATTTAGCCGATTGTATCGTCGATGTGGTCGATACCGGAAATACCTTGCGTGCAAATGGCCTTGAGCCCTTGCTGCACATTGCCGATATTTCCTCCCGGCTGATTGTCAATCGCGCGGCCCAGAAATTGAAGCATCACGAAATTGCTGATCTGGTGCGCCAACTCGATGAATACCTGGCTGCGGAGGACACTTCAGCATGATGAAGCGATTAAATGCGTTAGCCCCTGATTTTTCTGCCAACCTACAGAAATTGCTCGACTGGTCGAGTGTTGCCGATGCCTCCGTACAGGCCACGGTTGACGAGATCATCCAGGCGATTCGTGACGAAGGCGACGTCGCGTTGTTGCGTTATACCGCGAAGTTCGATCGGCTCGACCTGCCGACGGCAGACGCCTTGGCATTCACCCGTGAAGAAATCGATGCATCGGCTGCTCGCACATCGCCCGAACTGCTGGCTGCTCTGACTCAGGCAGCGGCGCGTATCCGTGCCTATGCCGAACATCAAAAGATGGCTTCATGGCAGTTCACCGAAGCAGACGGTACGGTCTTGGGGCAGCAGATCAGCCCGCTGGATCGGGCGGGCCTGTACGTGCCCGGCGGCAAGGCGGCGTATCCCTCATCGGTCTTGATGAACGCGATCCCCGCCAAGGTGGCCGGTGTCCGCGAACTGATCATGGTGGTGCCGACCCCGGATGGGATCGTCAACGACACCGTGCTCGCTGCTGCACACGTCGCCGGTGTCGACCGTATTTTCCGCATCGGCGGGGCTCAGGCGATTGCCGCCCTGGCCTATGGCACGGCGACCGTACCACCGGTCGACAAGATCGTCGGCCCCGGCAATATTTATGTCGCAGCAGCGAAGCGTGCGGTGTTCGGCAAGGTGGGCATCGACATGATCGCCGGACCTTCGGAAATTCTGATTATCTGTGACGGCAAGACCGATCCCGACTGGATCGCGATGGATTTGTTCTCGCAGGCCGAACACGATGAGCAGGCGCAATCCATCCTGATTTCTCCCGATGCCCAATTTCTCGATCAGGTAACGGCCTCCATTGAAAAGTTGCTGGCGGATCAGCCGCGCGCGTCCATCATCCGCACGGCACTGACCAATCGGGGTGCGTTGATTCACGTGCCGGACATGGATGCGGCCATCGAATTGGCCAATCGCATTGCGCCGGAGCATCTTGAGTTGTCGTTCGAAGGCGCCGAGCAGCGTTTGCCTGAGATTCGCCACGCCGGTGCGATTTTTGTCGGTAAATATACCGCCGAGGCCCTGGGCGATTACTGCGCTGGCCCGAACCATGTCCTGCCGACTTCCGGCACCGCGCGGTTTTCTTCGCCATTGGGGGTGTACGACTTCCAGAAGCGTTCGAGCATTATCCAGTGTTCGGCACAGGGCAGCGCGGTTCTCGGTGCATTGGCCGAGGTTCTGGCAGAATCTGAAGGGCTGTACGCCCACGGTGCTTCGGCTCGTTACCGGGTCAAGGATCACCGCTGATGAATCAAACGAAATCTGAGTTTGGTGCCGGGCCGGGCAGCGTGGGGCAGGGGAGTCTGCGATGAGTTCGCCGTTTTGGTCGCGTTTGGTTGGCGGATTGACGCCCTATGTTCCCGGTGAGCAGCCCAAGGGTGCCCGTCCGGATGGTCAGCGCCTGATCAAGCTCAATACCAACGAAAACCCGTATGGCCCGTCACCCAAGGTCATTACGGCGATTGAATCTGTTTTGAACGAGAGCTTGCGCCTCTATCCCGATCCAACCGCGCAAGCCTTGCGTGAAACGATCGCCGATTACTACCGCTTGACGCCCGATCAAGTGTTCGTCGGTAATGGTTCCGACGAGGTTCTGGCGTTTGTTTTCCAAGCCTTGCTCGCGCATGAAAAACCCATTCTCTTTCCCGACATCAGTTACAGCTTCTATCCGGTTTACTGCGCGTTGTACGGTATTGATTACCGGTTGGTTCCGCTTGATGCGGATCTGGCTATTCAGGTTGCCGATTACGCCCAGAGTGAACAGCCGTCGATTGGCGGGATAATCTTCCCCAACCCGAATGCACCGACCGGGCGCCTGCTTTCCCTTGCACAAATCGAACAGATCGTTGCCGGACAACCGGGTGTGGTCGTGGTGATCGATGAAGCCTATATCGATTTTGGCGGCGAGTCGGCAGTCGCCCTGATCGACCGCTATCCGAATGTTCTGGTGACGCAATCGCTATCAAAGTCTCGTTCTTTGGCAGGCTTGCGTGTCGGGTTGGCGCTGGGGCAGCCCGATTTAATCGAGGCCTTGGTGCGCGTCAAGGACAGTTTCAATTCCTATCCTCTGGATCGTCTGGCCTTGGCTGGAGCGAAAGCTGCTTTCGAGGATGAAGCCTACTTTGCACAAACCCGTGCGCACATTATCGACGCGAGGGAAGCACTGACCAAGGCGCTTGTTTCGCGCGGGTTTACTGTGCTGCCATCCGGTGCCAATTTCGTCTTTGCGCGTCATCCCAAGCTGGGTGGTGAGCAGCTTTATCTTGGGTTACGCCAGCAGGGTGTGATAGTTCGCCACTTCAACAAGCCTCGAATTGCCGAATTTCTGCGGATCACGGTGGGCACGCCTGAAGAAAATCAGTGCCTCCTCACGGCACTTGATGTAGTGACGGGCACAGCGATGGGCTTGAGTAATTGAGTTCTCGTTTCATGTGGACGATGGTCTCTGCGCCCTTGGCGTGTTATCATCACGTTCCATTTTTCGAACGGAAGATGGTTTCTATGGTGTTCCGTATTCGTCCCTTCGCGACAATGCGCCGTGAACCCCGCCAGGCCCGGAAGGGAGCAACGGTAACGGTTGCCTTGGGCGCCGGAGATCGGCGGGTGCGGGATGCCACCCTCCCCAGATTCATTCCATTCAAGTCGGCTGTTGCGCTATGAGTTATCTCGTACTTGCGCGTAAATGGCGTCCCAAAAGCTTTGCCGAAATGGTTGGCCAAGGCCATGTCCTGCAAGCGCTGACGAATGCGCTGGATCAAAGCCGTTTGCACCATGCTTACCTGTTCACAGGCACCCGGGGTGTGGGCAAGACGACTGTCGCACGAATTTTTGCCAAGGCGCTCAATTGCGAGCACGGCATATCCAGCACACCCTGTGGCGTGTGCAGTGCCTGCGTTGAAATTGATCAGGGCCGCTTTGTCGATTTGATTGAAGTCGATGCCGCTTCGCGCACCGGCGTAGACGATACCCGTGACCTGCTCGAGAACGTGGCCTACGCGCCGGTGCGCGGTCGGTTCAAGATCTATCTGATCGACGAAGTGCACATGTTCTCGAAATCGAGCTTCAATGCGCTTTTAAAGACGCTTGAAGAACCGCCAGAACACGTCAAGTTTCTGCTGGCCACCACCGACCCCCAGAAGCTTCCTGTCACGGTGCTCTCCCGCTGCTTGCAGTTCAATTTGCGCGCCCTGCCGCTTTCCCAGATTCAACAGCATCTGGCCGATGTTCTGCAAAAGGAAAACATTGCCTTCGAACCTGCTGCCCTGCACTTGATTGCCGAGGCAGCAAATGGTTCGATGCGGGACGCCTTGAGTCTGCTCGACCAGGCCATCGCTTTCACCGGCGGTCAGCTCGATTCGGTTCAGGTGAGCCAGATTCTGGGTTTGAGCGACCATCAAATCATTTGGGACATGATCGATGCGCTCTCCCAGCAGTCGGCGGACCGGCTGTTTGCTCTGGTCGACGAAGCACTGGATCGTGCGGTAGAGCCGGCGATTCTTCTGGCACAGTTCATCGAGTCCATTCATCAGTTGGCGATGGGGCAGTGGGTTCAGTCCCTGTCTGCTGCGGCCAATCCGCCCCCGGATGAATTGAAATCCATCGATCCGCAACTGTTGCAGTTGTGGTATCAGATCGCAACGACGGGCCGGCGCGATATGGCCTGGTCGCCCAATGCACGGATCGGCCTTGAAATGACGCTTCTTCGTATGCTGGCATTCCAGCCGGGGGGCGAGCCTTCAAACGGCGCCGTTACAGCGACAGGAACTGCTGCCCGTTTTTATCCATCCGATGCCCGCCGCGTGTCTGCTGCAAAGACAAGGCCAGAATTGGCTTCTTCATCAATCACCCAAGCCGAATCCGAGCCCGAAACCGTGGCGCGTTTGCAGGAAAGTGCCGAGCATCGGGTCGCAGAGCCGATTGTTGCGCAGTCAACCCCGGTTCAGGACAAATCTGAACATTCTGGTCATGCCCACGCCCAATTGACCGACCTGCCATGGCATCAATGGGTTGAGCGCATACCCGCTCAGCCGGGGCGGAACCTGGCAGATCGCTGCCACCTCAACATTGTCGACGGGCAGGTCCAACTTGTGGTTGCCTCTCAATACGAAGTGATCGCCAATGCCCGTGCGCGGGAAAGCTTGCTTTCCCAGCTTTCTAAACTGGCCGATACCTCAAAAGTGAAAATCGTGATCGGGCAGAACGATTCGGCACCTGCCCAATCCCCAACCGCGTTCCCTGTGGAAACGGCCATGACCCCCGCCGAACGCAGGCATCAGGAAGAGATCAGCCTGCAACAGCAACGAAGAGAGAGCATTATGCAACACCCCGTTGTGCAACTTTTGCAGGAGCAGGCAGGGGCTCAACTTGTTGAAGAAAGTATTCTTCCGCGTGACGGAGAATCAGAACTCGCATAAAACACCGATCAAATACAAACCCCATACAGGAGAATCAAGCCATGATGAAAGGTGGAATCGGCAATTTGATGAAACAAGCCCAGCAGATGCAGGAAAAGATGCAGCGCATGCAGGAAGAGGTGGCCAAAATCGAAGTGACGGGCGAATCAGGCGCAGGTCTGGTCAAGGTCACCATGACCGGCAAGCACGAAGTGCGTCGGCTGATTATTGACGACAGCCTCATGGACGATGACAAGGAAATGCTGGAAGATCTGATTGCTGCGGCCGTGAACGATGCCGTACGCCGGGTTGAACACAATCAGCAGGAAATGATGTCCAGTGTCACAGCGGGCATGAACCTGCCAGCGGGCATGAAGCTGCCTTTCTGATCCTACGTCTATGTTCTCGCCCAAGTTCGTCGCATTGGTTCAGGCCCTGAGAGGATTGCCCTCGGTCGGGCAGAAAACCGCGCAGCGAATGGCTTTGCAATTGCTCGAACATGATCGTGAAGGGGCGGCCCAACTGGCAAAGGCGATCGTTGCGGCGCTTGAGGGCATCGGTCGCTGCGAATCCTGCCGCATATTCTCTGAAACGCCGGTTTGCCCGGTTTGTGCGGATCATCAAAGAGATGCGACCCAGCTCTGCATTGTCGAATCACCAACCGATTGGTTGGCGATTGAGCAATCCGGGGCATACCAGGGGTTGTACTTTATCCTGTCTGGGCATTTATCCCCTTTAGATGGCATCGGCCCCGATGACATTGGTATTCCCGAGTTGATGAATCGATTGGCAAACAGCCCTGTCGAAGAAATCATCATGGCGACCAGCGCGACCATCGAAGGCGAAGCCACCGCAGGCTACATCATGGATCGGGTTGATCCTGCCCGCTACAAGGTAACCCGACTGGCTCAGGGCGTACCCATGGGGGGGGAGCTGGAATATCTCGATGCCCAAACACTGAGTCTGGCGCTTAAATCAAGGCGTTCCGTATAAGGGCAGGTATTTTAGTCGCGGCTTTTAAGCAATATACAACGCTCTCCAATCGTGGTAATCCTTGTTTCTACGAACGAATTGAATTTCAACGCCAACGTTGTACACAGGTTCGCCTTGACCGTTCGTCGACTGCTCGCACCAAGTGATCTTGCCGTTCATGAAGAACACGTTGTTGTCATTTATGGTGCATACGGAAAGTTGTACAGGCAGGTTTAAGGCAAGCGCGTTATTTGTGGAAATGTTCAGTCCATTGGCACTGACATCGATGATTTCGGCATTGAATATCTCAAAAGGCGGGGTCATGCATTTCAGTAAAACCTTGCCCCTGACCTTGATTCGGTTGAAGTCTCGCCTATCCAGATTGTTGTCATTTTGTGTTGGGTTGCTGGCGTCCATTTATACTAAGCCCTCTGATTTAAACGTATCCAGAAGCTGTTGTTTTGCGCTGTTGTAATTCGGATTGTCAAAGACGGGGTTACTGCGGTTTTCGAATAGATCACTGACAAATTGGGCGATGGGAAGGACGAGGGTGATTTCTCCGTTTCTGTTGGCGAAACTGACAATTTTGAGTTCCATGTTGACCTTGCTGGCTTTCAGGCGCCTAAGCGCAGCATCATCAGATGTATAAATCTGAAGCCACTCATTGTTTAGAATGTGACGATCCAGAAACTGTTTGATTCGTGGATCGGTGCACAATTGATCGTAAGGAGACGGCTCTGGCTGCTTCGTTTCTTCGACTGGTACGGCGGCATCAGGCTTTGCCTCCTCGCTTTCCGTTGAGCGCTCGTCAGGTCGCTCAGCGCTCACCTCGTCTGCGTCCTCGTGAGTTAGCGGCGAAGCCGTGCCGGACGACGCCTTTGCTTCAGGTTCGGCCCGCTCAACCTGTTCGACGACAGGCTCAGCACTTGGTTGGTGTTGACGCCGCGAGGTGCTCGGGGCTTCGCGTTCTTCTTCCGGACTTTGCTGGATAAGTGACAGTTGAGCCCGCTTGTCCTTCAGATGGGAAAAATAGTTGTCGGTGGCCGTTTTTTGCGCCGCTACTTTGAAGAAGTTATCACCAAAAACAGGGTGTTTGATCAGTTCCTTTACCTTGCTTTCAACGATCAGCGTATCGCGGATGTCGTTAGCGCCTGAGACTTCCAGCTGAATAACAGCGTCCAGGACGGCCAGTGCTTCTTTCCATTCGGCACATTGTCGGCCATAGGTCATAAGAACGTGGACCATGAATGGATTCAGCACGTTTTTTAAGAAGTCGCTGGCCTCAACAGGGAGTGACGCAGCCCCGATTGCACTGTTGATAATGAAGGTAACCCGGTTTCGGCTTCTGACGGTTACCGAAGTGTTTAACGGATATTTGTCCGTTTGTGAGTTCTTGGCGTGATGGATTTCACTGTTTTCGATCGTATCGAGTTCTCGAGATAAGGCATCGAAAGCGGGTGTTGTTTTGGATGTTGTTGATCTTATGAACGATTTAACTGAATTGGCGATTTTTTCAAGATCATCGGTACCAAGATAAGGGTCTGACCCAAGCATGGCCAATTTGCTGAGTACTTCACGGGCTGGATTTTTGAGGTTGCTGAAAAAGTCAATATCCGTAAACGCGGTATGCAGGATGATGGTTTGCAGTGCAATCGCCTGATTTTTAATGATCGGGTTAATATCGTCATTATTGATCAGGTCAGAGAGAATGGCTCCGGCAAGCGTGATTATTTCCCGATCATGATAATGGAGCTCGATTTTCGATAGCAGACTGGGGTGTGATTTTCTGAAATGCCCAACAATCGATTCAATTAGGTTTTTCGGTGACCATGATGATTTGGACTGCAGAAATATGTCTTTATTATCTACCGATGATTTCAGGAAACTCTGGATTTCTTCTGAGGAAATTCTCGTGTGTTCAGTCAGTTGTTCTTCAATGAGCGACTCGCTGTTTGAGATGGCATCGATCAACGACTCCAGCTCTGATCGTTGTGGTGTTCGTTTGCTTTTGACTTCGGGAATCACGCCGGATTGAATCAGCAGATCGTTTAATAAAATGTAGAGTGGTTCCAACTTGTACAGTACGTTGGTGCCGAGAGAACGGATCAGGTTGTCCCGAATATCACTCTGGAACAACCCGCTCGCCTTTATAAAGCCGTAGGTGATAGAGGATACGGTGTACAGGTGCTTGGGAAAGCATTCTTCATCTGTCAGGTTCAGACTTTTGATTCTGGATTCATACTGCGCGTGCTCAATGCCGAACTTTGCCTTGGCATGCGCAATCATGTCCTCCATTTGCAGTGCAAGAGATCGGTTTTGAACTAGACTCGCCCAATTGATCTGATTCAGAATCGGATTACTTTCCGTGATAACGGAGTAAAGCGTGTCTTCGAAATTGTTCCTGTTGTTTTTAAGCTGGGCAATTTTTTCGAATAGCTCTGACTTGTCGTGCTGATTTGAGGTGTGATCAGCACGCGTAAACAGCTTCTTTTCTATTTCGTTAAAAAGGCTGTTTAAAGCGCTATCCAATGCCGACTGCGCGAGTCGATCAAGTTCACCTCTCAGTTCTTCAGTGTTCGTGTTGACTCGATTCATCATAGGTCTGTCCCTTGAGTGCAGCAGAATAAATTTTTTTATACTCTTTGGCACTGGTTATCCATCCGAAGTCCTTTTGCATTCCTTGTCGCTGGATTTTTCTGTATAAGTTTCGATCTTTGTAAATTTCCATGAAATATCCGATGGCCCAGTGGATGGCGGAAACATCGAGATGATCGATAACAATACCGGAAGCGGAACCATCCTTGATGCTTTCTGGCGTGATATGCGAAACAGTATCGGCCAGGCCACCCACCCGGTGAACAATCGGCAGGGTGCCGTATCGTAGGCTGTACATTTGATTCAGGCCACAGGGTTCGAATCGGCTGGGCATGATGAATGCGTCGCCAGCGGCTTCGAGCCGGTGCGCCAGTTTTTCGTCATAGCCGATGACAACCGCGATCCGATCCGGATTCTTGGCTGCGAGGCTACGTAAGGCGTGCTCAAACCGATGTTCTCCCGCCCCCAGAATGGCAAACTGTACCTGCGTGCCGCCCAAGGTTTCGATTGCTTGGATGAGCAGATCGATCCCTTTTTGCTCGACCAACCGACCGACATAGGTAATGAGTGGTATGTTGCCATCGATCGTCAGGCCGAATTCGCGTTGAATGTTTTCCTTGATGATTGCCTTTCCGGTCATGTCTTCGGTGCTGAAAGGGTTTTCAAGCATTGGATCGGTTTGCGGGTTCCAGTCTTCACCTATACCGTTAAGGATTCCCTTAAGTCGATTCTGCTTATGATGGAGCAGGCCATCAAGCCCGTATCCGAATTCCGGCGACTGGATTTCCTGTGCATAGGTTTTGCTGACTGTGGTGACGAATTCCGAGAAGACGATACCGGCTTTCATGAAGGACATATTTCCCCAGTATTCCAGCGCATCCGGGCGCCAGAGGGACCAGGGCAGGCCCAAGCGTTCGAAAGTCGGACGATCGAATACCCCTTGGTAAGCCAGGTTATGAATGGTGAAAATATTTTTTGGCGAACTGCTTTCAGAGAGTAGTGCCGGGATCAATCCTGTTTGCCAGTCGTTGCTGTGGATGATGTCCGGCTTCCATGCATCGCCGAAAAGTCCGGTAGACAGGGCGACAACAGCCCGACAAAACAAGCCATACCGATCCGGATTGTCATGCCAGTTGTTGCCGTCCGGCCCTATATAGGGGTTGCCCTGACGTGCTGAAAATACCGGATGATCGACCAAGTAGACCAGATGCCCAGTGTTCAAGTTGGCAAGGTTGATCTTTACGGGTTGTCCCAAAATTTCTTTTTGACCAATTTGGATTTCAGATTCAATTAAATCAACTTTGATGTTGGCATATCTTGGTAATACAACACGTACATCCACGCCCACTTGGCTTAAAGCCAGTGGGAGTGCGCCGGATACATCGGCGAGCCCACCGGTTTTGATCAATGGGAACATTTCGCTTGTGGCAAAAAGAACGTTCATTATTCTGTCTGATCCCTCAATTTATTCTGATCATCAGGGCGCCTAGCGGCGGCAATGTCAGTTTGATATGGGCACTGTGGCCGTTATAGGGGCTGTCTTTGTGGTGAGTTAATTCCAATGCGGTGCCCGTGCCGCCATAAACAGGCTCGTCAGAATTGAATACTACATTCAACTGGTCGGTATTCGGTATGCCGATTTTGTAGTTCCGCCGGACGACGGGTGTGAAATTAAGGATGGTCAGGATATTCTGGCCTTTGGCGTGCCTGAAGAAACTGATGATCGAGTTCTGGCGGTCGTTACAGTCGTTCCATGAGAACCCACAGTCTTCAAAATCATGGTAATGCAGTGCCACTTCATTTTTATAGAGGTGATTGAGCGCCGAACTGAGTTGACTGATGCCTTGATGGAGTTTGTATTCAAGCATCCACCAGTCGAGTTGCTTGGCATGATTCCACTCGTTGCCCTGGCCGAATTCGCAGCCCATGAACAGGAGTTTTTTACCTGGATAGGCGCATTGGTAGGCCAGAAGAAGACGAAGATTGGCGAATTTCTGCCATTCGTCGCAGGGCATTTTGTTCAGCAACGAGCCTTTGCCATGCACGACTTCATCGTGCGAAAAGGGAAGGACGAAGTTCTCCGTAAAGGTGTAGAGCAGGCCGAATGTCAGATTGTTGTGGTGATACTGCCGGTTGATGGGGTCTTCCTGAACGTATTTCAGCGTGTCATTCATCCAGCCCATGTTCCATTTCAATGCGAATCCAAGCCCGCCGACCTCGGGCGGCCTTGAAACCAATGGCCAGGCGGTGGATTCTTCCGCCATCATCAAGGCACCGGGGTTCCGGCTTTGTGTCACATGGTTCAGTGCGCGAAGAAAATCAATGGCCTCCAGGTTTTCGCGACCGCCGTAGGCGTTTGGCAGCCAATCGCCTTGTTCGCGTGAATAATCGAGATACAGCATGGATGCCACGGCATCGACACGCAGGCCATCGAGATGCATTTCTTCGAGCCAGTACAGGGCGGAAGCAATCAAAAAATTGCTGACCTCCTTGCGCCCGTAATTGAAAATCAGGGTGCCCCAGTCACGGTGTTCCCCGCGCCGCGGGTCTTCGTGCTCATAGAGTGCCGTGCCATCGAAGCGGGCGAGGGCGAATTCATCTCGGGGAAAGTGAGCCGGAACCCAGTCAAGAATGATGCCGATGCCTGATTCGTGTGCCTTGTTGACGAACGCTTTGAATTGCTCCGGCGTACCGAAACGGGAGGTCGGCGCGAAATAACCCGTGGTTTGGTATCCCCAGGAGCCATCGAAGGGGTGCTCCGTGATGGGCAGCAATTCAATGTGGGTGTAACCACGCTCTTTGACATACGGAATCAGTTGCTCCGCTAATTCCGTATAGGTTGGGAATTGTTTGTCCGTCAGTTTCCATGAACCCAAATGAACTTCATAGATGTTCATCGGGGCGTGCATCCAGTCTCTTTGCTCGCGCGCCTTGAACCAGGATTGATCCGTCCACTGGAACTCTTTGTTACTGACTACCTTGGCGGCAGTATTGGGGCGAAGTTCAAAGCTGCGACCAAAGGGATCGGTGCGAACGCTGGTGGCCTGGGTGTCTCTGTTTTTGATCTCAAACTTGTAAAAATCGCCAGCAGACAGGCCCGGGATAAACAATTCCCAGACACCACTACTGATTCGACTGCGCATCGGATGGCGACGGCCATCCCAGTTGTTGAAATCGCCCACGACGCTGACGCGGCTGGCATTGGGAGCCCATACGGCGAATTTCACACCTTCCACGCCGTCAATGGTGATGACGTGTGCGCCCAGTACTTTCCATAGGTCGTAGTGCTTTCCTTCGCCGAACAAGTACAGGTCGAGTTCGCCGAGTACTGGCCCGAAGCTGTAGGGATCGGTGATCTTGTACTTGTGGTGTTCAGCGGTTTCGATTTCCAGAACCGGGTGAACAGGCAGCAAGTCCTCGGAGAAGAGCCCAGCAAATATACCGGGATAATAGGCATCGGCCGTCAATTCAAGCCACTCGTTTTGAGTGCTTAATATCTTGACCTGTTCGGCCTGAGGCTGGTAGGTGTGAAAGCGACATTTGCCCTCGCCAAGTGGATGGCGGCCCAGCAAGGAAAACGGATCATGCATTCTCGATTCGATAATGGGTTGAAAATCTAGCTGCATCAATGGGTTCCTTGTTTTGGCACGAATAGTTTAGGTTGGCCTCAACGAATAAAGGTATCCCTTATGGTGAAACTGTTCAACTTTCGTATTGCCCGCGGCTTTAAGGCTTGTGATCTGCAAATAAACCGGTGAGTTAAAACCGTCGATAAATTTCATATATGCACGCTTTGAGTTGCTTGTTGCGATCTTGGTTTGAGCAAAGTCGTCGATAACCTGTCTTTTTGTAGTGAAAATGAGGTGGAATTTATTTTCCATTTTGGCTTGACGGTCATATTCCAAGGGTAGGATTATGGGTTGGAGCGCCTGAATGATGAAAGTTGATTTTCAGAGGGGCACCTCGAAAAACCGTCACGAGCGGCCCGAGTGCAAGGCGGTCGGAGCGCAGCGACCGAGACATATCAAATAGATAGGCGAGGGAGCGGGCTGACGCCAGCTTTGCGTTAGCACCGCCCAACGCAGCAATCGGGTCGCGCAGTAGGTTTTTCGAGGTGCCCGGAGGTCAGTAACCATCTCGTTATGAGCATAGGTTTGTAACGTTTTTAGTCGACTATCTTAAATAGAGTGATATAGGGATAAATTTTTATGTTGGTAGATAGCCCCAAACGATTAGTCAGTCGAATTACCCGTGATACTTTGGCTCTGGTTTTGTCGGGAGGTCGTGGGTCTCGCCTCAAGCAACTCACTGATTGGCGTGCAAAGCCTGCCGTTCCCTTCGGTGGGAAGTTCCGGATTATTGATTTCCCATTGTCCAATTGCGTCAATTCAGGCATTCGGCGCATGGCTGTACTGACACAGTACAAGGCACACTCACTCATCAAGCACGTTCAGTTGGCCTGGGGCACAAACCGAATGGCCCGTGACGAGTTCGTTGAGCTGCTGCCGGCCCAGCAGAGGATCAACGAACAGTCCTGGTACAGCGGTACCGCCGATGCCGTGTATCAGAATATCGACATCCTGCGTACCCATGATGCCGAATACACACTCATTCTGGCTGGTGATCACATCTACAAGATGGACTATGGCCCGATGATTGCCTACCACGTCGAAAAAGGAGCGGATTTGACCATCGGCTGTATCGAAGTGCCCGTGGATGAGGCCAAGGCATTCGGCGTAATGGGTGTTGCTGGCGAGGGGCGGGTCAACATGTTTCTGGAGAAACCCGAAACCCCCCCGGAGATGCCGGGTAATCCCGGCAGGGCATTGGCGTCGATGGGCATCTATGTCTTCAATACCAAATTTCTGTTCGAGCAACTGATTTACGATGCGGATGATCCGAATTCGGATCACGATTTCGGTAAGAACGTCATTCCCCGAGTGATCAAACGGTATCAGGTGTTCGCTTATCCGTTCCGGGATGTCCAGAATAATACCCAAGCCTACTGGCGAGATGTGGGGACCATTGACTCCTATTGGGCCGCGAACCTTGAACTGATTGGCGTGACCCCCGATCTGAATCTGTACGATACCGACTGGCCGATCTGGACACATCAGGAACAATTGCCGCCCGCCAAGTTTGTGTTCGACGAGGACGATCGTCGCGGTATGGCTGTGGACACAATGGTGTCTGGCGGCTGCATCATTTCGGGCGCCCTGGTGCG
>NCKC01000043.1 GCA_002282715.1 Halothiobacillus sp. 15-55-196 | reverse complement strand
GATCTCTCGATCGGCGAATTCATGGAAATCGGTGAACTGGTGCAGGCACTGGCCGGAGACGAAGCGCTGGTTAAAGTGGGCACCGCCATTGATGAAAGCCTGGAAGGTTCACTACGTGTCACCCTGGTTGCAACGGGCTTGGTCCGCAATACCGTGATTGCGGAAGAGCGTAAACCTCGTGTCGTCGTGCACAACGAAAGTCCGCGCGCGGCTGTTTCTGTTTCAGAGCAGGAATCACAATCAGCGCCAATGCGCCACGCCGTGGCCCAGGTACGTGGGAATACAGCGATCAACATGGACGTGATCGATATCCCTTCATTCCTGCGTCAACAGGCGGACTGAAGCCTCGAGTCGATATGGGTTGGGCCAAAGCTGCCAACGAGGGGCGAAGCACACAAAGGTGTGCGCACCCCCCACTGGGGCACCGAGGCAAATCCGTGTGCGCTTTTTTGGCGTTGAATTGATGTTGAAGCGCAAAAACTGGACGCCTTGATTTTCAGCTGGTTTTTCAGCCATGGGATCAGTTAAAGGGCCGTCATTCATCCGGCCGGTTCTGTTGTCTCCGGAACAGGACGGGTGAGGTGATGTCATCGACCGTGCAGCGAAGTTGGGTTTGCTGTTCGGTTTTTTTTTGGCTCTATTTTTTGAAAACCAACTGTGTTGAACCCAGTGCCGTAAGCATCCAGCTGCCTCACCTGTTCCGACGGGGATTGAGTAGAGTACAAAGTGTCCACCGTTTTTTTAGTTGCCTTGAAACTTGAGACTACCAAGAGCTCAGCCCGTGTCACGATCCACTGCCCGGCATCCCGTGTGGATAGCTGTGCCCGCCTGCTCGGGCGGTGGCTCAAATGATCAGCCCAGAACAGGTGTTCCTGATCGTGGAACCGGTGGATATGCGCTGGGGTATTGAACGCCTGTCGCAACAGGTGCAATCCCTGCTGCACCGATCCCCTTGTGATGGTACCGCTTATGGGTTTACCAACCGCGCCCGATCCCGACTCAAACTTCTGCTCTGGGATGGCACGGGGGCGTGGCTCTGTCAGCGCCGGTTGCACCGGGGACATTTTTATTGGCCAAAGCCCGGGGGTGATCGGTTTATCATGAGTGCCGAACACCGGCAGTGGCTGACCACCGGGGTGGACTGGCAGAGGCTCTGCGCCAAGCCACAGGCCCGGATTGACAAGCTGTACCTCTGCGAAGAGCAGGCGCGTGACATGAACACCGAAGCCAGAGCCGAGCATCGTGCCCTACACAGCCTGCCGCAGTTGTAGGACATGCACCAGTAGTGGCTCACTGGCCTGCGGCCCGGTGTGGCCAACAATGGCGCCCTGGCCAAGGCATTGATTACACCCTCAAGCGCTGGCCGGCATTGATCCGCTACGCCCAAACCGGTCACCTACCGATCGACAAACCTGTTTTGTTTTCGGGGATAGAAAATGTCATTCGCCCCATTGCCCTCAGCAAGAAAACTGGCTGTTCTCCGGTAGTGAACGGGCAGGCGTGCCGCTGCGATCCAGAGCCTGTTTGCCACCGCCTAACTTAACGGTATTGAACCGGCTGCCTGGTTGAAAGACGCCCTCGAAAAACCCACCTGGCCCAACAGTCGCATCGATGAACTTTTACCCTTCAGGCTAAAAGCATAAACGATCCAAGTTTCACAGGTGGGGCGGTTGGATGCTTACCATTAACATTCGGTAATATAGGGAATAGATGACTTCTGATGAATCATCTCGCAAAGAAATTCCTGCGGCACGCGCACCGCTTAACCGGCGGGATCGGCTTCGATGACGGGCGTTTTTTTGTTGCGAAAGTAGAGATATAACGCGGGAATCAAATTTGTCGACAACAGTGCGCTCCAGAAAATCCCACCCAGAATCACGACTGCGAGCCCTTGTTCAGGCGCGGCGCCCTGTCCCCAGCCCAAGGCCGTAGGCAACATACCGAGCATGGCGGTCAGCACGGTCAGCAAGATGGGACGAAAGCGGATCGCGATGGCTTCTTCCACCGCCTGTTGCAATGGCAGATGGCGTTCGTTGCGATGAATGCGATACAACAGGACGATACCGTGATTCAGGCTCAGGCCGATCAGGGTAATAAATGCGATCAAGCCGGTCACATTCAGCCCGATCCCGCTAAGGCTCAGTGCCAAAGCGCCGCCCGTCAAGGCCAGGGGGATTTGCAGCAGCAATAAGCCCGGCGCCAGCCAGCCATCGAATTGCAGCAACAGGATGCCCAGCATCAAGCCAAATGCGATCAACGCGGCCACGGCCAGCACGATGCCGGTGTCAATCAGTTCTGGATAGAGCCCGCCCACCGCCATCCGGTAGCCACTGGGCAGTTTGATCTGATCCAGCGTTTTATTGATGTCAGCAACGGCACGGATGCTCGTTGGCGTGGCCAGAATATCCAAGGCGCGGGCACCCTGAATGTGCCGGATCTGATTGGGAGTCTGAATCATGTGGATCGATGCGATTTGCCCCAAGGTGACGGTCTGACTGGTTGCGTTTTTTGCCGGATCGCCATCCACGGTGATGGGGAGCGCCGCCAGTTGGCGCAACGACCAATTCGGCGTGACCGCCAAACGAATGAACAGCGGAAGGGGCAAATTGCCATCCGGTACCGTCGCCAGTATTTGGCCGGATAGCAGAGGTTGCAGTTGCATGTCCAGTTGACCGGGCGTAATGCCGTACAGCGCCAGGGCGTCCGGGCGAGGGACAATATTGAGTTGATTGATCGGATAACCATCGTTATTGAACACATCGCTGAGGCCGGGTGCGGCGGTGCGTAATTGATGCGTTATCTCACCGGCTAAATGATGCAGCATGTCGATATGCGGCCCGAATAGCCGAATCACAAACGGTTGCGGCAACCCCGATAAACTTTCCCCCACCCGCTCGATGGTGGGTGTGTCGATGCTGGTTTGCACGCCGGGCAAAGCGCTCAAGGCCGTCAATCGCGCACCAATCGCATTCAGATCGTTCACGGCGATATGGCGATGCAGCACGATTTGGATTTCCCCCGCGTAGGCCGGTTCGGTATAGGCCGTCGAAGTCGCAGAACCGATGCGCGCAAACACATGCGCCACGGCAGGATCTTCACGCAACCGCTGGGTGATTCGGGCAACCGTCGTGCGCGTTTCGGTTAAGGAGGTGCCCGGCGGCAGCGTAAAACTCTCCAGCATGACGCCCTCATTCGGCAGCGGTAAAAAATTCACTGTCACCCAGGCCATGCTGGCCACACTGAGTACGAGCAAACCCACGCTGAGGCTCAAGCCCGCCCGTGGGTACCGCAGAACGCCATAAAATAGCTTCAGATTCCAACGGTAGAGCGCATTGATCAAGCGCGCGCCCGAGCGTTTGCGGGGTGCTGCCTTGGCGGGGCGTCGAAGATAACGATCCGCTTGCAACAGCCCCAACCCCAGGGGAATCAGTGTGAGCGAAACCATTAATGAGGCCAGCAGCGCAAAGGTCATCGCCAAGGCAAACGGCAGGAAAAACAGCCCCGCCAAGCCGCCAACCAACAGCAAGGGCAAAAACACGGCCACCGTGGATAGGGTTCCGCTGATGTCGGGGCTGGCAATATCCCGCAAACCCCGCCAAACGCCCGACCAGCGGGCATCGCCTTGTTCCCAGCGGTGGATGATGCTTTCGAGCACGATGATCGCATCATCGGCCAGTAAGCCCACGGCGACCGTGAGCGCGCCCAGCGTGAGTAGATTCAGGGTCTGTCCGACGGCATAAAGCCCCGCAATCGCGAGCAACAGCGATAAGGGGATGCTGACGGCAAGCAGCCAGACACCGCGCCCGCCGCCGAGCAGCCAGAACAGAACCAGTACCGCCAGTGCCGCGCCCAGTAGCAAATTGCGGGTGAGATCGTTGCCGATAATGCCAACCAAATGCCCTTGGTCATACACCCGCAGCCAGCGTGAACCGGGGGGCAGTATCGATTGGCTCAGGTTTAGTGCGTTTTGCACCGCTCGCGTCACGGGCAGCGTGGACGCGCCCGGCTGCTTGAATACGGTCATGGCGATGGTGGTGCGATTATCCAGCGTCACCGCGCTGTGACTGGGCATGGGCGCACGCACCACGCGCGCAATGGCGCTCAAGGGAATCGGGCCCTGGCGAGTCGGAATGGTGATTTGACGGAGGGCTGCAGCTTGGCGCGGCAGGGCACGCAGCTCGATTTGCACATCCTGATGCCCTAATGACACATAGCCTGCCGGTTGCAACACCACATACTGGCGCAGCGCCTGGGTAATATCAGCGACACTGAGGTGCCGTTGTTGCATGGCGATCAGATCGGGTTGAACCCATAGAACCTGGACACCACCGCCAAACACATCCACCCGCTGCACGCCGGGCACTGCGCGCAGTTGCGGCACAATCGTGCTGTCAATCAATCGGCGCACAGAATCCGGTGACGCATCGGGCGGCAAAATCAGGCTGTAATCGGCGATTTCATTGATCGCATTGCCCATGATTCCAGCAAACGGATGTGCCGCATTAGGCAGTTGGCTGCGTGCCCGATCAATCGCCCCATTGACCATTTGCAAATCCAGCGTCGGGTTCGAATGCTCGGCAAAACGCACATGGGTTGCCACCTGCCCATGGCCGATGGTCGAGCGGATATCAGTCACTTGCGGCAGCGCCAGTAATTCATTTTCGATCGGGCGGGCGATTTCTGCTTCCAGTTCCTGCGTGCTGCTGCCCGGCAGCGAGGTCACGATGCTGATTTGCGGAAAATCGAAACGCGGCAGCACCTCAACCGGAATGTTGATTAATGCGTACAGCCCATAAGCGATGAGGGCGCCATAAACCATTGCCCAGACAACCGGCTGCCTGAGCCAGCGAACCAATCCGGCTTCAGGCGATTCGTCGGATTGCTGTTTCATGCTTAATCCGGCTGTTGATAACGCAGGCTGAACTGATGATGAAATGCCAGATACGTCTGATCGACCCGGACCCGCTCACCCGCGGATAAACCGCTGATAATATCCGTCGATGACCCGTGACTGCTGCCGATGTGCACGCGCTGTCGCTGCCAGTGCCCCTCCTGCCAAACCAAGACCCACCATTGCCCCTGATCGAGAACCAGTGCGCGGGTCGGGATGGGAATGACCGTCTGCTGATTGGCATCCAGTTCAATCGAACCCATCGCCCCCGATTGCCAGCCACGGGGCATCTGATGCGAAGTCGCATGGATGACCGGCTGCAAAATGACGGGCAAAGCGCCATTTTGCGGATCAAGCGGCAACAGGGACTGAACGCGTATCGCTATTTTTTGCCCGGAGCCCAGGGGCTTAAACCATCCCGTCATCCCAGGATGAATCTGGCTGGTTGCTTGACCCGCCTCGGCCGGATAAAAGGTGGCGCGAAGTTGCAAACCATTCAAAGGCTCAATCCGCGCAATCGTCATGCCGGGTTGAACGAGACTACCCTCGGCTTGATCAATTTGCGTCACCACCCCCTGCGTTGGCGAGCGCAGTACGCGCTCTTCTTGCAAGGCATTCAAGGCGCTTTGCGCACGGTGTTGATTGGCCATGGCCAATTTGAGTGCCAATTCGCCCTGAATAAGCGTTTTTTTGGTGGTCTGCGCGTACGCCAGTGTCTTCCGGTCGATTTCGAGCGCACGCTGGGCGGCTTTGACTTCGGCCTGTGTTCGTGTCCATTCAACGCTGGCTCGCGCAATTTGTGCATCCAAACCAGCACCACCCAGATACCCCACGATCTCGCGGGCAGAAACAATCTGCCCCAGATGCAAGCGGGACTGCTGGATTTGCCCAGAACGCTGCGCGCGCAATGCCAGTGTCACCGTGGGCAAGACGCGCCCCAGGCCAGAAATCACGGTCGGACGATCAACCGTTTGAGTGAGCACACTGATCGAGTCTAACGCCTGGCTTTGGGATGTCATCGATGCTGGTGCCGCCAGAGGAGCCCAGATAGGCAGCAGGCCAACGCAAAGCAAGCAAACGCCAGAAAATCTGAATTGAAGTCGCCAAAGCCATCTGCCAGAAGAACGAGCAAAACCGTTCAAACCGGCTGGAGTGTGGACTGCAACAATTAATGGTTTCATCTGAACATAGTAAGCCAGACTTTTAACGATCAAGATTAAAATATTGTCATGTGACCGAATTGAAAGTCAGAGCATGAGCGCCTGTACGGGCGGTATCAACTGGCCCGCCAGCCCTGGCATTATGGGCCGACCCTCGAAACCAAGCCCGGGGCATTGCAACATGGTCAACCTTTTGTGGAGTGGCAACTGCCTGTGGTGGCCGTTGAGGCGGCACGCAAGGATTTGCTCCAGCACACCAAGAGCGAGCCGATCTGTTGCTTGCCACCCGCAGCGCTGGAATTGGCTAGATGGACAATGTCCATAACTCGATCCTGGTTGGCGGCACTTGTAACGGCAAGACCCATCTCGCCACCACCCTGCTCGATCGCAGCGCATGTCACCCGGAACTGCGTAGTAATTGAAATATCCCCTTACCACGCAACCAATCCAACGTCCAAAAATCGGCACTGGCTCGTTTCGCCGTCTCATCAACGTCTCGCGAAGGACTGCCGAAATGGCACACATCCGCTTCTTGATCGTCAACCGGAGGATCTTGAAACCACGGTGATGCTGACCACCACAGTGCGTAAAGCCGAGAAAGTCGAACGTTTCCGGGCTTACTCAACCCTCGCTTCTGGCATTGTTGCGCGGCATATCTACCAAAACGGATCAGCCGCGTTTTATCCGGATGCTTTGTATCCTACTCACTACCCGTCAGAACAGGTGGGGCGGCTGGACGCTTACTCAGTGCCGTGCTTTCTTTTGGCATCCATTGTCAGGGCAGGCACGTTGTCAAGGAAGTGACCCGTCACTTTTTGGGCGGGCTGCGGTGGCTGAAGCGCATGTTGGGCTGAATCAAGAAGTGTCAGTGAACGTGTGTTTTACTTTCTTGATTCCGCCACGATAGCGTTGTTCCTCTTTGGGTCTTGCTCGAGTAATCCGTCAGAGGAGAGTGCGTAAGGTACATGTTGGGGGACAATGAGTAGGCCCTGTGCGTTGGGGATGGCCTCGATATGTATCACTGGCACGGTTCCTCGCACACCACCGAATATGGTGGCGAACATGGAGTCGGCCGCGTCTCTGCCTGTACCAAGTCGCACAAACCCCATTGGGATGGCGACGCCAGAGGGATCAAAGAGATACCAGCGGTCGCCCAGATAGACCTCAACATAGGCATGGAAGTCGGTTGGTCCTGGAGCGGGATCGGCGCCAAAGTCGATACCAGTGACAAAACGTGCGGGTATGTTGACTGCCCGGCACAGGGCAATCATTAAATGAGCAAAGTCACGGCATACGCCAACTTCCTCGATCAGGGTGTCGACCGCACTCGTGTTGCCTGTTGATGAATTGGAAAGGAAGGTGACTCGATTCATTACCCAGTCACGGATGGTTTGCACGCGTTCATAACCCTGCCACAACTGGCCGAACTCTTTGACAGCCAATCGGTGCAACCGGTCAGACTGGCAGTATCGGCTGGGATAGATGTAAGGCAGCACCGAACCCGGCAAGTTCGCCACGGCAACCTCCCCGGGGTCAGCAGGTTGTGCTGTGTGATGTTCCACATCTACGGTGGCGTCATACCGCACTGTCAGCGGTCCCGCAAAAGTCTTGAGGCGCAAAAATCGGGTGTGCGTCATCGGGTCGGTATACGCACTCGATGGCAAATTTTGGCTGACATTTAGTGACTCGCTCACCACCGTTTGATGTGGAGTTTGAGCTGCGTGAATGCTGAATATGAAATCGCAACTGGGAGGATCGATTTCGTAATTCAACACAATCGAGAATTTGAGCCTAGGTATAGTGGGAATCCAGTGGAATCAAGTTGCCTTTGGCAGGGGACACAGAACACTGAGAGATCTTCATGCCAAATAACATAGATGACCATTGAGCAAGAAAAAATAGTCTGGATCCAAAAAACCCCACACGATTAAATCGCGTGAGTGGATCGGGTGCTTTGATTTGGTGGGCCCAGCAGGACTTGAACCTGCGACCAATCGATTATGAGTCGACTGCTCTAACCAACTGAGCTATGGGCCCTGAGAAGGAGTGCGGCGAAGGCCGCATGCTATTTCGAGAGGGTTAATCGATATTCATTTCGATGAAGCTACGCAGCCGCTCGGAACGAGACGGGTGACGCAGTTTGCGCAGCGCCTTGGCCTCTATTTGGCGAATGCGTTCGCGTGTGACATCGAATTGCTTGCCGACTTCTTCGAGCGTGTGGTCGGTGTTCATGCCGATACCGAAACGCATCATCAAGACCTTTGCCTCACGCGGGGTAAGGGATGCCAGAATCTCGCGCACGATCTCGGAAAGGCTGGCGTTTGTTGCCGAATCCATCGGCGAAATTGCGCTCTGATCTTCGATGAAATCGCCCAGATTGGAGTCGTCATCCTCGCCGATCGGGGTTTCCATGGAAATCGGTTCTTTGGCGATTTTGAGCACCTTGCGAATCTTGTCTTCCGGCAGGTCCATCCGCTCGGCCAGTTCTTCCGGCGTGGCTTCCCGTCCCATTTCCTGCAACATCTGACGGCTGATGCGGTTCAGCTTGTTGATGGTTTCGATCATGTGCACCGGAATACGGATGGTGCGCGCCTGATCGGCGATCGAACGGGTAATGGCCTGGCGAATCCACCAGGTAGCGTAGGTTGAGAACTTGTAACCACGGCGGTATTCGAACTTGTCGACCGCTTTCATCAGGCCGATGTTACCCTCCTGAATCAAATCCAGAAATTGCAGGCCACGGTTGGTGTATTTCTTGGCGATGGAAATCACGAGACGCAGGTTGGCCTCGATCATTTCCTTTTTCGCGCGCCGTGCCTTGGCTTCGCCCAAGGTAATCAGACGATGGACTTCACGGGTTTGTGCCACAGTCAGCTTGCTATCACGCGCGACAGTGTTCAGGCGTTTTTGCAGACGTTCTATTTCCGGCTGTACCTGGCTGAATTTCGCAGTGGGCTTGCCCTTTGTGGCCACTTTGACCCAGCCGATATCCGATTCGTTGCTGCGGAATGCTTCGATGAAGGTTTCACGCTTGAGGCCACCTTTGTCCACGGCTTGATGCATGATCTGCTTTTCGAGCAGTCGAATCCGGGCAATGGCCTCGCGAATCTGTTCGAGCAGTTTTTCATTGAATGCCGGGTTGAGTTTGAGCTGAACCAATTGGTCAGCCAAGCTGGCAAGGTATTCCGGTGAGCGATCGTTGATATTTTCGGCCAGGCGCTTTATTTCCATCAAGTGGGTTCGAACAAGCTCAGGGTCGAGTGTGTTGTCGACGACCGCTTCCTCTTCGGTATCGTCTTCTTCATCCTCGTCTTCATCGTCGGTTTTGCTTTTTTTCCCCTCGATCACTTCCAACGGCTTTTCTTCGGACTCTTCGGGGATTTCGACTTCAGGCTCGATGATGCCGACAATGACATCCTGCATACGTAGCTCACCGGCTTCGATCCGGGCGTAGTGTTCGAGCAGCGTTTCGATCGTCGGCGGATAGAAAGCCAGCGCGCGCGTGACTTCGATCAAGCCTTCTTCGATGCGTTTGGCGATTTCAATTTCACCCTGGCGATTGAGCAGATCGACCGTACCCATTTCGCGCATGTACATGCGTACAGGGTCGGTGGTGCGGCCGAACTCGGCATCGACTTGAGATGCGAGCACGGCAACCGCTTCTTCGGTGGCATCTTCGTCGCTGGCAGCGCGGGATTCGTCGGCGAGGCCAAGATCATCGCCATCGGGCGCGACTTCGGAAACGGAAATGCCCATTTCCTGAATCATCCCGATGATGTCTTCGATCTGGTCGGCATCGACAAGGGCTTCGGGTAAATGGTCGCTGATTTCCGCGTAGGTCAGGTAGCCCTGTTCCCGGCCGCGAGCGATGAGTGATTTGATGCTGGCCTGCTGGTCTTCGTACATGTGCGGCATTCACCTGGTTGGCGTAAATTTTCGAACCGTAGATTATAGCGGCTCTGAAAAAAATTGCCGCAGTTTCTCTGGATTCATCGGATGAGTGAGTGTGTATGACTGAAGCTCGCTAATTCAATCCCCTACGTTTCAGGATTTTTTTCCTGTTCTGCCATAAAGCGGGCAAGTGCCTGCCGTGACGCCTGTTTGCTGGCGGCATCCGTCTCGCTACGATGCAGTTGGATCAGGGTGTCGTGGAGGATGTCCTGTGCGGTATCGGAGGTTTCTATGCCCTGAAATTCGATGGCGAGCGCGGTCTTCGTTTCTTCCGCTCCCCAGAACTCGGTGGCCGATTGAACCCACTGCGTACGCGGTTGTGAGGCCAGCAGCCGGAACCCTTCGGGAATCCTGGCGTTGAACCAGACTTCCGGTGCCAGAACCCGCTGCAACAGATCGGGGTGTTTGAGCACGATCGAGAGAATCAGGGTCTGTTTGGCATAGCTTTGCGGTTTACTGCGCGGCAAGACGGGCTCGTTGGGCGCTGCGTTTTTTTTGTAAGCCGCACGCCACACGCCGGTGTGTTCGTTGATGCGGCGCTGGGTGATGCGTTTGAGTGCGCCGTCGGGCAGGGGGCGAATCCAGTCGTTGCCCAGCTTGGATTTTTTCGCCATTGCCGCCGTGTCCTGCCCCGGTTCCATTTGATCGAGCAGTTGCAGGATGAAATTGTCGAACGACAGACTGTGGTGCTCGATCAGCTCGATAAAAGCCGGTTTGCCCTTGGCCTTGATGAAGCTATCCGGGTCCTCGCCCTCGGGTAGGAACAAAAAGCGCAGGTCGCGGCCATCGGTAAGATGGGGCAGGGCAGCGTGCAGCGCCTTGGTCGCGGCCCTGCGGCCGGCGGCATCGCCATCGAAACAGAACACCAGTGCAGAGCTGAAACGATACAGGCTTTGTATTTGTTCGTCGGTTGTGGCCGTGCCCATGGTCGCGACGACGTTGCGCACGCCATGTTGCGCCAGCATCACCACGTCCATGTAGCCTTCGACGATGATGACGCGGGCAGGTCGGGCGTCGTCGAGCCTCGCTTCATACAGGCCGTAGAGGTTCTGGCCTTTGTGGAATAGTCTCGATTCGGGCGAGTTGAGATACTTGGGTTCGCCCGCACCTAAAATACGACCGCCGAAACCGATGATCTGACCGCGTTTGTCCCGAATCGGAAACATGATGCGCCGCCGGAAGCGATCGTACTGTTCACCATCGTCTTTCTGCACGATCAGACCGAGTTCCAGTAGCTCATCACGCATTTTCGGCTGTGATTCGCAATGGCTCAGCAAGAGGTTGCCATTGGGCGCGAAGCCAAGTTCGAACAAGGCCGCCGTCTCGCCATTTACGCCGCGTTGCTTGAGGTAGTCGATTGCGTCTTGATGCGCGCGCAGTTGGCGCTTGAAGTGGGTGTTGGCGAAACTCATGCTGTCGAGCATGGCGGCCTGTTCTTCCAGCGCCTTGTGATCCACTTCGCTGACAGGCAGCGACATGCCCGCACGTGACGCCAGTTCCTCGATCGCGCCGCGAAAATCCCGATGCTCATAATCCATCAGAAAACTAACGGCGTTGCCGTGCGCCCCGCAACCGAAGCAGTGGTAGAACTGCTTGTCCGGATTGACGTAGAAAGAAGGCGTTTTTTCCTGATGGAATGGGCAGCAGGCCGCATATTCCTTGCCTTTTTTCTTGAGCGGCACCTGGGCGTTGATCAGCTCGACCAGATCCGTGCGGGCCAGCACATCGTCAATAAAGGATTCGGGAATGAAGCTCATGTCGCGTATTGTAGAGTAACCGTCAAATCTCGCCAGCGGGCTGGCGAGATCGGTCGAAAAGTTTCTTCGTTTGGTTTGTCTATCGGGCATTGTGATTGGCGCTGGTCAATCGAATGATGTTCGGCAGTGTGTTGCGGCTGCACCAACGCTTGCCTCTTTTTCAGATTGTCCTTGTGTTCGCCTGGAAGTAAAAATGATAATTATCATATTGTTATTTGGTTTACTTAAAGATGATGGGTAATTTGTATTTGTTGCTTGAGTGTTGTTGAATTTGCGGTCAAACTAGCAACAAAAAATAGCCGATCAATCGTTTTTGATTGGTCGCGAACGGCAGGATTTGAAGGGGTATTGCAATGCGATGGTCAAAATGGGTTGGATGGAGTTTTGCTGCCACAATGCTTGTCACGCCCTTGTGGGCGCAGGCTGCTGAAAAGTCAGCTGCAAAGCATGCGGCTGTACCTGTTCCTGAGGCAAAAACCGAAGATTTGTATGCGGGCAATAGCCTCGAGCGCTGGATGCCTAAAGCCGAGCGCGGCGACATTTTCGCTCAATATGTTCTGGGCCATATGTATTGTGTGGGGCAGGGCGTACCGAAAGATATGGCGAAGGGTTTGTCCTGGTATCAGCGCGCGGCTGATCAGGGATTCGCCCCGGGACAATTGGCTTTAGGCACCCTTTATTACAACGGCGAGGGGGTGAAGCAGGATTACACGGTGGCGGCCAAGTGGTTCCGCCTTGCCGCCGAGCGTGGTTATGATCGGGCACAGAGCAATCTGGCTGCGATGTACATGAACGGCACCGGGGTGCCCCAAGATTACGCGCAAGCCATCAAATGGTTCCGTGCTGCTGCCAACCAGGGTTATGCCACAGCCCAATATACGTTGGGCAAGATGTATTCGGACGGCACGGGTATGAGCAAGCCGGATGTGGTCGCGGCCTATGGATTGCTTCGCCCGCTCGTGGAGAAGGGCAATGCTGCTGCCGTTACGGCAATGAAGGAATTGCTGCCCAAGATGAATCCAGATCAGATCAAGAAGGGACAGGAGCTCGCCGCGCAGATTCGCGGCAAGAACCGTTTGAACAAGGCGTTGGACGCATACGAGAAAGTCGCAATGCGTTGATTATGCGCGCTCGATTCGGGTTAGGGGCTTCGGCCCCTTTTTCGTATTCAGGTGCTGGTAAATGGGCTTAGGGAAGCGCTGATTTATTCAGTGCTTCCCGTTTGGGGCAGGATGCCCCAACACGAACAAAGACGTCAGTCTTTGATTCGTGAGCGCCATCGCGGGCGTGTACCGCGACGAGCGAGCTGATTTATTCCAAGG
The DNA here is from genome assembly GCA_002282715.1 of Halothiobacillus sp. 15-55-196. GTDB lineage: Bacteria > Pseudomonadota > Gammaproteobacteria > Halothiobacillales > Halothiobacillaceae > Halothiobacillus. The sequence goes on along the minus strand of NCKC01000043.1, from coordinate 30 downwards.
ATGGAATAAACCAGCATTTACTTAGGGAAG
>NCKC01000042.1 GCA_002282715.1 Halothiobacillus sp. 15-55-196 | reverse complement strand
GTCTGATCGCCTTCCAGAGCCAGAATCGCTGCCACCTGAATCGGGGTGAAGGTGCCGTAATCGAAATAGGATTTGATCCGGGCCAGTGCGTTCACCAACGTCGGATTGCCCACCATGAAGCCCACCCGCCAACCGGGCATGTTGTAGCTTTTGGATAGGGTAAAAAACTCCACCGCAATGTCCTTGGCACCGGGCACTTCCATGATCGACGGCGCACGATAACCATCGAACACGATGTCGGCATAAGCCAGATCATGTACGATCCAGATACCGGCTTCTTTGCAAATAGCCACCACTTTCTCGAAGAAATCGAGCTCGACACATTGCGCCGTCGGGTTGGCCGGAAAGTTGAGAATCAGCATCTTCGGCTTTGGCCAGGTTTCCTTGATCGCGCGTTCCAATTCCTCGAAAAAATCGACATCAGGTGTGAGCCGCACATGCCGGATATCCGCATCGGCGATGATGCTGCCGTACGGATGGATCGGGTACGCCGGATTGGGCACGAGCACCGTATCGCCCGCCGACATAGTCGCCATGGCCAGATGCCCTAAACCCTCTTTGGAACCGATGGTGACAATCGCTTCTTTTTCCGGATCGATGTCGACGTCGTAGCGCGTCTTGTACCAGTTCGCAATGGCTCTGCGCAGGCGCGGAATGCCTTTGGATTGCGAGTAACGGTGCGTGTCGCCCCGCCGGACGGCTTCGATCATTTTCTCCACGATATGTGGTGGTGTCGGTTGATCGGGGTTGCCCATGCCAAAGTCGATGATATCTTCGCCGGCCGCTCGCGCCTTCGCCTTCAATTCTCCAATAATATTAAATACATAGGGCGGTAGGCGATTGATACGGGCGAATTGGTCGTTCACGATAGTCCTGCTAGATCAAAAAGTAGTGTGTAGAAAAGAAAGGCTTGGGTCACCCGGGCGGGTTGCTGCCCAATTGCGTTTCGCCCAGTCGAGCTTGGTAAAGCTGCGGCGGATCGAGCACTAAATGGCCTAACGGCCGATCAAAAGCCCGATCAAAAAACGAGGCACAATAATCAACAATAAATAGCGCCACCAACCGTGTCAATTTGTGACACGGTCTTTATGTCACATGAAGCCGAGGATTGCGCTGCGCACCGAATCCAGATTGGCATCAATGGTCAACATCCGGGCTTTTTCCACATCGCCCTGAGCACTCTGGCACTGGGCAATTGCGGTATCCGGATCTTTCATGCCATTACCGGTCAGGGTCAAGACCACGCTTGAACCTTCGGGGATCTTTCCTGCCTTGATGTCATTGATCAGACCCGCCAAAGAAGCCGCAGATGCCGGTTCGCAGAAAATCCCTTCATGCATGGTCAGCATGCGCTGTGCAGCCAGAATTTCAGTGTCGGTGACTTCAGCAAACCAGCCACCGGACTCGCTCATGACCTTCCAAGCACGATCCCAGCTTTGCGGATGTCCGATACGAATTGCTGTGGCAAGGGTTTCAGGATGATCGACCATCGCACCGCGAATAAACGGTGCCGAACCCGACGCTTGATAACCGACCATTTTAGGACGATTGCTGCAGACCGCGCCTTTGACAAATGCACAGTTGCCATCACAGAACGCGCAGGATTCCGTGAGATTGTCACCGTGTGATGCAGAACTTTCGCAGTAACCGATCCAATGCGCCGTGATGTTGCCGGCATTACCCACAGGCAGGCAGTGGTAATCCGGCGCACGACCCAGTTCTTCGATGATTTCGAATGCGGCCGTTTTCTGGCCTTGCAGTCGGAACGGGTTGACCGAGTTCACGATGGTGACCGGCGCATGGTCAGCGACTTCCTTGACCAGTCGCATCCCATCATCGAAATTGCCGCGAATCTGCAATGTGGTGGCGCCGTACATCATCGCCTGCGCCAGCTTGCCCATGGCGATCTTGCCGTCAGGGATCAAGACAAATGCCGTGATGCCTGCCCGGGCGGCATAGGCCGCGGCAGAAGCCGAGGTATTGCCGGTCGATGCACAAATGACCGCTTTGGAACCGGCTTCAACCGCTTTGGTCACCGCCATGGTCATGCCGCGATCCTTGAAGGAACCTGTTGGATTCAAGCCTTCGTATTTGATGTAGATATCGAGCGAGCGACCAAGCAGCCGCGGGATATTGTTCAGCCGAATCAAGGGCGTGTTGCCTTCACCGAGGCTGATCACCGGGGTGGTATCAGAGACGGGAAGACGATCTCGATAGCGGTCGATCAAACCGCTATAGCGTTGAGCTGGGCGTTGCGCTTGCGACATGGGAAAAAGATTCTCGGTTTAGGTAAAACGAACCCTGGGTGCGCCGCCTTACAGGCAGCACGGGCAATCGATGGAAAACAGGGTGAGCATTTTACGCATCATTCCCGGTTTTTGCATCGTGCGAATGAAAGCAGGATTACTCATCCTCTCCGCATACAGCACAATCACGTGTTTGCAGCAGATGAACAAACAATCGCCGGACATCGCGCATGGCCGCGCTGATGGTCTGGCTGACAAAATGCAAATCGACCGGCCCGCCGCCGTTTTTGCCGGCAGCCCGATTGCCGACCACGTTCAGGCTCGCGTAGCGCATGTCACATTCGCGCGCCAGCACCGCTTCGGGCATACCCGTCATGCCCACCACGTCACAACCGTCCTGCTCGAAGCGACGAATCTCTGCGGCCGTTTCAAACCGAGGGCCTTGTGTCGCGCCATAAGTCCCGCCGTCGATAAGCGGGATGCCCAGCGATTTTCCTGCACGTAATAACCCTTCTCGCAAGGGTTGGTGATAGGGATAACTGAAATCGACATGGGTCACCGATTCGAGATCCGATTCGAAGAAGGTACTTGGCCGCCCCCAGGTGTAATCGATGATCTGATCCGGTACACAAAGCGTGCCCGGCTGCATCTGCTCCGTGATCCCGCCTACCGATGAAACGGCCAGAACATGTTTGACGCCCAGTTCGCGCAGCGCCCACATGTTAGCCAGATAATTGATGGCGTGTGGCGGGATTCGGTGATTGTAACCATGCCGGGGCAGGAACACGACATCACAACCGGCCAGTCGGCCGATCGTCAGTGGCCCGGAGGGTTCGCCGAACGGTGTGGAAATCACCTGATGCCGAAGGATTTCCAGACCCTCCAGTTCACTCAACCCGGTGCCGCCTATGATCGCCAGTTGCATACCTCAATTCTCCTGTGGCAGGGCGTAGATACCCTGTACATTTCTGAAAAAACCGTTGTAATCGAGTCCTTCGCCCAAAATGAATCGATCCGCCACGTCGATGCCGACAAAGTCTGGCAAGAAATCGCTGACTTTGTGGTCGTGTACCTTGTTTGTCGCCACGGCCACCCAGACGCGCGTGGCGCCCGCATCGCGGCAACTGGCGGCAATGGATTTGAGCGTCACACCCTCATCGAACACATCGTCGATGATGAGCACTTCCCGTTCGGCCAGGGGAATCTGCGGCAGAGCCAGCCACTGAAGCGCCCCACCCTGCGTTTCCCCACGATAACGCGTGGCGTGGACATAGCCGATTTCCAGCGGAAAATTCAGGCGTGAAAGCAAGGCACCGGCGGGAATCAGACCGCCATTCATCACCGCCAGCACGACGGGCAGTCGATCACGCAACACCTGCGTGATTTTATCGGCAAGCGTTGCATACACCGCCTGCATGGTCTCGGCATCGACCAGACAATCGCAGGTGGCAAGCAATTCATTCAGTTCGGCTGCCCGCGTACGTGCCGCGCTGATAAGCGAAGATTCTTGCGTCATTCGTCCTTACTCCTCGTTCAAAAACCAACCGTCGTCGGCGGCCGGCCGCTTGTCTCCGAATGACTCATTCTGGAGCCGCTCAACCCAGGCTTTCGCCATCGCCGTGCGGGGGTCATGCAAAAAACGCTTGGCCGATGGTACCGGGCCGTGCCCCATGAGATGGGCCAAACGCGCCTCGCGCAGGGGATCGGCGGTAAATTTGCGGTGGATCAACAGTTGATCCACCCATTGTGGGTGATTGCAGATCAATGCCATATCGCAACCGGCCGCCAGCGCCGCATCCACGCGCGCACCGATGTCACCTGCCACGGAAGCGGCAGCCATGGTGAGGTCGTCGGTAAATACGGCGCCCTGATACTGCCAACGTTGGCGCAAGAGATCCCGCACCCAGACCTTGGAAAAGCCTGCGGGCAATGGATCTATTTTAGGGTAAACCACATGTGCCATCATCAGGGCGGGGATGAAACGTTCAATCAGGGCAACGAAGGGCCGAAGATCCTCGCGCTCGATCGTGGACAGCGCCCGGTGGTCGACCGGATGGGCGATGTGCGAATCTTCAGCAATGGAGCCATGACCGGGGAAATGCTTGCCAACGGCAGCCATGCCCGCCTCTTTCATGCCGGAGATCCAGGCGACGGCCAGCGCAATGATTGCAGCCGGATCGCGGGAAAAAGCACGGTCGCCAATCACGCCACTGACACCGCGATCCAGATCCAGCACCGGCGCAAAACTCAAATCCACGCCCGCCATGCGCAGTTGCACGGCCATCAACCAGCCCAGACTTTTGGCCGCTTCCAAACCCGCTTGACGATCACGTTGGAACAAGGCACCGAGGCGACCCATCGGCGGCAGGTGGATAAAACCATCATCCCGGAACCGCTGGACACGCCCGCCTTCCTGATCGACCGCAATCAACAGGTGCGGGTGGCGCAAGGCGCGAATTTCGGCTGTCAGCGCAGTCAGTTGCTCGGTCGAGGAAAAGTTGCGGGCAAATAGAATCACGCCGCCCACAGCGGGGTTCATCAGGCGCGTGCGCTCCGCTTCCGTCAGCGTCAAACCGGCGACGTCCACCATCAACGGACCCAAAGCAGTCATTCCCATTCCTCAAAGCAAAAAAAAGGCACCCAAAACGGGTGCCCAACAATAACAGGAGGAGTCAGACGCTGCCACGCAGGATTCAAACAAATCGCGTCGGGGTAGAACGCTCCAAGAAGAAAAGCCCCGTGTGGCTGGTATCTAACGGTGGTAATCATGCCAACTTGATATGACAGCTTGACGACGATAAAAAATAATTAAATATCATTGCATTACAGAACAATGAATCAAAAAACAGATGAAATCGGCATAAGAACAACTGCCTTAATTTGCTGCAAAACTACGCTTTTTGAGCACAGTCGTTGTGCATGGCGGGCATTCAATACCTCGACTTACCGCAGCGGCATTACGCCTTGAACGCATCAGCCAGAAACAAGCTCATCTGATGCCAGGAATCGTTCGCTGCCTGCTCGTTGTATTGCAGGGGCAGATTGAATGTTTCGCCTTTCTGGGTCGCAGCGGGATTGGTAAAGGCATGCTTCGCGTTCGGGTACGTGACAACTTCGATATCCGTTCCGGCTGCACGCATTTCCTTGACCGTTGCGTCAACCTGCTCCGTAGGGACGAACGGATCATTGCCCCCCATGTAGAGTCGAACCGGTACGTTGATCGGCGAATGGGCAATCGGTGCCAGTCCACTGAGCCCGGCATGGAATCCCGCCACGGCGCGAAGCGGCACACCCTGGCGCACCATGCTCAAAGCCACGGATCCACCAAAGCAGAACCCGATGACGGCAATGCGATCCGGGTCAACCTCAGGCTGCTGTTTCACGGCGTGAATCGCTGCCATGAAACGGCCTTTCATCAAGGGCAGGTTGCCCCCGATGGTCGAAGACAAGGCCGATGCCTCGGTCGGATTGTCTGCTTGGGCATGGTTGCCGTACATGTCGACAGCAAAGCCAACATAACCCAGCTTGGCTAATGCCTTCGCACGATCATCGGAAAACGCATTTCGCCCCCACCATTCATGGACGACCAAAACGGCGGGACGACGACCCTGCTTGGAGGCGTCGACAGCAAGCGCTCCTTGCATCGTCACATCATCCAAAGTGTACGGAATGGTTTTAAGTTCGATTGAAGTTGAATTCGAAACAGTCATCAGCGTGCATCTCCTGAACAAATGAATCTAAACGTAGGACCCGAAACAGTCACAAACAAAGGGCGCCTCGAAAAACCACCAAAAAAAACGCTTGAAGTTACGATTTGGCTGCCGTACCCGGCAAATCTGATGCGACCTTATCCAAGGCATCGCGCAAGGCTTGAACGATCAATCTGTCAGCCTTTGCCTGGTTCACACCCGGCACATCCCAATCAAAGATCGCCCGATATTTTTCCACCAACGCCCGCATGTCGTGCAGTATTTGTGCGCGATGATGTTCAAGTTCAATCTCTTCGATGCTACTCATGATCCTTACCTCGTATTTTAAGTGCTGATGATTGAGTGGGTTCGATTATCAGGCGGGATATGGATGCGCGCACGCGCTATGGCCCATCTTGTCGATGATGGCCAGCGCATCCGCCCGATGCATGGTGCTATTCGGGTACACCTTGGTTGAAAACGTAATCATGCTGAATCCCCTCTGGTTATCGACGCTGGGTAGTTGCGGTACCATCGTATAGTTAATGCGGCGCAGTGTGCGTACTTTGGGGCACCTCGAAAAACCGTCACGGGCTGACGCCAGCTCCGCGTTAGCGGCCCGAGTGCAAGGCAGCCGGAGCGCAGCGACCGAGACATATCAAATAGATAGGCGGGCTTGCGCCAGCTCCGCGTTAGGGAGCGGGCTGACGCCAGCTTTGCGTTAGCACCGCCCAACGCAGCAATCGGGGCGCGGGCTGTCGCCAGCTTAATGCGAAGCAGGCGCAAGCCCGCGTTCAGTAGGTTTTTCGAGGTGCCCTTTGGCAACATCAGCGACAAACGACCAGAAACTCGAAAACAGCCTCAACTCGCTATATGCGCGGCAGCAATTTCCTTCACTACCGGCAAATCCAAACCAAACCTTTCGGCCAGTTTCAACGCCCGCTGCAAGCGAGCCGCCGCCGTGCGACCCTGACAAGCATGTGCCGGATCGCCCTCGAATCCAGCCAACATGCCCTCGATCAGAGGCTCTGCTGCCAGCGGCTGTCCAACCAGCTTCTCCTGAAGCGCAATGACTTCAAGAGCCACGGCGCGTGCAAGCGGCTGATGTTCACGCCAAAGTGTTTCGACATCCCCACCCACCTTGAGCCCGGCGATATTGGTGGTGAGAATGTACACATTCTTGATGACCAGTTCGTTTTGCATGGCAGCCAAATCGTCGATAATCCGCGCATTCAGACCAATCGCCGCAAGCGATTCGGCCATCAAACCGGCATTACGCCCCCAAACCGGGCTGGGCATGAGTTGTTTGACGAGTTTGCCCGGTTTTTTCTCGAACCAGATGGACATGACGGTCGGGTTGATGATCCCTGCCGATTGCCAGTCCTTGGGCAACAGTTCGTTCTGGATCAGCACCAGTCGCTCATGCCATGGCGGCGGGATTTGCGTGAGCAGATCCGGTAGGTCTTTTTCACCGACCGCCAACACCAGCGCTTGGGCATCCGGCAGCTGGGCCAGCACGCCGGAAAATGATTGCCGACGGGTCACCGGAATGACCGGATGGCCGGTTTTCAGAAAGCCTGCGGCCAGCACCTGACCGATTTCGCCCATACCAACCAAAATCACGGACGGGGCAAGACCAGAAGTATTCTGACTCATTACTTATTCTCCTTTTGGATCAGATGCTAAGCATGTTTGGCCGCCACTGAACCACACCGTCGGCATACAGTTGCTGCAACAATTCGGCTGCGGCCGGCTGCTCGGTGACGGCCAGCAGTTCGGCGGCATCATAAAAAACCTGGGCCACAAGCAAGCGCGCTAAAGGCAGGGTTTGCGCATCGAGCACCATGCCTTGACCATCTACAGCCAGTGTACCGCCAGCCGAATCGGACTCATCTTCCACCAGCAGCATTCGCGCAGCCGGTGTGCGCATCAGGGTGTCGCCGCTATGGGCGATTTCATCACGCAGGGCCTTCGCGTCCAATGGCTCGTTTTGTGGATAAAAACTGGCGTGATCCAGCGGGCGCTCGGTGAGCGTTTCGGCGATGAATCGATCCAGCATGGCATCATCCTGATCCAGTACCGATTGCAAGATCGCGCGCAACTTGGCACGCGATGAGGCGTTCAATGCGCCGGGATTCGCTGGTGCCTGCAAATCGGGATCACCGTAACGAGCCGTTTGATCCATCTGGGTGATCAGCCGATCGGTCACGCCCGCCGCCAACTCGTGCAGCAAGGGCGCACGGAACCCGATCGAAAACGTCATGCAGTGGTCGACCGCTACGCCGTGATGCGGCACACCGGGCGGCAGATAGAGCATGTCGCCCGGTTCCAGCACCCATTCTTCGGTCGGATCGAATTCCTGCAGAAGACGGATATCCAGATCCGGTACGAAATCACTATGTTTCGGCGGAAATTCGATCATCCACTTGCGCCGCCCCATACCCTGCAACAGGAACACATCATATTCATCGATATGCGCCCCGACCGAACCACCGGGCGGTGCGTAGGAAATCATCAGGTCGTCGATCCGCCAATCCGGTACGAAGCGGAATTGCGCAACCAGGGTCATCAAGTCGGGAATCAGCTTTTCGCAATCGGTAATCAGCAACGAGTAACCGTCTTCGGGCAGGCTCGTGAAATCCTCTTCCACGAAAGGGCCGTGTCGCAACGTCCAGGGCCGCGCGCCTGCCGATTCGAGAATCAAACGCGCGGGCACATCTTCCTCACAGGCAAGACCAGCCAGTTCTTCCGGCGATAGTGGCGACACAAAGCCGGGCACGCCTTGACGGATCAACACCGGTTTTTTCTGCCAGTAATCACGCAGAAAATCAGCCACGGACAAGTTACCCAGCACCTGAGAAACCGCCATAAATCCACCTTCCAAAAATAGGGCCACCAATAGTAACACTTGAGTAGCTGACACCCCATTCCGCAACGCAATAAAATACGAATTTGGCTATGCTATGAAAACATAACGCTCGCCCATTGCTCCGCGAATCATGGACTCAAGGAAGTCATCATGCCGAAAAAATCCCGCCTCGACCGCTTGCCCGGTGATGCCTACAGCGAACAGATTCACGCCCGGTTCTGGCTGATCAGCGCCGATCAGAAAGGCTATCTCGGTGTCGGAAAAGTCCGGCTGATGGAACTCATCGACAAACAGGGTTCAATCAGTCAGGCCGCCAAGATACTGGGCATGTCGTACAAGCGCGCATGGTCGCTGATCGAGGAAGTCAACAAGATCGGCAGCCTGCCATACGTGACCAAAGAAGTCGGTGGTGCGGGCGGCGGCCATGCCACTCTGACCGAAGCCGGTCGCAAAGCCATCGCCCAATACCGTGCACTGGAAGCGGACTTCCGGCTATTCATCGAGCAGCGCATGCAAAAAATTCAACTGTGATGCCACCCTCTTCGCCAGCAGCCATGACAAGCAATTCAACGATCCGCGAACAGGCTTATCACTGGCTGATGACAGCCGATCCGCAGCATAAATCAGCAGGCGCAGCCAACTTGTATCGACAGGCACTCATGACGGACGATGCCGTCATCCCACGCCCGCCCGACGAGGCCATTGTTCGCGTGGAAGACCCCGGCCGCCCTGCCCTACCAAAGCTGGTGCCACCGCGCGATCTGCCAAGACGGATCACCCACACCCAGGAAGGGCGCAACGCAATGGCCCACGCCTTTGCCCATATCGAATTCAATGCCATCAATATCGCGCTGGATGCGGTCTACCGCTTCGACGACATGCCTGCGGCTTACTATCGTGACTGGTTGCGAGTCGCGTCTGAAGAAGGCAAGCACTTCCTGCTACTGGCCGACTACCTCGCACAACACGGCAGCAGCTACGGTGATTTTCCCGCACACAACAGCCTGTGGGAAACCGTCTGCGCCACCGATCACGATGTCATGGTGCGCATGGCGCTGGTGCCCCGCGTACTCGAAGCCCGTGGTCTCGACGTCACCCCGGCCATCGCTGATAAAATGCGCATGGTGGGCGATCAGGCACTCGTCGATATTCTCGGGGTGATTTATACGGACGAAATCGGCCATGTCGAAATCGGCACCCGCTGGTTCCGCCATTGCGCCGAGCAACGCCAACTCGATCCGCGCAGCACCTTTCGCGACTTGCTGGCAGAATACATGCACGGCCGGATTCGCGGCCCCTACGACGAACCGGGGCGCATGGCCGCCGGTTTCACCCGCGAAGAAATCGAGGACCTTAAAGCTATGGAAGCGCAGACGCTGGCAAGGCTCGACAAGACACACGCCTGAATGTCCTCAGTCTCAAAGCTCCCGTTCTTCCGTTGACATTCCCAACAAGATCAGGAAAATTTCACGTCTTGCCGGAATAGCTCAGTCGGTAGAGCAGCGCATTCGTAACGCGAAGGTCGTAGGTTCGATTCCTATTTCCGGCACAAAATAACCAATATAAACAACTGGTTACAGGAATACCGCCAAATCGAAAATTGTTGTTTTTTGCAAAAAACCCTGTTTTGGGAAAATATTTGTCCCCATATTTTCCCCAAATTCCCCCTGTTTCGCCCTCATTTTACTTGTCCCAAGATTTTCCCAAGTGTTTACACTTCGCATCAGCGCATGTGATTTTTCATTCCTGTCAATACGTGACCTCGCCCTCCCCCAGCCCCTCCCGCGAGGCGGGTGGGGAGAGACACACCCCCGCCCGCCCCGCCGATCGTAGTGTTCAATTTTCTTCTCTGCTTAGAGACTAAGTCCCATCTCCAGGGGCTTCTGCGCCTCCACCGCCCGCCCCTCCAGCTTCATCCACTGCTGCCGGTACTTGCCTAGGTCGGCGGCTTGCCGGTCGCCTGCGGCGCTGAAGGCATAGCGGGCGGTGCGCTGCGCATAGTCATCCCAGCTGTGGCCATCGTCCGTCAGGCGGGCAGCCGGGGCACACTGACGGATAGCGCCCTCGATGGCGGCTTGATCATGGCCGGTGACACGCATCCGCACGGCAATCATGGAATCGACGCGGGACAAGTCCGCCTCGCCGCGTTGTCGCTTGAGCACGTCGCAGTAGTGCCGCTGATAGGCGTCGATCGCGCTACCGCAGGCCGCTGCAAGCGCCAAGTCGGGCTTGGCCTTGCTGCGCTCGGGCTGCTGCGCCTGTGCCTTTTGCACGGCTCTGCGCTGATACTCGGCGTCGATCTCGCGCGATAAAGCGAGCGTTTTCTGGCACTCGCGGCGCTCGGCCTTGAGCAAGCGCACTTCCGGATAGCTGCCGTCCTCGCGCTGGTGCTTGGGCTTTCGGTTCTCATAGCCGGGTGCGCGGTGCGGGTGGATAGCGCCCGATAGCTTCGGGTCGCCGTATTCGCGGTTCAGGGCATCGCTCAGGCGGTTACCCACGTCGCGGTCGTGCGGCGTCCCCAGCTTCGGCACGGTGATGACAGCCTGGTAGTTGCCGGGGCTGGATTCAATCAGTGCGGCGGGCTTGTAGCCGTCGCGGATGAGCCTCTCCAGCTTCTCCCGGTTCATGTCGTCGATTAGGATGTGATGCTTGTCCGACGACAGCGGTGTGTAGTAAAGATTCTCGCCCCGGCGCTGCAATCGCTGCATCTCCGGCGTGCGCTGCTCGATCTCCTGCGGTGTGAAGCCCCGCGTGATGCCGTCCTTCTTGTCGAGTATGTAGGCCTGCTTGCCGCCGTCTGCCTGCATCTTGATCGATGTGACCCGGTACCGCTCCGCGTTTACCGCTTCCGCGTATCTCTTAAACTCGATCGCTTGACTCATACGCTTTCTCCATCTGTCTAACTTCAACCAAGGGCGGGGGGGCGGGGGTGTGTCTCTCCCCACCCGCCTCGCGGGAGGGGTTGGGGGCGGGCGTAAAAGCCAGAACCCTTCAAGAAAATACCAAATTTCAAGTAAATTCTTATATATCAATGCTTTAAGTGCTCCCCTTTCGGTATAATATATATAACCAAAAGGGGAGCACTTAAGTTATTGATTTTATTGAGAACGCCATTTTTTTATTTCGTCGAGTACGATAGAGTGCTTACATACTTTATGACCCGTTCTCATCAACCACGTTTCCACCGCCCGCTGGCTCACGCCAGCCGGTCCCTTGCGGCCTTTCGCTATCTCCTCAATCGCCGCGCGAATGCGCCAGCGCGGGTCGTTGCTGCGCTCGATCTCAACTGTGTCGCTATATCGCTCCGTGGCGTCGATAGAGATGAGATGACGTGCGATGGCGGCATCCATGCCCGGACTGACCAGACCGCCGTATAAACGAATCTGGAGCGGTTCATCTCCATCATGGTTGACACCGCGCGACCGACCGATGGCTTGCACCAGTGTTGCGGCGTAGATGTCCATCAGCCATCGGGCAGCTTCGGGGTCATCGGGCATGAAAGACCCCTCGTTGATGGATAGCTGTCCGATCTCCTGTCCGATCAGCCGCATCAGCACGCGGCGCTCTTGCCAAAGGCTGCGGATGACTGCGGGGGAGAAGATCGGCATCCCGACGATGGCGATATGTCGCCACGACCAGGCGTTATGCCCTCGGTCATGCTTGCCGAACCAGCCCAATGCCACGCCGGTCTCCTGCTCGAACGCATCGGCGACTGTTTGCGGATCTCGATCTTCGGTGGCGTACTTCAGATAAGACATGTGAGTGATGATCGCTGCCGGTTTGGGCATCTGCATTGCCATTGCTTTCAAATGCCTGATTTCGCGCTCGGCCTTGATTTTGTAGTCGTCCGCATGGACAACACCGCGCGCAAACATTTTGCCGACGACTCTGCTGACAGTGACGTTCTGCGGGGATTGCGCACTGATGATCTCGCCCCCCTTTGCCTTTATCAGCTCGCGCAATGTCGGGTCTAGTGTCGCGTCGAGGATGATTGTGCTGCCGCGCCTTATCATCCATTCGATAATCGGCTTCGGTACGGCAATCCGGACTGATCGCGCGTCGATCTCGTCCGTTGAGTGCTTGAGTGATTGAGCGAGCGCAGCGAAAGCCCGTAGGGGGATGAAAAAATCCTCGTCATCTGGCATGAAAGAGACGCGCTCGAAGCTCGCAGTGCCGCCGTCAATCAGCCCCGACTTGATGAGCGACTTGTGTGCATCTTCGATCTGCTGACGCAGTTCATCATCGATCACATGACTCTGTATCAACGCTGCACCGAGCTTGCCGAGAGCAATTGATACTGACGATAGTGCCAGCAACGCATCATCATCGATGTACTCTGCTACTCGTCCGATCGCATCTAGCCAGTTTTCGATATGCGGAACCGAGAGATGGATGGTCTCGGTCATGGGTATGCGCTCATCGACGATGATCAGGCGCTGCATGGGGATCTCTTTATCACGACCGTCGCTATCGACGTGCCACCGCTTGACGGTCGCCAGTGCGTCGCTGAAAGCGGCTGCGGGGGCGATAAGCACCTCGGCTTTAAGCTGATCCGGAAGCCCCTCGTAGAGATAGCGGCAGGGCGGTGTGGATTGGATCTGGTCTTGTGTATAGCCGCTCCTGCTGAAGAACCGGACCGCACGCTCACGGGCTTCCACGCCTTTATCCATAGCGGCTTTATGGCCGCTGGGACACTGGCGGCAGATGCTTTGGGCGGGGCGCTGGTGACGGCTGCCGGCCTTATCGATCTGCTTGATCTGGTAGCAGGAAAAAGGGGATGACGTCTCGCCTGGCTTTGTCTCTTGCCGTGGCCGGTACACAGTGCAGGGGATACCGCTTGCGCGGATGGCTGCTGCGTACTCGTCACAGAGTGCGCGGGTAGGGGCCATGACCAGGATCGGCATCTCTGCGCCGTAGATCATCGGCACGATAGTCTGAGATACCGAGTGCGATTTTCCGATGCCGACCGTGACCTCGATGGCCAGCGGCGGCACGACTTCGGCTTTGCGCTTATCACCGGACTGTACCGCTCTATCGCGGGCAGTGATCTCTGTGGCGTGCTTGAGCGTGTACGACTCGACAAAGGACCTGAGCAGGACGCGTGTTGACTCGCGTCTCCGTATGAGGTCTGGTGCGTGCACGACGGAATACCATTCCGCCCTTTATACAGACTCGACTGTCTTACGTGGGCGGCCTGGCCCGCGCTTTGCCTTTGTCACCTCCGGGGTGGCATCGTCGATCACCGGCTGACCGGGGATGGTGTCACGCTCGAAAAGCTTCTTGTATACGAAAGCCTCCACGTCGCTTCGCAGGCACACCCGATTCCGACCGAGCTTGCGTATCTCGAGTGGAAAGCGACGCTCATCGAGAAGTTTTTTTGTGGTGCCTTTCGGGTAGCCGATCCGGGCTCCAGCGGCCCACACGGTGACCGTGAGCGACTCGGAGGAGATGGGGTTTTTGTGGTTGAAAGATGCGTCGATCATGATCAGCTCCTACTGGTTAATTGAGATCGACGCCCATTCTGTACGCACAAAAAAAGATGTAAAGCAAGCCTGCGTCGAGCAGGTATCCGCTAAAATCTACCCAAATCTCACACGTTTTTTTTGGCCATGTGAGCTTTGTGTAATATTTTGTTTTTCATATGTACAACACAACATACTGAATAAATTATGATTTTATATTTATCGAAAAGATCATTTGTTGGTATATTGATGTATTTTTGGAGAATGATTGGGTACAAAATATTTTTTGCACCATGTTGTGCAATTACAACAGTCGCACAAGGACTTTTATATGAATTAGATACAAAACAATAACCTAAGCGAAATATTATTTGTTTCTATCATTGTTCTGATTTCAGCGCGGTGGCAGAAAATTGCCGCTTTGGCTCTGCGGTACCAGTCAACGGTAGTGATAGGGCACCTCGAATAACCCGAGGTTTTCAATGAATCCCGGCGCGCAATGATGACAGCGACCGAATTCTGTTCAATCTCTCAGGCAAAACACCGCTTT
>NCKC01000041.1 GCA_002282715.1 Halothiobacillus sp. 15-55-196 | reverse complement strand
ATCACAAATATCCACCAGTTCATGCGGAAACTGCGCCAGCACCTCTGCTTCCGGCTTGGCCGAACCAATATTCATGTCGCGGTAGATCATCACCGAATCGACACTGATTATCTGCACGGGATATCGCGCAGCCAATTCAAGCGCCACGGCCGTTTTACCCGAAGCCGTAGGGCCCAATAGGGCGAGAACCGGTTTTAGCCTCAGCTTTGCATCGTGTGGGGTGGGCGTTGCCTGCATTACTGCCCCCGCATGAACAGTCGATCGAGATCGGTCATCGAAAGCTGTCGCCAGGTGGGCCGTCCGTGATTGCACTGGTCGGCCCGCTCTGTGCGCTCCATGTCGCGCAGCAAGGCATCCATTTCCGGGCGGGCCAGGATGCGATTGGCGCGCACCGAACCGTGGCAGGCCATGCGCGACAACACCGCATTGATCGGCTCGGTCAGCACGGCCTGAGGTTGCCCCCAGTCCGGTTCCTCTTCGCTTAACGCAGACAACAGTGCACGGGCCAGCGCTTCGGCATCGGCATGACGCAACAGGGCAGCCAGGGCGGTCACGCGCACGCGGGTCGGCGCCACCCGTGCCAGCACGACCCCCAAACGGGCGAAAGCCTCGGCCTGCGCTTCATATTGCTCCGCTTCGGCTTCTGTCACGGCGAATGTCACCGGCAGCAATAATGGCTGGATGGTCATCTGCTGGGCGGCATAGGCCGCTTTCAATCGCTCGTAGGTGATTCGCTCCGCCGCGGCATGGGCATCGACGATCACCAGCCCCTGCGCATTCTGCGCCAGAATGTACACACCGTGCAGATGCGCCACTGCATAGCCCAAGGGCGGCATGTCCTGTGTGGGTTGCTGTGCCTGAGAAGGCTCTTGAACCGATGACAGGCACGCATCAACCAATTGCGGCGCTGCGGCGCTCACGGCGAGCAGGTTCAAATACCCCTGAACAGAAGAAGACGGCGCAGAAGAAGGCATTGATGCCGTGCCTGACCAGCCATCCACCCGCTCGCCTCGCCCCATTCCCGCATCGAACGCGGGAGCGCCACGACTCGCCTGCTCGACACCCGATTCATGTTGCGCTCCCGCCACGGCACCCTGAGCCAGCGCCCGATGGATTTCGCGGAAAATAAAATCCTGCACGGAACGTGCATCACGGAAACGAACTTCTGCCTTGGTCGGATGCACATTGACATCGACTGCGCGCGGTTCGAGATCGAGCGCCAGCACGTAGGCCGGCTGCCGGGCGTGGTGGAGCACGTCGGCGTAAGCGCGTCGGATGGCGAAGCCGATCAGTCGATCACGTACGATACGGCCATTGACAAAAAACAACTGCTGATCGGTTGTCGAACGGGCATAGGCCGGGTCGGCCACCCAGCCACTCAAGCTCAGGCCCGAAGCGGCGGAATCAATCCGTCTAGCTCGGTTGAGAAACTCCGCGCCGAGCAATGCCTCGATACGTGAGGGCATCTGCTCCGCCAACTGTGCGTGAGGAAGTGGCGAGAGTTCGAATACGAGCCGCCCCTGATGCGTCAGTGAAAACCCGATTCCGGGATGGGCCAGCGCGAATCGACGCATGAGCTGGTCGATCTGGGAAAATTCGGTGCGCTCGGTGCGCAGGAATTTGCGGCGCGCCGGGGTGTTGTAGAACAAATCAGCCACTGTGACCGTGGTTCCGACCGGATGAGCGGTCGGGCGACATTCCAGCGATTCATTGGGGCTTAGAATCCAACCATGTGCATCGTGCTCGCGGCGAGAAGACACGCTGACTTGCGCGATCGAGGCGATACTCGCCAGTGCTTCACCCCGAAAGCCCATGGTCGCCACCGATTCGAGTTCATCGAGCGATCGGATTTTGCTTGTGGCGTGGGCAGCGAAGGCCAAGGGCAAGTCCTCCTCGGATATGCCGCTACCATCATCGCGCACTTCAATCAGCCGAGAACCGGCTTCTTCGATACGGACGTCGATTCGCCGGGCACCCGCATCAATGGCGTTCTCAACCAACTCCTTGACAACGGAAGCCGGGCGTTCGACCACTTCACCAGCAGCGATCTGGTTGACCAATTCCGGCGGTAATTGAGCGATATGGGGCATGGGTGTCCGCTTGGGTTCAGGATCAATCTAGCCACAGCATTTTCGCCCGTTGCGGCTGAAAACTCAAAGAACCGGCGGTTATGAACAATTCTCAGATAGCTTTTGACGCGCTTTTTAGACGCAAGGAAAGAATCGCCGATGAGATGGCCCAATACCCTGATCTTGTCTCGATGAAGGAAGGGCTTTGCCTGAATCATGCCGAAATCGGTTTGATTAAGGCAATCCTGTTTCTGACTGCCCGAACCTGTTGCCCCGGCTATGCACGACTAGAGCATGGCGTAGCGCGTGCCTTCGGGCGCACGCTCGGCATAGTAGGTATTGATGCCGTCAAGAATCGAGCGCGCAATCTCTTTCTGGTAAGCCGCCGTTCTCAGACGCGCTTCTTCCTGTGGATTGCTGATAAAGGCACTTTCAACAAGGATCGAAGGGATGTCGGGCGATTTGAGCACAACAAAACCGGCCTGTTGCACACGGCGGGAATGCAGATCGGTAATATCGCCAATCTGGCCCAATACCCGATGGCCAAAATCGAGACTGTTCTCCAGCGTTTTCGTCTGCGAGAGATCCAACAATACGGAAGCCACATCCTGATCGTGATCGGAAATGGAAGCGCCGCCCACGAAGTCGGCCTCGTTTTCACGATTTGCCATCCAGCGCGCTGCTTCGGAAGTCGCGCCATGTTGACTCAAACAGAATACCGACGCGCCTCGCGCCGAGGTGACCCGAAACGCATCCGAATGCACGGAAATAAACAGATCGGCCTTGGCGTTGCGCGCAATGGCCGTCCGCCCCCGCAGATGGATGAATTTATCTGAATCGCGCGTCATTACCGGCTTCAAGCCGGGTGTGGCTGCCACCATATCCCGCAGGCGTCGGCCGATATCCAACGCAATATGCTTTTCCTTGGTACCCCGATGACCGATCGCACCCGGATCCTTGCCGCCATGCCCCGGATCAATGGCGATCACGAGGTCGCGGAACGTACTTTGGGTCTGGATTTTCGGCTTGCTATCCGGATCGGCCGCATCACGGGCGACGAGCGTAGTCGCCTTGTCATGCGGCAGATCGACCACCAGTCGATACCCCTGACCATCCCCCGGCGGGAGCAGAATAAGACGGGGATTTACCGGCGCCTTGAGGTCAAAGACGATGCGCAGGTTATAGCCATCACGGACCCCGACACGCACGTCGCTGACAATCGAGCCAGCAGGCGCAGGAGGAATATTGACTCGATTCATCTCGGTCTGCGTCAAATCCACAACAAGCCGCGACGGGTTATCCAATGTGAAGGATTTATAATCCAACGGCCCATTCACGCCGAAAACATAACGCGTGTAATCCGCGTGCCGGTAGTTTGTCGCGGTATTGATCAACCGGGCAGCAAGCACTTTATCCGGGGCGACCAAGCCAAAGACGGCGGAACTGGAGCCCAGCACGGCCCCCAGAAACTTCCGCCGATCCCAAGGATTCGAGGAATTATCAAACATGATTCGCCCCTCATCAGTATCTTTAACGCATAAAACCACTGAGCAGATCGCTCAAGAGTTACCGATTGCATTCTGCGCCTGTTGAAAAAAAATTCAAGCTTTCTAATTAGATAGAGAGCTATCCTAAAGCGGAATATAGAAAAAATCGGAACAGCATGTCGGGGGGATAAAACAAGAAAGCACTACATATTGTGCTTTTGCAAAAAGACAACGCGTAACAAACTTATCCGGAATTTTTTTATCTCGCCGTCAAAGGCGGATGAAATAAGGCACAGCGGTCAGGGCGAGGCCGATCAGAACAAGCGCATAGACGTTGCTGATGAAGAAGGGGTAAATGGATAGAGCCAGCCCGACGACCAGAGGGACCACCGCTTTCTGCTGCTTGGCGTATACCAGAAAGCCGATTCCAATTGAACCGAACAACAACCCCCAAAGTAATACAGCCTGATTCATGATCACCTCCGTTGAAACCCCATCACTGCACGTCTCGTGTCACCGAATTCGGTTTCGACAAGCGGAAAGCCAATGGATTCCTTCGGGTGTATTCGCATGCAACCGAACCGTACGCTGAACGGGTGATTGCTCAACGGTTTCGAGCTGAATGAGCAAGTCTGCGGCTGGTAGTTCACCCGCCCCCCGCTCCGGCCACTCGATCAACAACAAAGCCTGCTCGAATTCATCCCGCAACCCCAGATCGTCCAACTCTTCCGGCACGGCCAGTCGATACAAATCCAGATGCAAGACACGCCGTGCTGGAAGATCAGCCATCGCAATATCGTAGGGTTCGATCAAGGTATAGGTCGGACTGCGTACGGGGCCGGTCACGCCCATCTGCCGCAGAAAAGCGCGTGAAAAGGTGGTCTTGCCCGCACCAAGATCGCCTTGCAAGAAAACGAGCCCCGTCAAAGGCGCTGTGTCCGCCAACGCCGCAGCAAGTGCCGTTACAGCTGATTCTTCCAGATTTGCAGCATAAAAATCGGCAGCGGAGGCGTTTTGCGAATCAGGCTTGATTTCACTCATAATTTGCCTCGAGAACAAAGGCCGCGTGCACTGACCTTATGGCCACAACGACACGTTCGCAGGTGGCAGGCTCACCCAATCATCGGCCCGACCGTTTGCCCGACCGTTTACAATAGCGCGCATCGGCTCAAACAGATCGGTTGCCACGACACCCCAAGCACCGGATTGCTCGGCCAACAACTCTCCGGCTAGGGCGTGCCAACACACGGCACGGGGCAGCGCTTCCGATGGAACAATACCCAACGCCAGCAAACCACCGATCATACCGGCGAGGACGTCACCGCTTCCAGCCGTTGCCAGAGCGGGACTGCCCCGACCGCACACGCGCAGTTCATCGGGCAAGAAGAGCACGCTGCCTGCGCCTTTGAGCACACCCAGCATACCGAAACGGTCGCGGAGCGCTCGTGCCGCCGCCAACCGATCCTGCTCGATCTCGGCTACCGTGCAGCCGAGCAAACGCGCCGCTTCGCCGGGATGCGGTGTCATTATTCTCAATGAATTCATAGCCGCGCTTGGCGGCAGAAAACCCAGTCCATCGGCATCGATTATCAAAGGCAATTGAGTTGCCAGAACACGAGCAGCCATCTGCCTGGCCCAGTCATCGCGCCCCAACCCCGGCCCGAGCACAATGGCATCGGCTTGCACCAGAAGCTCATCCAGCACGGTTGTCGCGTCGAGGCCGTGCACAATCAACTCAGGACGACCAATCGCCAATGTAGCCGCGTGTTCGGGGTGCGTCGCCACAATCACTTTGCCCGCCCCGATCCTTAGCGCTGCTTCGGCCGCCATGCGCGCGGCGCCCATCATGCCGCGATTACCCGCCACGATCAGTACGGTTCCGAATCGCCCCTTGTGACCATCGCGCGGCTTGGGCGGAAACGATTCCGCGCCCAAGACAAGCTGAACATCTGGCGTTTGCTTCTTAGGCGGATCCTTCCTGGGTGGAATACCCAGATCGGCCAACACGATGCGGCCACTCACCGCAGGACCATGACCGGTGACCAAGCCGATCTTCATCGCAAGAAAACAAACGGTGACATCGGCTTGAACTACTGAGCCGGCAGAGCCGGTATCGGCAATCAAGCCCGAGGGCAGATCTGCGGCCAGTACACCGGCTCCTCTCTTACGGGCTTCGTTTAAGTATTCGATCCAACCCGAAGCCTCGGCACTGAGTGGGCGAGAGGGCGACAAACCAATCCCAAAACCGGCATCGACAATCACATCAAAGTCATCCTGAGTGACGACCACGCCCCGCTCATGAATGACGACGACATCGGGGTACGCGGTTTTCAATTCCAGCCAAGCTCGATGCGCCGCACCGTGCAAATGCTCCGGCCGACACCACCCAAACAGGGCGACGCGAAACCCTTCGGCTCGTGCCAAGCGCGCCAGAACGAGGCCATCGCCCGCATTTTGACCGGAGCCCAGCAGCACACCGACCCTACGGGCATCCGGCCATGTCGTTTGCAATACCGAAAACAACGCCGCACCTGCACGCGCCATCAACTGATCCGGCGTTTCACCGCCATCAAATACCGCCTGCTCCAGCGCGCGGATTTGTTCAGACGTATAAAGTGGCAAAGGCGGCTGCATCTTCATAATCAAGCTTCAGCGGCGCGGCAGAAAGCCGTGCACGTCAAAGGCCTGCTGCAAGGTCGGCTCAGCACGGGCCCGCGCACGAGCGGCCCCGTCGGCGAGGATGCGATCGAGTGCCGCTTCATCGGCACGCAGTTCATGAAAACGAGCCTGTATTGGCTCCAGAAAGGCGATCACCGCCTCGGCAGTCTGAACCTTCAACGTGCCGTAACCCTGCCCGTCCAACCGGGTTTCGAGATCGGGAATGGATTCGCCGGAGAAAATAGAAAACAAGGTCAGCAGGTTAGAAACACCCGGCTTGTTTTCCACATCAAAACGAATGGCCGTGTCCGAGTCAGTCACCGCGCGTTTGAATTTTTTCAGAATCGTTTTGGGTTCGTCCAGTAGGCCGACATAACTCAATTCGCTCGGGTCCGACTTGGACATCTTTTTGGTTGGCTCCTGCAACGACATGATCCGGGCGCCGGTGTCAGGAATGAACGGTTCAGGCACCGTAAATACGTCCCCATAAATGTGATTGAATCGAATCGCCAGATCGCGGGTAAGCTCCAGATGTTGCTTTTGATCGGCGCCCACGGGTACGTGCGTCGCCTGATAGAGCAAAATATCCGCCGCCATCAACACAGGGTAATCGAACAAACCCACATTGATTACCGCCCCTGCGCGCGTGGACTTATCCTTGAACTGGGTCATCCGTTCCAGCTCGCCCATATTCGTGTAGCAGTTGAGCAACCAACCAAGTTCCGCATGAGCAGAAACATGGGACTGCACGAAAATCGTATTTTTCTGGGGATCGAGCCCGCAAGCCAGATAAAGCGCCACGAAGTCGTAACAGCGCGCACGAAAGACCGCCGGGTCCTGCCGAACGGTAATGGCGTGCAGATCCACCAACATGAAAAGTGAGTCATGGGTATCCTGCATCGCCACCCAGTTGCGCATCGCCCCAACATAATGACTGATCAATAATTGGCCGGAAGGCTGAATCCCCGAAAGGACAATGGGTCGTTTGGCAGCAGAAGTCATGGGTTACTCGGTCAAAATCATCTAAAAGGGCGCCAATCATAACAAATCCGCATGCGCTGCCAGAGCAATCAGCATACGCGATTATAAAAATTCGCACAGTTCGGGCTTGTCACTCATCGGGAATTCCGCTAGTATCTCGCGCCTTCAATGATATTGATCAACGTATAATCAGCGGAAATACAGCGTCCGCACCCTATTCGCTTTTAGGAGAATCCCATGGCCCGAGTCTGCCAAGTCACCGGCAAACGTCCTGCCGTTGGCAACAACGTATCACACGCGAACAACAAAACTCGTCGTCGTTTCCTGCCCAACCTGCACCACAAGCGGTTCTGGGTTGAAAGCGAAGGCCGTTTCGTGACTCTGCGCGTATCGACCAACGCCATCCGCACCATTGACAAAGTGGGCATCGAAAGCGTTCTGGCCGACCTGCGCGCTCGCGGCGAAAAAGTATAACCAAGCACACCCGATCCACCTTTAACTCTGTGGATTGAAAGGAAGAAATATCATGCGTGATAAAATCAAACTCGTATCCAGCGCAGGCACTGGTCACTTCTACACCACGACCAAGAACAAGCGCACCATGCCCGAGAAACTGGAATTGAAGAAATTCGATCCGGTTGTTCGCCAGCACGTAATTTACAAAGAAGCCAAGATCAAGTAATCGACCGGCCGTTCAGCGCCCCAAGGGGCATCCTGAACAAGTCGATGGTACACCTGGCAAATCAGAACCCGCCCAACCTCGTTGTGGCGGGTTTTTTGACTAGCAACTTCAAATAACGACCTCATGCCAGAATTACCCGAAGTCGAAACCACCCGCCGAGGGCTCGAACCCCATCTGCTCGGTCAGCGGATTACGAGTGCAACCGTATTCGACTCCCGACTGCGCTGGCGCGTGCGTGATGACCTTGCGGCATGGCTCGAAGGTCGCCTAATCATCGCCGTCTCACGGCGATCGAAATACCTATTACTGCACTTTGAAAACGGTGAGCGCCTACTGATTCATCTGGGTATGTCCGGCAGTCTGCGTATCGTGACGCCCGATATACCACGCAGAAAACATGACCACGTCGAGATCTGCCTGAATAGCACTAAGAATCTGCGTTTCCACGATCCGCGACGATTCGGCGCGCTGCTGACCGATCATGAACAAGCCCCCCACATCCGACTGCAAAATCTAGGCCCCGAGCCACTCTCGGACGCATTCGACACCCATTATCTCGGCACTCAGCTACACAAGCGCAAACAAGCCATCAAACCCTGCCTGATGAATGCCGCCATCGTGGTAGGCGTCGGCAATATTTACGCAAACGAAGCGCTTTTTCTATCAGGCATTCACCCCGCACTGCCCGCCAACGAACTCAGCCAAAGCCAGACAAACCTCCTCGTGACTGCAATCAAAAAAGTGCTAGCACAAGCCATTGAACAGGGCGGCACCACACTGCGCGATTTTGTGCGGGAAGACGGACAACCCGGCTATTTCAAACAAACACTGAACGTCTATGATCGGGCGGATCAACCCTGTCGGGTTTGCAGCACCCCAATCGTTAAAACCGTGCAGGCGCAGCGCGCCACTTATTACTGCCCTGTGTGCCAGCCGCAATTGGCCCATCGCTCCGGCCACCGCACTTGACATTTGGCTGGCTTATGGCAGAATCACGCGCCTTGAAAAATATAACTGATTTAGTTATTCACCTTAACCGACTTGCTCGAGGAGTTTGATCCGTGGCAAATACCGCACAAGCCAAGAAGCGCGTTCGTCAGGCGGAACAAGCCCGTCAACGCAACATGGCGCTTCGCACCCGTGTTCGTACCGAATACAAAAAAGTTTTGAAAGCCGTTGCAACCGGCAACGCTGAACAAGCTAAAACCGCCTACCAAAGCGCCCAGCCTGTCATCGACAGCATGGTCAACAAGGGCATTCTGGCGAAAAACACAGCCGCACGCCGTAAATCCACGTTGGTCGCGCGCATCAAATCAATGTCTGCTGCTGCCTGATTCGGCACACAGCAATGTGTTTGAAAAGCCCCGCGCCATGCGGGGTTTTTTATTGCCCGATACCGAAAACAGGCCCTATCTTTACACATGCTCTACACCAGTCATGGCGGGCCTGAACCGATCGCAGCAGGTACAATCGAAATAAGCTCATATCACAGGAGGGTTGCGAATGGATCTGATTGATCGTTATCAAAATGCGGGCTTCGAAGCGGTGGCCGACGGGGTGATGGATTTCTTTGATCGCAGAGAAGATTTGCAACGGCCCGGCGTGGCCTTTGGTTCGGGCGGGGCGGGCGCGCCACCGGCCAAGGTATCTACCGACATCAGTATGGTTGCGTTCAGCCGCACCGACCCCGAAGCCCAAGCGATCGCCGATGTCATCATGCGCGGGGTTACCGCGGGGCTGGAACGTTATCTGCAACAACGACCAAAATTCCGGGAAGTTTGCCCGGATCAAACCTTGTTTGTGATGCCGATATTCAATCTGCAACGCTACGCGCCGGGCGAGGGTTTCAGCCAGTGGCACTGCGACTGGACAATCAGCGACGAAGCCACTGAACCGGCCCATCGGGTTCTGGCGTGGATTCTCTACTGCGATACCGTGCCGCAAGCGGGTACAGAATTTTACTGGCAAGAGCACCATGAACCCGCCGAGCGGGGCAAGCTTGTGATCTTCCCCGCTGGCCCATCACATATCCATCGCGGGCGGGTGAATAATGAACAAAGCAAAACCATCGCCACCGGCTGGATCAACGCGGGTTCGCGCGAAGGATTTATGGCACGTTTAACGGGTGGCTAACAAAACCCGGGGAAAGATGTGCTGGCAAGTGCGGCGTACTCTCGAACAGCGAGTACAATTCGTTAAATCCCCCCCATACCCCCTTTTTCAAAGGGGGGAGAATCGGCCCCTTCTTTTTAAACGTGCGGGCTTCCCCATTTGCAAAAAAAAAGGGGGGGGGGAATCAGCCTCTTCTTTTTGAACGCGTGGGCCTCCCCCTTTATAAAAGGGGGATTGAGGGGGATTTAAGCGGGTTTTAATTCGTGCAGACTTTCCTAACCGATTGCGCCATATTCCTTTCGATAGGCACTCATGACTTCACTGGCGTCAACCAAAGTGGCGTGATCGGCGCAAAAGGCAATCAAGTCATCCAGACAGGCGATGGTGATCACCTCAAGCCCATAATCACGCTTGAGTTCGCCGATGGCAGAAAGCGCGGTTTGCCCGCGCTCTTGTCGATCCATCATCACGCTCACACCCACTGCGGTAGCGCCCACCGCCTTAATCAAACCCAGTGATTCACGAATTGCGGTACCGGCGGTAATCACATCGTCGATAATCAGCACGCGGCCGGCCAGCGGCGCCCCGACCAGGCTTCCGCCTTCGCCATGATCTTTGACTTCTTTACGATTGAAAACCCAAGGAATGTCTCGCCCCGTTTTTTCTGCCAGCGCGATGCTGGTCGCCGCCGCCAGCGGAATGCCTTTGTAGGCGGGGCCGAAGATCACGTCGAACTCAATTTCTGAGGCCAAAATCGCTTCAGCGTAAAACTGGCCGATGGCACCCAAAGCCGCGCCGGTTGAAAAAGCGCCCGCATTGAAAAAGTACGGGCTGCTGCGACCGGACTTGAGCGTGAATTGGCCAAATTTGAGCGCATCGTGATCGAGCGCAAATTGAATGAATTGCTGGCGATAATCGGACACGGCGAATCCTTGAAGTAGAAACAAAAAATCTACGGGGATTTTGCCAGAAATACGTTCAGCGATGGGTATCGCGAACAGAAAAACACGCATAACAAAAACGCCAGTCACAATGGACAAGCGTTTTATTGCTCTTGCGTGTCCTATTTGGGCATTAGCTGTTCAGCACCAAGCTTCCTTCTTTGGCATCAACGACAATGGCATCACCGGGCATGAATTCTCCCTTGAGGATCGCTTGCGCGAGGGTGTTCTCCAGTTTTTGCTGAATGGCACGTTTGAGTGGCCGCGCGCCATACACCGGATCGAAACCGGCCTCGCCCAGCAGATCAAGTGCCTGAGTCGTGAGTTCAAGCCGCAAATCGCGCTCCGCCAGCCGTTTACGCAGAAAGTCGATCTGGATGTCCACAATCTGGCGAATCTGTTCACGACCCAGCGGATGGAATACCACCACCTCATCGATGCGGTTGATGAACTCGGGCCTAAAGTGCCCGCCGACAACCTCCAGCACAGCGGTTTTCATCGCGTCGTAATCGTTCGTTTCCGCCATTTCCTGAATCAGATGAGAGCCCAGGTTGGAGGTCATCACAATCACGGTATTGCGAAAATCCACCGTGCGCCCTTGCCCATCGGTCAACCGGCCATCATCGAGCACCTGAAGCAACACGTTGAACACATCTGGGTGCGCCTTTTCGACTTCATCGAGCAGGATCACGCTGTACGGCTTGCGGCGAATGGCCTCGGTGAGATAACCGCCTTCCTCGTAGCCAACATAACCCGGCGGCGCACCGATCAAGCGGGCGACCGAATGCTTCTCCATGAACTCGCTCATGTCGATGCGCACCATGGATTCCTCGGTGTCGAATAGAAAATTTGCCAAGGCTTTGGTCAGTTCGGTTTTGCCCACGCCGGTCGGCCCGAGGAACAGGAACGACCCATTGGGCCGATTCGGGTCGGACAAGCCCGCCCGTGAACGTCGAATCGCATCGGCCACGGACTTGACCGCTTCATCCTGCCCGACCACGCGGGTGGCCAGCGCCTCTTCCATGCGCAAGAGTTTGTCTTTTTCGCCTTCGAGCATTTTGGCAACCGGAATGCCCGTCGCTCGCGCCACGACCTCGGCAATTTCCTCTTCGCCGACTTTGTTGCGCAATAATCGAGGCGTCGTTTCGGTTTGTTCAGCCGATTGCGCTTGCTGCAACTGGCGCTCAAGCTCTGGAATACGGCCATATTGCAATTCAGACATCCGCGCCAGATCACCGGCCCGGCGCGCGGTTTCAAAATCGATGCGCGCATGATCGAGCTGCTCTTTCACCTTCGCACTGCCCTCGACCATCAGCTTTTCAGCCTTCCAGATTTCCTCCAGCTCGCTGTATTCACGACCCAATCGTTCAATCTGCTCTTCCAAATCGGCCAAACGCTTGAGACTGGCTTCATCTTTTTCTTTCTTGAGCGCGACCTGCTCTATTTTGAGTTGAATCAAGCGTCGCTCCAGCCGATCCATCTCCTCCGGCTTGGAATCGATCTCCATGCGTAGACGCGAGGCGGCCTCATCGATCAGATCAATGGCTTTGTCCGGCAATTGGCGGTCGGTGACATAACGGTGGGAAAGCGTCGCCGCGGCCACGATGGCCGGATCGGTGATTTCTACGCCATGATGGACTTCGTAGCGTTCTTTCAGGCCACGCAGAATGGCGATGGTGTCTTCCACGCTCGGCTCATCGACCAGCACTTTCTGGAACCGTCGTTCGAGGGCGGCATCTTTTTCGATGTATTGGCGGTATTCATCCAAGGTGGTCGCGCCGATGCAGTGCAGCTCGCCACGCGCTAGGGCGGGTTTGAGCATATTGCCTGCATCCATCGCGCCATCGGATTTGCCTGCACCGACCATGGTATGAATTTCGTCGATGAACAAAATCACGCGGCCTTCCTGCTTGGCGACATCGTTCAATACGCCTTTGAGGCGTTCTTCGAAATCACCCCGGAATTTAGCACCGGCCAGCAACGCGCCCATGTCGAGCGAAAGCACACGCTTGTTCTTGAGGTTTTCCGGCACTTCACCGTTAACAATGCGCTGCGCCAGCCCTTCGACAATGGCGGTTTTGCCCACGCCCGGTTCACCAATCAACACTGGATTATTCTTGGTGCGGCGTT
This sequence comes from Halothiobacillus sp. 15-55-196, assembly GCA_002282715.1. GTDB lineage: Bacteria > Pseudomonadota > Gammaproteobacteria > Halothiobacillales > Halothiobacillaceae > Halothiobacillus. Next base: position 11,720 of record NCKC01000041.1, on the reverse strand, counting down.
GCAAAACCTGAACCGCACGGCGGATTTCCTCATCGCGACCAATCACCGGATCGAGCTTGCCTGCTTCCGCCCGCGCGGTCAGATCGATACTGTATTTTTCGAGCGCCTGACGAGATTCTTCGGCGTTGGCATCGTTTACCGATTCGCCGCCGCGCAAGGTCTCGATTGCCTTTTCGACCGCACCCTTGCTCACGCCCGATTTACGCAGCAGCTCTCCCAGCGCGCCTTTATCTTCAGCGGCGGCCAGCACAAACAATTCGCTGGAAATGAACTGATCTTTGCGCTGTTGCGCCAGCTTGTCGGTCACGTTGAGCAGGCGGGAGAGATCGTTGGAAAGATGCACCTCGCCCGCCGCCGCGCCGGAAACCGCCGGCAAGTGATCAAGCAACTCGCCCAACTGTGAGCGCAACATCCCGATGTTCACGTCCGATTGGGTGAGCAGGTGCCGAACCGTGCCGCCTTCCTGATCGATCAGCGCCAAAAAAAGATGCGCGGGCTCAATGAACTGATGGTCCCGGCCCACGGCCAACGACTGTGCATCAGCCAATGCCATTTGAAATTTGGCGGTCAATTTATCCATTCGCATGCGTCAACCCTCTGAAATCATGTTTAATGTCGCTTATATGGCCGCGTTTTGCGCAAATTCAAGCGTTGTCCGTCTTCATTTTTCCTCAAGGAACGCTCATTTCAACCCATCGACAAGATGCTCGCGTTGAAGCCAGGCAGCGCCCGTTGCAGCGAAAAATAAATCAGGACCGGTCCGTTCGACGATGCACTCGAGACCGCATCTGATCAACCAAGCAAGATGCTCTGGTATTTTGCCGTCGCATTTATTATCATTATTTATACATGATAAATTTATCAACAGACGAGGCGATCACCATGCAACAAACCCACTTTGACGAAAAATACCCGGTCTATGAACTCACGCTCTCCAAAAGCGAGACAACAGCCGTCAGCGCGAGTGACATCATTTCGCGACTGAAGGCCAATGTGGACAGCAATCCCAGCGCGGCTTTCATCGGCCTGTTTGATCATTTCGCGCACACGAAGAATCTGCCGGAAGGCGAAATCGCCGATGGCATTCTGGCTGCTCAGCACATCATTTTCTGTTTTGGCATCAAACTGCCCGGCCCGCGCGTCATGGCCGTGCGACCCCGCTCCATTGGCGTGACCGAGTTTGCCGATCAGTTCGTGATTAATTTCATGGAGCCGCCCATGCCGATGGCGACGAATGCCATGGAAAGCTGGGTGAATGCGCTGCGCGATCGTTGAGCGCGCGCTGATCACAACCTAAAAAAACCGGCGATGGCCCATGCCTCGCCGGTTTTTTTCGGCCCTGTTGACTAGTGTACTGTTTCGCTCTTGGAGGTACTTTCAGAGCCCTCCGAATGCGTCAGGACAAGGCGCCGTGCGCGGGCAATGGCCACACCCTTGGCAAGCACGGCAACGCCGTCATGGCGCATTCGGTGGTCTCCCTTCGGGCGAGCCGCTGGCCGATCATCTGAGGCGTTGCGCCCGCTTGTAAGGGGGGTGGCCCTTGCTGCGCGAGCGCGTCTTGCATCTAATCGGCCAGCGACTCGCTGAAAGCACCTCCAAGAACGAAACAGTACACTTGATCAGGAATGCACCGTCGTGGATTCCACCGATTGTGATGGCTTGATCCTTGCGGCCGCCGTGACCGGTAGCGAGTGAATCAACGCCCGCACATCCAGCCGATCCGTGCTCTCTTTCGCCCAGTTCACCAGCTCCAGAGACCCGTTCTCCTGCTCGATGATAGCCGTGCAATGCTCGACCCAGTCTCCTGAGTTGGCATACATGACAGAGCCATCCTGACGCAGATTGGCATGATGGATATGCCCACACACCACGACATCCACATCCTGTTCGCGCGCGTGGCGAATCGCCGCAGTTTCGAATTTTTCGATATAGGTTCGGGCATTCGGCACCTGATTCTTGATCGCTAGAGACAGCGACCAATAGCCTTTGCCCAGCAGGCGGCGAATGCGGGTGCTGATCCGGTTCAAGCCCATCAGCAACTCGTAACCGGCGTTGCCGATCCATTTGAGCACCCGACTGTGCCGCACGACGCCATCAAACTCGTCCCCGTGGAGGATCAGCGCCTGACGCCCATCGGCCAGGGTGTGTCGGTATTCACGGTGAATCTGTACACCGCCGAGTTCGGAACCCAGATAATCCCGGAAAAACTCGTCGTGATTACCCGGCACAAAGACCACCTGCGTGCCTTGAGCGCAAAGGCCAGTGCCAGCGGCTGGTCTTCATCTTCCAGATATCGAAGATATCCCCGTTCAGAAAGAGATATTCGCAACGGATATGCGACAGGAAATCGAGCAGATATTCCGCCCGAGCATCCTTGGTGCCGAGATGAACATCGGAAATAAAAACACTGCGGTAGGACAGAAGGCCAGCATTCTGCGACATGAGTGATCACTCCAACCGTTGGATAATGAGCACATTTAGCCGCAGGCAGGTGACATAACGATGTGATTTTGATTTCAGTTTTCTTGCAATCGATAGATTCGGACCCGAACAACCGATCAGAAAAATTTGAATAAGGCAGAAACAATTCATTTCCGCCCAATCCGGTTGGGCATAGACTCAAAACTTTTATTTCGACCACCCCGACAAGATCAACTCCGGCCTGTACTGGATTCGCTCACTCATCCAGCCACTGATGGATTCTCCCTACAACGAAGCCCCGGAGATGATGAACATTGTTGTTGTGATTCACGGCACCGAGATCGTGACCCTGGCGAAGAAGAACTATCAGAAATACAAGGTTGCCGTTGATCGAATGAACTATTACCACCAGCTCGGTGTGCAATTTCATATCTGCGGGCTCGCCCTGCACGATTTCGACTACACACCAAAGGACATGCAGGATTTCGTGAAAATCGTACCTTCTGCCTTTGCCGATCTGGCCGGTTTACAGCAAGAAGGTTATGCCCTGATTACACCGCGCATCTTCGCCAAGCAGTTGAATACTCAGGACATCAGATAAGGCGAACAATCAGGTCGGGGTGCGCCGTTTGAGATCGGCGTGGCGGCTGACCAATCGATCGAGAAACAAAATCCCGTCCAGATGATCGACCTCATGCTGGGCTATGCGCGCTTCAAAGCCGGACATGGTAAAGCTGCAAGGCTTACCGTTACGATCTTGCGCCTTGAGTTCGATTTTCTCGGCACGTATGACCTTGCCGGTGTAATCGGGCACCGAAAGACAGCCTTCGCGGCCCACGGCGAAACCATCCCACGCGGTAATTTCCGGATTGATCAAAACCAGATGGCCGTGGTTATCGACGGGACGGCGCGCGCGGGTCGCATCGACAATGCAAATGCGCTGCAACACGCCAACCTGTGGGGCTGCGATGCCAACGGCACCCGGCCCGCCGGAACAGGTTTCGATTAAGTGATCGATGAACGATTGCATCTCGGGATTAAATGTATCGACCGGTTCGCAACCCGTTTTCAATCGCTCGTCGGGATAAGTCAGAATTTCTAGGCTCGCCACCGTTACCCCCGAACCGTATCCAAGGGTGTGATACGAACAGATAGCTCCTGCACGCCCAACCCGGCGACAGCTTGCTCGATCGCATCAATGCCCTGACTTGCTTCACCCTCGATCTGCATGATGTAGATTGGCGCTGTGGCCGTACCCCCCACATCGGAGCGCAAATCAAGAATATTCAAGCCTGCTTCGGCCAATGCTGCGGTCACCTCGGCCACGATTCCGGCACGGTCGGCCCCATGTACGGTGACCAGAACATCCGGGGCAATCACCTGATGCAGCGCCGCATCGGTCTCGTCCACATGCAGCTTGAGGTGAAACTCAACCCGCACAGATTCGAGTAAACCGATCACGTCCTCGGGCGAGCCCGCTCCGCGCACCATCATCATGATGGCAAACTGATTCCCCAGACGCATCATCGAGGCTTCGCCCAGCTGCGCGCCCGCGGCGAACAATACCCGGGTCACATTCGCCACGATCCCGGGGCGATCTTCGCCCACCAGGGTCAAAATCAACCATTTGTTTTGCATTACCTGTTCCATTATCCGTTCCTCATCATCTGTTGACGCTCAATGGGCATCACGCCAAATCAGCGTCGCCATGCGCCCCGTCCGGCCGCCATCACGTCGGTAAGAATAAAACAGATCCGGCGAACGCACGGTACATAAATTACCGCCGCTAATCCGCTTCAAACCGGCGCGCATCAGCCGTTGCCGCGCCAATGCGGGCAGATCGGCCAAATATTTTCCAGCTTCGCCCTTAGCTACAAATGCAGTTTTCGCTTCCGGCAAAACAGCCATGAATGCCGACCGAACTTCCTCGCCCACCTCAAACTGTTCCGGCCCGATGGCCGGCCCCATCCATGCCTGAATCGATTCGGGCGATGCCCTGAATCGGGCCAAGGTCGATTCCAAAACACCGGCAGCCAAGCCGCGCCAACCAGCATGAGCCGCGGCCAGCTCAATCCCGTCCAGGCTGGCAAAGATCACCGAAAGGCAATCGGCCGTGAGCACACTTAATACCACGCCGGGTTGATCGGTATAAGCCGCATCGGCTGTGGCGCAATCGCCAGAACAGGAAGTTGTGCTACGTTCATCCGCCACAGCCACGCCGTGCACCTGATTCAACCACAATGGTTCGGAAGGCAAGGCGAGCGACACACACAACCGGGCGCGATTCTCGGCGACCGCCACGGGGTCATCTTCCACATGTGTCGCCAGATTGAGATGATCGAACGGCGGATGGCTCACGCCACCGGAACGAGTGGTTACACAGGCATGAACGCCGGGTGGGGGCATCCAGTCAGCCTTGATGATTTCCACCAGACGCCCCATGCCGATCAGCCATCATCTCGCACGTAAAACACTTCCGCTTCATCGCCATCGTCATCTTCTTCATCCGTCACACGACGATGCAGGTTATCGCGGTATTCGGTCAACAGGGCAATCAGTTCGCGCATATCGTCCGGCATCGGTGCCTCGAAGCGCATCTGCGTGCCGGTGACCGGATGCGCCAGCGTTAGATATCGGGCATGCAAGGCCTGACGCTCGAAATGCCGCAGCGCATCAATCAGGGCGGTCGAAGCGCGCGGTGGTATTCGAGGGCGCCCACCGTAGACCGGATCGCCGATCACCGGATGACGTATATGCGCCATGTGGACGCGAATCTGATGGGTACGACCGGTTTCCAGTTGCACGCGTAACCAGGTCTGCTCGCCATAGTGCTGCAACACACGATAGTGGGTGACGGCGCGCTTGCCAGTCGCCGTGACCGCCTGACGCTGACGGTCACGCGGATGACGCCCGATCGGCGCGTCCACCGTACCGCCCGCGACGACGTGCCCCATCACGACCGTGTCGTACTCACGCCGAATCCTCCGCGCCGCCAGGTTTTCGACCAGCGTTTTATGCGCCCGGCGACTTGTTCAACACGATGATCGCATCGTCTTCATAAATGATATCGAGGGGAATATCCTGCGGCACGGCCGCTACCGCCTCCTCGATTTGGGCCAGCAGTTCAACCGACTCGCCCCCCAGAACCGTAGCTCGCGGACGTGCCACCGCACCATCCAGCAAAATCTCGCCGGACTTGATCCACTCCTGAATCCGGCTGCGGGAATAATCCGGCCAGCATTTGGCAAGGGCCTGATCCAGCCGTTGGCCGGCACACTCAGGGGGGATCAGCAGGGTTTCTTCAAGATGCATGTCGGTTCCAAAAAATAATACGCCAAAGGTGTCGATGGGGGATCGAACCGATATAGAAAATCAGTGATGCGGTAACGCACCCTGTCGACTTGGTCAAGGCGGCTTGGTTTATGCGCGCTAATCTGCGAATATGGTGCGCTTACATATACCCGCCACAGTCTATAGATCAGGATTCTCTCCAGTATGTCTGCCCAAGCCCCTTGGTATCAAGTATTCCTCAATCAAAAACTCTACAGCGGCATTCTTCTGGCCACTGCCATCGGCCTGACGAGCGGTTGCTCGTGGTTCTCCAAGAATTCCGATCAGGATCAGGCCGAACTCGCCGACCCGACGGTTTCTGCGGCGCAGCTTTACGATGAGGCTTCCAGCGCCATGCGCAGGGATGACTACGGCACGGCCATCAAGAAATTCGAAACCCTGGAGGGCCGCTATCCGTTTGGCGCCTACACCGAACAGGCGCAACTTGAAGTTGCCTATGCCTATTACAAGTACGACGAACCGGATTCGGCCATTGCGGCAGCCGATCGCTACATTCAGATTCACCCGCAGGGCAAGAACGTCGATTACGCGCTGTATATCAAAGGTCTGGCCAATATGGATCGCGGCGACTCCCTGATCAACAAGATCGCCAAACCCAACCTCGCCTATCGCGATCAAAGCATCCTGCACAACGCCTATGCCGCATTTTCGGAGCTCGTCACTCGCTTCCCGGACAGCAAATATGTCGATGACGCCAGTGTCCGCCTGATCAAGATCCGCAACGATCTGGCCGAACATGAAATCTACGTGGCGCGGTATTACATGAAACGCGGCGCCTGGCTTGCTGCGGCCAATCGCGCGCAAACCGCACTCAGCAAATACAACGGCTCAACCTCAACCATACCCGCGTTGGAAATCCTGATTTCCGCATACAAGAAGTTGGGGCTCAAAACAGAGGCCGCCGATGCCGAGCAGATTCTCAAGGCCACACTCGCGGCCAACAAGATTCCTGCGCCCAAGTCCTGAAGATCACCGTTGACCCGAAACGCCCCATCCGTTTCGACACGGCTGTTGAGCCCAGGAGCCCGTCATGGATGATCGCTATGAAAGCCCGCCCACACTGAAAAACAGCCCTGCAAAAATTCTGTTTGCCAGCCTGATCGGCACGACTATCGAGTTTTTCGACTTTTACATCTATGCCACCGCCGCCGCTTTGGTGTTTCCGAAATTATTCTTCCCGGAATCGGACCCAACGACGGCCGTCCTGCAATCACTGGCAACGTTTGCGATCGCTTTCTTCGCAAGACCCATAGGTGCCACGTTGTTCGGGCATTTCGGCGATCGCATCGGTCGGAAGGCGACCCTGGTAGCCGCCCTGCTGACGATGGGGCTATCGACCGTAGCCATCGGCCTGCTCCCGACCTACGACAGCATTGGCGTCATCGCACCTACGCTACTTGCACTATTTCGCTTCGGTCAGGGCTTGGGCCTGGGCGGCGAATGGGGTGGCGCGGTCCTGCTCGCGACCGAAAACGCCCCACCGGGGAAACGAGCCTGGTATGGCATGTTCCCGCAATTGGGTGCGCCCATCGGCTTCATACTTTCCAGCGGCACCTTTGTGCTGCTGACCGCGTTCCTGACCGACCAGCAGTTTTTCGATTTCGGTTGGCGCATCCCTTTTCTTGCCAGCGCGGCACTGGTGATTGTGGGGTTGTACGTCCGACTGAAAATCACCGAAACCCCTGCCTTTCAGGAAGTGGTTGAACACAACACACGGGTCAAAACACCGATTGCCACGGTGTTTAAAAGCCACTGGAAACCCTTGATCGCGGGCACGGTCATCGCCCTGGCCACATTTGTCACGTTCTATCTGATGACCGTGTTCGCATTGACCTACGGCACCGCAAAGAGCGGCCTGGGTTTCAGTCGTGAGACCTTCCTGTTTGCCCAACTGTTCGCCGTACTGTTTTTTGCGCTCACCATTCCCGTTTCCAGCCTGATTGCAGACCGCTTCGGTCGCCGTTTGACGCTGATCGTGGTGACGCTGGGGATCTTCCTGTTCGGCTTTGCGCTGGCCCCACTGTTCGGTTCCGGCAACCTGACGGGCGTTGTGGTGTTTCTGGTACTGGGACTGGGGCTGATGGGGCTGACCTACGGTCCGCTCGGCACACTCCTTTCCGAACTTTTTCCCACAACGGTTCGCTATACCGGCACCTCGATGGCCTTTAACTTATCGGGGATTTTCGGTGCCTCGCTCGCGCCTTATGCCGCGACCTGGCTTGCAAGCCACTATGGACTCAGCTATGTCGGCTACTACCTCTCGGCCGCAGCCGCGCTGACCTTGCTCGGCCTGCTCTCCATCAAGGAGACCAAGGACGAGGCATTCCACTGAACAATAAACGGGGGCGTTTACCCCCCAAGGTGACAACGGATACTCAAGCCGATACTTACTGAGAAGCGGCCTGCCCGGTAATCACGGGGATCAACATCGACGCCGGACGATAACCCGGCACCGCGCTGCCGTCCGGCAGGATGATATAGGGCGTACCACTCATGCCCAACTGCTCTGCCAACGCCATGTTCGCGTCGATCATGCTGTTCTTGCAGGCATCACCCGACAAGGGCTGGCGCGCCATCGCGATATCCATGTTCTTGATCTTGTCCTTGCTGCACATGATCTGCGAGGACTCGACATAGCCCGGCGAGTCCTTGCCCGCACGGGGCGTCAGGATGGTTTGCACCTCGATACCGGCTTTCTGTAGCTGTGGAATTTCACGGTGCAGTTTCTCGCAGAAGGGGCAAGTCGGATCGGTCAGAATGGTGACCGTGCCCTTTTTGGCGCCATCGGCCGCAAAAATAACCTTGTGATCGGCCGGCACGGTTTTCAGTAGCGCGACGCGCTCCTGATCCCGGACTTTTTCGGTCAGATTGACCTGATTCTTGAGATCCAGCAAATTACCGGCAAACAGGTAGCGTCCGTCGGCAGTAACGTAGGCAATCTGCCCTTTGGAGACGATCTGGTAGATCCCTTTGATGGGCGTGGGTGCCACGCTGTCGATCGGCAGTTGGGCCATCGATTGAGCCAACTCCTTGCGGATCGTCTGCTCGTCACCGGCCTGATCGGCCCGTGCCATCGAAACGGATGCCATCACGGTCGAGGTGGCCATCGCCCCCAAAAACAGGGCGCGGAATGTCACGGAACGGGAAAAACTCATGTCAGATCACTCTAAATAAAAACCAAGGTAAAAATCTGGAATCAGCATAGCTTATCCACGCGGATGATGCTGCGCGTGCAATGCCTTAAGACGCGTGGTCGCTACGTGGGTATAAATCTGCGTGGTCGATAGATCCGCATGTCCCAACAGCATCTGCAATACCCGTAAATCCGCCCCGTGGTTCAGCAAGTGGGTCGCAAAGGCATGACGCAGGGTATGCGGCGAGGGCAGCCTCGCCAAGCCAGCCTGGAGCGCGTGGTGCTTGATGCGGTACCAGAACGCCTGACGCGTCATGCCATCGCCGCGCTCGGTGACGAAGACGTTCGCGGACTCCCGACGCCCCAGCAACGCGGGTCTCGCCTCGCGAAGGTACCGACTCAACCAGACAATCGCCTCATCGCCGATGGGCACCAATCGATCCTTGTTGCCTTTCCCCGTCACGCGCAACACACCCTGCACGAGGTTGATCTGACCAAATTGCAGGCCGATGAGTTCCGTCACACGCAGGCCACTGGCATACAGCAATTCCAGCATCGCCCGATCCCGAAGCCCGATGGGCTCGGACACATCCGGCGCGGCCAGCAGGCGCTCGACCTCGTTTTCCGAAAGCGCGTAGGGCAATGTGCGCGGCAAACGAGGCGCAGCCAGGGCGGTGGTCGGATCATCCGTGCGCAAATTCTGCTGGCGCAGCCAGCCGAAAAACCGCTTCAAGGATGAGCGCAAACGCGCGATCGAGCGCGCCGATTGCCCGGAACTCATTCGCTCGCCAAGCAGCCGGGGCAGATCCTCTGCCGAGACTTCGTTCAGTCGCACACCGGCGCGCTGCCACTCCAGCGCGGCCAGGCGCAAATCGCTGCGGTAGGCACTCTGCGTATTTTTGCTCAGGCCCTCTTCCAGCCAGAGCGCGTTGATGAATTCGTCGATCAGCCGTGCCGTGTCCTCATGCAAGACACGCTCCTGTATTTCATGCTGGGTTGGCGCACTCAACGCAAACCCCCTCGATCAATCATCGGCAAGACACGGCCGAAAGGCGGTGACTGCACTGCCGCAGGCCGCCCTCGATTGGCCCGCAACAAAGCGGACGGCACGAGCCAGAACACGGGGAAATGCGGCGCTTGCTCGGGATACTGCCCGATAAGATCGGTGCAATACACCAAGGCATCCACGCCAGAATCGCCATGCAAACGGGAAAACACCGGACGAAAGTCTGTCCCGCCACCGCCCGTTTCCGGCAATGTCAGCGCACCCGACAGGATTCGATCGTCATGAATCCGGTTATCGCAGGTCAACAGGCGCAACTGCATATTCACCTTGCCCCGGAGTTGTTCCGCGTCAAACAGAAATTGCCGCACCCAGGCGGGATCGATCGAACCACTGACATCCAGCGCCAACACCAGATTGAGCCTCTTCCCAGCCAGACGGGGCAAAATGAACGGCTCTACCTGCCGACGCGACGGACGATCGAACTGCCAGCGTTGATAAACACGTGATACAAGCCACAACGCCAGCACCGCGCGCCAGTCGGTCGCATCATCCCGCGTTATCGGCGCGCCAGCCGAGCCATTGAAACCAGAGGATGATCGGCCATCGGTGGATTGCCGCGCCGCTACCACCTTGGCGGCCTGCTGGGCATCGAAATCGATCGGTTCATCGGAATCATCTTCTGCCATGGACGAAGTCATATCACAAGATGCGGCTGCGTCCCGTGACGTGCTGCCCTCGGGCTCGGCACGGGCCATGAGGCTTTCGCCCGGCAGTAGAACGGGCACATCGGCCCAGGTTCCATGATGATCCTCATGCCAACCGGCCGCCTCAGGGGATACACCCAGAGAAACCAGAAAATCGGTTGCCTCAACATCAAGCCGCGCATCAACGGCAGCCGGATGCCAGCGCCAGGTGCGATGCCCCAACGCCGCATGCGCCGCCAGATGTAAAAGTGCATGATGTAACTCTTGCGTACTTGCTTGCGCCAGCCAGTCCTGCCGCAGCACCACAACGCGATCTGCCAGCCCGACCGCCCCACCCTCCCGCACTACCACACAGTGTTCAGGCAAGGCACGGATCAAGGCGGGCCAACGAGCCGCCATCGCCTGTCGCGCCCGTTGCCAACGGGTTTCATCCGGCACTTGGAGCCGCTCCAAAACTTGCAACAGGGGCCTTGGCACCGCGCGCACTCACCCAGTTCGAAAAGGCGGGCTCATCGAACAACCGATCCCCTTCGATCTGATGCAGTTGTTCGATCAGACTGAAACTGAGGCGATCATCCGGCAACTCAACCGCCAGTTTCAGCGCCTCGTCGGAACGGATCCGCCCCTGATTCCGGGCTGCCACAATGGCCCGGACCGCATCCATTTGCGCGGATATATCGGTCAGTTGCGCGAGACTGCCCGGCTCATTCAACCAACCGGCGACCGAGAACTCCTCTTGTTCGCCGCCACCAACAAATTCGGCCAACGCCGCAGCCGCCTCGCGCCCCACACAGGCCGCGATATGAATCAAGGTTGTTTCATCGAGCCTGGAAGAACCCGCCCCAGTCAGAGTGGGCAGGGCGCGCCGCTTGATCACCCGATCGGCAAATACCCAACTGCGCGGGCTGGGGAACGCCTTGACCTCAGGTTCTGGAAGAAACCGCGCCAACCAGTGCGGCTGCTCGGCCATAAAATCCCGCAACACGGGATCAATACCCTGCCGCGCAGCCCACGCCAGCCAGGCATCGGCATCGGCCTGGAGTTCCACATGCATGAAGCGGTTGGCCAATGGCGCGGGCATGACATAGGTAATGCCCCGATCATC
>NCKC01000040.1 GCA_002282715.1 Halothiobacillus sp. 15-55-196 | reverse complement strand
GATGGTTTCGGCCCTGCTGCACCTCGGACAAAGGTTTGTGCCGATGGCCTTTGCCTTGGATCCAGTTACGGTAGCCGTTCGCTTTGAGCCAGGCTTCCCGCTCCGCTGAGGGGTAGCCCCGATCGGCATAAACCGCCCTGTTTGTGTTGGCCGGATCGATCACCGCCTCGAAGTGCTGGCTGTCGTGGGCGCTGGCTGTATCGGTTTGCGGATGAATTTGTGCGTCTTATCGACGTTCACCGATAGCGTGAAGCCATGGTGGCTCTTGCCGTGCTTCTTGGTCCAAGTGGCATCCAGGTCTTTCTGGCGACGCTTGGCCGGTGGCCAGTCGGCGGGCATGGCGTTTTCTTTGATCTGCTCTTTGTCTTCCGGGTACCTCGAAAAATCTACTGAACGCGGGCCTTGCGCCTACTGCGCATTAAGCTGGCGTCAGCCCGTGACGGTTTTTCGAGGTGCCCTGTGGTCAGCAGACCTATCGAATAGTTTTTCCGAGACACCCCAAGTGTTCGTGCAGCACGTAACGCGAAACTTGAACGGAGATTCAGATCAGATCGCAAAAAATAAGCCAAAGGCCATAAAATAGCGGTATTTATAATATAAAACATAGAGTTGTGAATATTAGTAAAAATATATTATTGCATATTAGCCATTTCTAAAATAAACGCAGTCATTGACCCGCAAAACGAGCATCGAAGATAGAACTCCCATTAACTTTTTACGGTATTACTTTACAGTAAATTAAAATTTTCTAATATATTTACTAGCTCAAAATGTTGTTTTTATTCAGTTAAATTAAATTAATCCTGATTTTTTTACATAAGCAAAAGAATGGATAATAAAAACTTTTTCTATATAAGAATATTAAATTATTGGAAAATATTAATACCTCTTAAGGTCTCAATAGAACTTGAATTGACTAGACCCAAGAGATTAATAAATGAAACACTTATATTCACTCAGGCCACGCGCGCACAGGTATTATCGATACACCTCTTTTTGGGTTATTTTTTTTGGGTTAACACTCCCGCTGGCATTTGCACACCCCGCTTTCGCGCAAGAATCGCCTTCTGTGGCACTCGTAAAGCCTGCCGGTGTCGACACCAATGCCATTTCAATCGGCGGCACAGTCATCCCTTATCGTTCCGTCACGGTGGCGGCTCAGCGCGCAGGGCGCATCACCGCGCTCTATGCGCGCACCGGCATGATGTTGCAGTTCAACCAGCCCGTGGCTGCACTGGATGACGACGTGCTACGCCAGCAGATCGATGGCATCAAGGCGGAGCTCAAAGCCGCGCAAAGTGACCTCGACTACGCCATTTTCAGTATGCCCGGCATGGATTCGGCCGGCGGCATGATGGGCGCCATGATGGGCGCGATGTTCGGCGCGCCCGGCGGTTCTGGCGTGGATGCGTGGCTTGCGCGGGTCAATCGCATCAATCAGGCGCGTGCCCGGATCGACCAGCTCAAGGCGCAGGAAAGGGCGTTGCAGGCACAGGTGGGTTATGGCGCGGTTACGGCACCGATGGACGGGATCGTAACCCGGCGGCTGGTTGAGGCCGGTGAGATTGTTCAAGCGGGCCAGCCGCTGATCGAGATGGCGTATGTGTCGCGCCTGCGGGCTCAATTCGATATCCCGGTTGACCTCGCTCAAGGTGTCGCACCCGGCCGGCCATTCACCCTCAAAACGAGTGATGGGCGTTTAATTCCGGTGTCCGTGGGCGAGGTGGCACCCGGTGTCGATCCGCGGACGCACACACAACAGGTCAAGGTGGACCTGCCGCCCCAGAGCGGTTTACGACTCGGGGATTACGTCGAGCTTTTGTTGGCGCGCGCGGGCGCCGCATCCACAGGTTCGGTGGTGATTCCCGCCGCGGCGCTGTTGCGCGGCAGTGCCTTGCCGATGGTTCAGGTGGTTACCGGGGACGGCACGTTCAAGATCATGATCGTCCGCGTGGCCGAGCGGCTCCCCGACGGTCAATTACTGATCTCTGCGGGCTTATCGGCCGGTGACGTCGTCAAGGTGCAGCCATGAGCGGGGCGCAGACATCCAAAGGATCAACCCGACCGGGACTGGCCGGGCGAATGGCGGATGCCTTCATTCAGAATCCGATCACGGTGCTGCTGTTTCTCGCTGCGATCGGCGCGGGCCTGATCGGGTTGGTCCAAACGCCACGGGAGGAAGACCCGCAGATTTCCGTGCCGATGGTCGACATCGCAGTCAGCCTGCCGGGCGCATCGTCTCGTGAGGTGGAGCGACTGGTCACCGAACCGCTCGAGCGGATCATGCGCGAGGTTTCGGGCGTCGAGCATGTGTATTCCACGTCGACGGACGGCCATTCACTGGTCACGGTGCGCTTCGAGGTCGGGCAGCAGACCGAGCCTTCGCTGGTCAAAATCTATGATCGCATTCAGTCGAATATGGACAAGATGCCGCCGGGCGCGACCTGGCCGCTGATCCGCTCCAAGGGCATCAATGACGTGCCGATCGTCACGCTCACGCTGCACTCGAAAACCGTCGACGATGCCGCGCTGAATCTCCTGGGCTCGGAGGTTATTTCCAAGCTGCACGAGATTCCGGGCGTCAGCACCAGCTTCGTGGTGCATGGCCGCACCGAATCCGTTCAAGTAGAGCTTGATCCGGCGAAGCTGTCCAGTTTCCATCTCTCGCCAACTCAGGTGGCAACCGCCATCACCGCGTCCAATGAAGAACAGCAGGTGGGTCAGGGCACGGCGGGTAATCAGCATTATCTGATGTACAGCGGCAGTCAGTTGGCTTCACCACAGGCCGTCGGTGATGTGATGGTGGGCACCTTCGCCGACAAGCCCGTGTACGTGCGTGATGTGGCGACCTTGAAGTATGGCCCCGGTGAGCGGCACAGCGCGGTGATCTACACCCCCGGTAAAGCCAGCGATGCACAGGATGTCGGTATGGGCGAAGCCGCCGTGACCATCGCTGTGGCGAAAAAATCCGGCACCAACGGGGTGGGTGTCGCGAACGCGATTCTGGCAAAAGTAGCCGAACTTCAGCGCACCCAGATTCCGCAAGCGGTCCAGGTTTCAGTTACCCGCGATTACGGCAAAACCGCCAATGCCAAGGTGAACGAGCTGATTTTCAAACTGTTCGTCGCCACCCTCGCGGTCACGGTACTCGTTTGGTTCACGCTGGGCTGGCGCGCGGCGCTGGTGGTTCTGGCGATTATCCCGGTGGTCATCCTGTTTACGGTGTTCGCCGCCTGGCTGATGGGGTATTCAATCAACCGGGTCAGTCTGTTCGCATTGATCTTCTCCATCGGGATCTTGGTCGATGACGCCATCGTAGTAGTCGAGAATATTTACCGACGCTGGCTGATCGGTGGCGATACCTCTGTTGCCGAGACGGTGGATGCAGTCAATGAGGTTGGCAATCCGACCATCCTCGCCACCTTCACGGTCATCGCCGCCCTGCTGCCAATGGGCTTTGTGACCGGCATGATGGGGCCGTATATGGAGCCGATCCCGGCTCTTGGAACGGTGGCGATGGCGTTCTCGATCATCGCGGCGTTCATTTTCACGCCGTGGCTGACCCGTAAATTCATGCCGCCTTTGGCTGTGCTCAACCGCGCGGCGGAAAAAGAGCATCGTCAATCCGAAAAGCTGGGTCGGTTTTATGAGCGCGTGATGCTGGGCATGTACCGGCACCGTAAATGGGGCAACCGCTTCCTGATCGGTGTGGTGCTGGCGTTCTTTGCATCCTGTGCGCTGATTTATGTCAAGGCGGTGCATGTGAAGATGCTGCCGTTCGACAACAAACCGGAATTCGACATCGTCATTGATCTGCCGGCCGGCAGTTCGTTGGAACAAACCGGCAGCCTGGCCACCGCGATTGCAGATCTTGTCAGCCAATGGCCCGAGGTGATTTCGACCCAGAGCTATATCGGCACGGCGGCGCCTTTCAACTTCAATGGCCTGGTGCGGCATTACTACCTGCGGCATCAGCCGTGGCAAGCCGAAGTACAGGTGCAACTCACCGATAAAGATGCGCGGCATACCACCAGTCATGAACTGGCCGACCGGGCCCGACACGCACTGGCTGCGCTCGCCCAGCCCTACCATGCACGACTGCAAATCGTCGAAATGCCGCCCGGCCCGCCGGTGATGCAAACCGTCGTTGCCGAAATCTACGGCCCGGATTCATCCGCTCGCAATACGTATGCCAATACCCTGCTGACCGCATTCCATGCCGCGCCCAATATTGGCGATGCAGGCAGCGGCATCGAAGCCAGCCATCAGAACTGGGTATTTGATATTGATCGGGAGAAAGCGGATCGTCTGGGTGTGCGCGTCACCGAGATCAATCAGGCGCTGGGGCTGGTGCTCGGGGAAAAACCCATCGGTGATGTGCGCGCGCTGGCGACCACACAACCCTTACCGATCGTGATGCGCACGGCGGCGCGGCACAAGCTCGATCTGGCGGCGTTATCGGCCTTGCCGGTGAAGGTATTGCCCGATGGAACGCGCATTCCCTTGGGCGCGGTCGGAAAGTTTCGTCTGAAAACCGCCGATCAGCCGATTTACCGCAAAGACATGCGCCCGGTGCAGTACGTTACCGGAGAAGCCATCGGTGCCTATGCCGCACCCATCTACGGCATGTTCCAGGTCGACGACTGGCTCAAAAAGGCCAAGGCCACACCGTCCGGCGGGCAGTACTTCTCGACGCCGGTCAACAGCGCCGAACAGGTCGGTTTCCGCTGGGGCGGCGAATGGACGGTCACCTGGAAAACCTTCCGCGATATGGGCATTGCCTTCGGGGTAGCGCTGATTCTGATTTACGGCCTGATTGTCTGGGAGTTCCGCAACTTCGTGATTCCCGGCATCGTCATGGCGCCGATTCCCTTGACCCTGATCGGCATTATCCCCGGTCATTGGCTGATGAATGCCGATTTTACCGCCACCTCGATGATCGGCTTCATCGCGTTGGCCGGGATCATCGTGCGCAACTCAATCTTGCTGGTAGATTTTTCCAGATCACAGGTCGCGCTGGGCGTGCCGGTCGAGGTTGCTATGGTGCGAGCCTGCCAGAGCCGCACCCGTCCGATTCTGATTACCGCGCTGGCGCTGGTGCTCGGGTCTTCGGTGATCCTGACCGATCCGATCTTTCAGGGCATGGCCATCTCATTGCTGTTTGGCGTGATGGTTTCCACCTTGCTCACACTGGTGGTCATTCCCTTGGGCTGCATCACGGCGAGAAAGGCACTGTGCAGCAATTGTGTATCGATATTGCCGCCGGATGCCGAGCTCGGCACTCCCACCGATCGTCAGCCGCCAGATGCCAAGTAAATTTCTTCCAACCGCCCGCAGGATGGGGCGATTTAAATCGGCCATGGGGCCACGCGCGGCGATGCCGAGGACGGGTGAGTCGTTGCGCAAAAAATGAGGTCAATACAATGAAACAAGTACTTAAAATCACGCTGTTATCCGCTGCCTTAGGCGCGGGCCTGATTTCAGTAGGCACCGCCAATGCGTTTGAAATGCCGTTCTTCAACAACGGCGGTTCAGGCAATGGTTACGGGCAGGGCGATGCTTCCGGCGGGTTCTCGATGAACTTCCAGGGTCGTGGCAATGCCAATCCACAATTCCAGGGTTATAACCAGGGTTATGGGCAAGGCTATCCCGGCTATGGTTATCCAGCTTATCCGCCACAAGGCTATGGCTATCCAGCTTATCCGCCACAAGGCTATGGCTATCCAGCGCAGCAGCCGCCTGCGCAAAATTATCCAGAGCAACGAGGGTATCCGGCACCGGCCTATCCGGCCCCGCCAGTTGGCTACGGTTATCCCACCTATCCAGTGCCAGTGCCACCAATGCCCATGCCGTATGGTTACGGCTACGGTTATGCCCCTCAGGCCATGCCCGAATCTGCACAAGCCCCTCAGGCAGGCGGCAAGGCAGCAGAACAAAAGCCAGCCGAGAAAAATAACGAGAAAAAATAAGCTGATTGAGGGCCATCCAATGCCCTCAGGGCGTTCGTGCCTATCACGAACGCCTTTTTAAATCATGCCCCAATCACAGGGATAATGGAGTGTGTTTATGAATACCAGCGCTGATGCCGGGACTCTATCCTGGCTGAATCTTTCGCGCCTGCCGATTACGGTCAAGGCCTTGTTTACCGGTTATTTGATGGCTGCCGGCCTTGGGCTGTTCATGGCCGGTGCCCAAATTCTGCTCACGCACGGCATGGCCGATGGCAAGCCGGGGTTATCGGTCAACGACATTATTTACAGTTATTACGGCAACCGCAGCGGGAGTAAGCTTGAGTCCATGCTCAACGGTCAGATGAAGCCGATGGCTCCGGCACCCGTGCGCACCGATATCATCAAATGGGTGCGGGAAGGCGCACCGGAGAAAGATTGGGCTCCGCACTATCAGGCCGTTTTCGACCAGTACTGCGTCAAATGCCACAGCGTGCTGCCCAATATTCCGAATTTCAAGGACTACGCGACTGTAGCCAAGCTGGCCAAGGTCGACGAAGGTGCCTCGTTCAAGAACTTGACCCGTTTGTCGCATATCCATTTGTTCGGGATTGCCTTTATCTTTTTCTTCACCGGACTGATTTTCAACTTTGCCTCTGGCGTACCCCGCTGGTTGAAATCTGTGGTCGTGTTTTTCCCGTTTTTCTTCCTCGTAACGGATATTGCCTCCTGGTGGCTCACCAAGTTTTATTGGCAATTCGCCTACCTGACCTTGATTGGCGGCGTGGGTTATTCCCTGGCTTCCAGCTTTATGTGGATCGTCAGCCTCTGGCAGATGTGGATATGGCCGATCTTTGGCAAACGCGCCGATGGTTTTGCCTGGGCAGGTGATCGCCCGGCTGATTCACATTGAGATGAGTGTTTGATTCACCCTTCACCGCGTGCCGTTTTGATCGGCACGCCCATTTTTTTATAAAGGTAACCGCGTGCAGAATTCCACCCCTGATGTTTCTTTTCCTGATGCTTCTCTCACTGGCGTTGCCGCCAAAAACGATGCGCACACCTATCGCAAGCTGAGTTTGGTTGTGTGGGTGGGCATGGTGGCGTTTTTAATTTTGGCCGGCTATGGGTTTTACTTGGTGTATAACCTGACGCAAAGCGTGGCACATCTGGATCGTAGCGTGGCCAGTATTGCGGAGAATATGGCTACCATGACGACTTCCGTAAACGAGAATCTTCAGGCCATGACGGGCAATTTCAGCACGGTCGCAGATCGAATGGGCCAAATGCAAACGGATACCGCGGCCCTGGCGAAGAATCTCTCCGATGTCACTCAAACCATGAGCACAATGAATCAATCGATTTGGTATTTGCGTCAGGATGTCGGGCAAATGAACCAGGCCGTGGGGCGGCCGATGTCATTTTTCAGTCAGTTTATGCCACAAAGTGGCCCGCCTGCGTACTACCGACCCACTCGCTAATTAGTTAATTTTGAAGAATTAGTGGGCACCTCGAAAAAACTCATGGATGGGGGTTTTTCGAGGTGTCCCTAACTTTCGTGCTGAGCCGACGACTGTAGCGACCTATTAGGCTTTTGTGAAAAGCCTGACCAAGTCAAGTTGGATTCGATTGCTCAAGTTTCGAAATTTTGATTTCAATAAATTTTCAGCCACATCATGATTTCCCGCTTGATGCTCCATGAGAATTTCCCCTGCGCAGAGGTGAAACTCCGCATGTGTTTTGCGAAGAATTGCGTATTCTTCGTAGGAGGAATGCGACTTCTTGCCCGAGCCATAAATCCATTTACCTAAATGACAATTACAATCTTGGGCAATTTCACTTACTTGAATGGATTCCGTACTCGTTCCGGCCAATATGCTTTTTAGTCGCGTATTCCATGCCTCATGAGCGTCAAGGGCCTCCTTTAGATTAAGACCATGAAGCTCTTCCTCTCCTTTTTTGAGGATCAGTTCACTTGTTTGATCTCCAGATAAGCGTGCTTTTAGCCAGTTTAACATTCCCATGATTCTTTCCTTATTTTGCGTGGCGTAACATTGAAATGAATAACATTAGTGAATGTTTTACTCAAGGGCACCTCGAAATATCCGTGATTCGTCGTTCCCGCGAACCCAGAAAAATCATGGCGCCGGATTCCCGCCTACGCGGGGATGACGGGTTTTTCGTGATTCCCTAAGGTTTATCGGGCACAAAATTCAGTACATCGCCGTTGATGCAGTAGCGTTTGCCGGTCGGTGGTGGGCCATCATCAAACACATGCCCCAAATGGATGCCCGAGCTGGCGCTGATCACTTCGATACGGCGCATGCCGTAGGCATTGTCCTCTCTGAGCTCGATGGCGCCCGGCAAGGGATTAAAAAAGCTCGGCCAACCGGTGCCGCTGTGAAATTTGGTGTCACTTCGGAACAAGGGCGCACCGGTAATCGGGTCGACGAAGGTGCCGGGGCGTTTTTCGTCCAGATGCGAGCCTGTTCCTGGTCGCTCGGTGCCTTGCTCAAAGGCGATTTTCTGTTGTTCCGGCGTCAACAGGTGAAAGCCGAGCCATTTCCAGAATCGGTCCTTGTCGCCGTTGTAGCCGGTGTATCGGGATACTTCCTTGCCCTGCTCGAACAGCACGATGGTGGGCGTGGCAAACAGGGGTTTTTCCAGCGTCCAGCCCTTGGGCGGATTAGGGTTGAGCGTGGCGACAACCGGCACAGGAGAACGCCAATCTGCCAGCACGTCCTTCTTGAACTGGGCACAGAACGGGCAATCATGCGCTTCAAACACGATCAGCTGACGGTCCGCATTCAAATCCGCCGCGACCAGTTGCGGCGCCGGGGCAGAAGCGGCCTGATCACTGCCGGGATAGGCCACGCCGGTACCACCCAGACCACAGTAACCGTTCGGATTTTTCTTGAGGTAGTCCTGATGGTACTCCTCGGCGGTATTGTAATTACGCAACGGTGCAATCTCGGTGGTGATCGTGCCGCGTCCGGCACGCGTCAAAGCTGCTTGATACGCGTCTCGCGTTTCCAGCGCGACTGCTTTTTGCGCGTCGTTGTGATAATAGATCGCGCTGCGGTAGTTGCTGCCGACATCGTTACCCTGGCGATCACCTTGAGTCGGGTCATGGTTTTCCCAGAATTTGATCAGGATCGTTTTCAGGCTCACCTTGGCCGGATCAAAAGTGACCTTGATGACTTCGGCGTGATTCCGCTCGTTAAGCGCACCCCGGCGGATGGCCTGCTCGTCGTTCAGAATCTCGCGATAGCCAACCCGCGCCTTGTCACCGCCCGCATAGCCGGACTCGACATCCACCACACCGGGGATTTCCGACATGCGCTTTTCCGCGCCCCAGAAGCAGCCCATGCCCAATACGATCGAGTCGGTGGCCACGGGGCTTGTTTGACCTGCCCCGGTATCGGCCGCGTGAACATTGCTTGCCATAAATACAATCCCTCCGATCAATAAACCTAACTTTTTCCAGATCTGCTTTCGACTGCTTTGAAACATGACTCATCTCCCGCGTATGTGTATGTGCTCAGAGTGTAGTTCGATCAACGATGAAATTCCGTTACAGAAATCATACGGGCAGCCTGATGAGAGCGGGCAGAAAAAACGGGGTGACTGGAAAAAAGAGCGGAGTGTTTTTGACAGGCTATTCGTGCCGGGAATCGGGCCGATTACCGCTGTCCTTGTACATCAACTGCGTGATCTGCTCGGAAACAAGGCCAATCAGAAAAATGGTGACCGCTGCGCTCCACAAAAACACCGATGCCAGCGACAAGCGATTGAATTCACTGTAGGTGTACAGGTAATAGCCCAGACCGACTATGAAATGCAGCAGGGAAACCGGCAGGAACAGTTTGAGGGGGGAGTACAGGGTGCCGATCTTGAAGATGATCAGCAAAAAACGGATGCCATCCTTGACGAGCCGAATATGGCTTTTGCCAATTCGCTGGGCTGCCATGATCGGGACATAGGCCACACCATAGCCGGCGCGGAAGAACGCCATTGTGCAGGTGGTGGGGTAGGAGAACCCGTTGGGCAACAAGTAAAGAAATTCGCGGAATTTATTGGCACGCACGGCACGAAAGCCGGAAGTCAGATCTTCGATCTTCTGGCCGGTCATCCAGGAAGCCAGCGCATTGTAGAAACGGTTGGCCAAACCACGACCCACACTGGCCTGTGAACCGGATTGGCGCGCGCCCACCACCATGTCCAACCCGTCGTCGAGCCGGGCAAGCAAACGGGGAATATCCGCCGGATCGTGCTGCCCGTCGGCATCCATGAACACCAGCACCTCGCCGGTCGCGTGACGCGCGCCAGTTTTGATGGCCGCGCCATTGCCCATACTGTAGGGGTGGGTGATAACCCGTGCCCCGGCTGCTTCCGCCACCTGGGCCGTATCGTCGGTCGAGCCATCGTTGACCACGAGTACTTCCGCATCGGGAAAGGCCCGACGAATCCGCCTGACGGTATCCTCAACCGCTCCGACTTCATTCTTGGCGGGCAGGATGATCGAGAGGGCGGTTGAAGCCATCATGGCATGGGGTTCCTTAAAGTGTCTGATTGAATACAGCGTCTGTTATCGATCTGATCTGAATGTTAGCCGGGCGCTCAACCGGGCTTGCCGAAGTGCTGTGCCAGACGGGCGAGCTTCTCTTCCATGCTCAGGTTCTCGGTTGCGGGTGCCTCAGCCTGAGTAGCGGAAGCCACCGGTTTGTCTGATCGAGGAGGGCGCGCCTGATCCCGGCGCGGACGGCGCGGGCGCTGCCCCGATGGTGCGCCAGCATCTGCATCACGACCTTTTCCTTCACTTCGATTGACAGGACGCGGTTTGCTGGCCTGCTTGGGACGAGGCAGCTTCTTGCTCTCTACAGCCTCATCCGTGGACTGCGCTCCCGAGGCTGCATCCTCCAGATTCTGTTCAGCTTGGCTTGCTTTTTGGCGCGCTTCTCGCTGCTGCTTGATCGCTACGATCTGGGCTTTGGCAAACTCGCGCGATTTGTCGTCTACTTCCTCGGCCGGTTCTCCCGCGAGCGTGATGCGGTGCGTGTTGTGCACCATGCCGTAGTGGTACGACAACCGGGATGTATAAAATTTGATGCCCGTGCGAATCGCGTGGCTGTTCAAGCCATCGAGTTCAGCCGGACGATTCGCCAGAATCTGCTGCAGCACGCCGATTGTCAGTGGCTTGACCGAGCGCGGATCCGCAAAGAAAGCCGAAGGCCAGACCGCGACCAGACGGGCGATGACTTCCTGCGGCGGAGCCCGCTTTTTGGCGGGTTTATCCGTCTTTTGTTCAGAATCTTTGGGCTCCGAATTCGCCTGCTCCAAACCTGTCGGCGCAGGGTCGGTGCCAGGCTCCGCTACTTGCACGGCGGGTGCTTCAGAGGCCACAACAGCTTCTGCCGATGCCGTAGCATCCGGCACCGCTGCCATGGGGCCGGTCTGATCAAGAGCCAGATCGCGGGATGGAGACTGATCAGCCGCATCAGCGGCAGGGCGAGAAGATTGCTCGGTCATATTCAAACGCTACTGGCCATAATACAAAGTAAGTCAGGATGCGGAGCTTAACGGTTTAGCAAGTCGTACACCACATCGGTGACAACCTGTCCGGCCAAATTGGCGATCACTACGTCGGCGCCCACCTGATAATAACGGTATCCGGGCGGCAATGGCTGCAACACGCGCACAACCTCGTAAGGCAGCGGGGCGTAGGCATACGGAGGTGGCCAAGGTGCGCCGCGATAGAGTTTTTTGGCCTGCCCCGGCGGCAATCGATACGCATGATTCTTGTGTCCGTGGCGGCGATACCAGTCGATGATGTAGTACTGCTCCCGGGTGGTGATTTGGTAGTGATCGTGCCCACGATCCGCGCGCGCACCACGACGATCATCGCCACGATCATCGCCACGATCATGGTCGCCGCCGTGATGTTTCTCCGATCGATCCTGTCCGCCCGCCCAAGGCGGTGGATCGGCACTGACAACCGTACTGCCGACACTCACGCTGAACATTCCGGCCACAACGGCCATTAAAACCTGATTCTTCAAGCGCATAGCAAACCCCCATGTTAATTCGGCGAACGATCCATTTGCTGAATCATCACCCTAAGTTTGAATAATAACCAAAGCCCGGGCAAAGCGGCGATAAAAGTCAGCACAAAAAAGCTGGGCCACCCCAAGGCGGTTACCGTCAACCCCGCAACCGGCCCGAGATATACACGCCCCAGGCTGGCAATTGCCGATAACAGGGCAAATTGTGTGGCAGAATAACGAATGTCGCAAGCAGCCATCAGCAAGGCGACAAAGGCCGCCGTACCCAGCCCGCCCGTGAAATGTTCCAGCGCGATGACCGGCACCATCAACTCCAGGCTGGGCACCACAGCCAGCAGGGCGTAACCCAGATTCGTCACCGCCTGCAACACACCAAATACCATCAGCGAACGGAACAGCCCCAGCTTGATCATCCACAAACCGCCGAACAAACCGCCGACGAGGGTGATGACCAACCCCAGACCATTGTTGATCAGGCCGATCTCGGCCAGGCTGAAACCGGCACCACGGATAAGGAACGTGGTTGAAAGCGCGCTGGCAAAGGCATCACCGAATTTGTACAGCACG
Organism: Halothiobacillus sp. 15-55-196; assembly: GCA_002282715.1. Taxonomy (GTDB): domain Bacteria; phylum Pseudomonadota; class Gammaproteobacteria; order Halothiobacillales; family Halothiobacillaceae; genus Halothiobacillus. The sequence continues at coordinate 3,084 of NCKC01000040.1, read as the reverse complement.
ATCAGTGCCAGCAAGGCCCAGGCTTCGCGTCGTCCGAAAAACTCCCGCAGCGGCTCGACCACCGCTGCCATCAAGCTCGGCGGTGCCAGTTCCAGGGTGTTTTTCTCCGGGGCAATCAAGGTAGCGACGATGCCGATACCCATGAACACGGCCATCGCCGTATAGGTGAGCGGCCAACCGAAATATTGCGCGAAGATCATCGCCAGACTACCGGCCGCCAGCATCCCGAGGCGATAGGCCATAACGAACAATGCCGCGCCAAAACCACGCTCTTCGGGGCTGAGCGTATCGGTGCGCCACGCATCGATGGCGATATCCTGCGTGGCTGAAAGTGTCGCCAACATCAATGCCAAAAGAGCAAAGGCCCAGATCTGGCTTTCCGGTTTCGTGATTGCCATGGCCAGTAGTGTCAGTGCGATGGCGACCTGCGCCAGCAACATCCAGCTTCGACGCCGCCCCAGCCAGCGCAGGCTGTACCGATCGAGCAAAGGCGCCCAGAGAAACTTGAGCGTATAGGGCAACCCGACCAGCGCGAACAAGCCGATCGTGGACGTGCTGATATGACTCACCGTCAACCATGCTTGCAAGGTGCCGGAACTCAACAGGAATGGCAGCCCCGAAGAAAACCCAAGCAACAGAACCGCCAGCTCGGTTCGCGAGGTCAGGACACGGCGAAAAGGGGCTAACCAGGCGGTATTCATGCTGCGCATCCTCGCATGAAAAATCGGTTTACGCTGCATTTGCGATAAACTTCGCCTCGTTCACCACTGAAATTGACCAACATGCACTGCACTATCTACAAAAGCCTGAAAAAAGCCGATTTGTATCTGTTTCTGCCCAAGGGCACCTTGCCGGAAACGCTGGACGCGACAATACTGGCACCTTTTGGTCGACTCGAAGAGGTCATGCATCTGGATTTGAGCGTGGATCGCGCGCTGGCCCGGACGGATGCGGCCACCGTACGCCACTATCTGTCGACGCTCGGGTTTTATGTGCAAACGCCGCCCGGAAGCCAGAACTGGGCACATTGGGACAACCTAAAGGCCGGCATTGCGCGGCCAGCCGGCCTGTAGCCTGTAGCCCGGCTTCGAGATTCCGGCCCATCCGGTTCGATACCCGAGTCCATACTCTGTTTAAGGAGCCTTCGCCTTGCGACCATTGACCTTTTTGCCCCGTAGTATCTTTTCGCTGGTTCTTTTGTCTGTTGTTTTCATGTCTCTGGGCGGTTGCCTGTTCAACAACGGCCCCGACAAGGACTCCGTGCGTCAGATTCTGCAAGATCAACTCGATCCGTCCGGCAAAGTCATCGTGGTCGAACGCATCGATTCCCTCAATTCGGCCGAACACGATCAGAAATGGACGGTCGACGTTGCCGCCACACTGCTCTTCAAACAAAGCGCAGAACAGCTGGCCGAATCGTTGCAAAGCGCCGATTCGGCCAGCAGTTTACTGGGCACCGTCGGGCAAATTGGCCTGATGCTGCAGTTCGGCAATTTCAAGGCAGGACAAACGCAAACCTACCATTCGCGATTGCAACTCTTGAAAGGGTCCACTGGCTGGATGCCGGTCGAACGTAAATAATGCCGCTCGACGTCGCCACGCTGCGGCTGCCGCGTTTCCATCTTCCTGATATAGTCCATATTCCATGGAATGTACCGTACCCATCCAACATACTGTCTACATGAACGAAGGTGGCCCAATGCCAGATACTGCAGCTGAGATAACGAACACCGCTTCCCTCGTTGTTGATCTGGCAGATCGCAGTTATCCGATCTATATCGGGGTCGATTTACTCAAGCAGCCCGAGCTGTTGGCCCGACACATCCCGGGTGACTCCGTGGTCGTCGTCTCGAACACCACCGTTGCCCCGCTTTATGCCGATGCGTTGATCAACGGATTAAGTGAGTTCAAGAAAGTCGAACAGATCGTGTTGCCGGATGGCGAGCAGTACAAATCCCTTGAGGTACTCAGTACCATTTTCGATGCCCTGGTGGATGCACGCTGCGACCGCCAGACCACATTGATTGCACTGGGCGGCGGGGTAATCGGCGACATCACCGGTTTCGCCGCCGCCAGCTACCAGCGTGGCGTGCCCTTCATCCAGATTCCGACGACACTGCTCTCGCAGGTCGATAGCTCCGTTGGCGGGAAGACCGGGGTCAATCACCCTCGCGCCAAGAATATGGTCGGCGCGTTTTACCAGCCCCGCTGCGTCATTGCGGACATCCGCACGCTCGACACCCTGCCCGATCGGGAACTGTCGGCCGGGTTGGCAGAAATCATCAAGTACGGCCTGCTCTGGGATGTGGATTTCCTCGACTGGATCGAAGCCAATATGACCAAATTGCGCGCCCGTGACGAAGCCGCTTTGAAACACGCCATCACACGGTCTTGCGCCATCAAGGCCGATATCGTCAATCAGGACGAACGCGAAGGGGGGCTGCGCGCGCTGCTCAATCTGGGGCACACCTTCGGTCACGCCATCGAAGCAGGCATGGGCTACGGCAACTGGCTGCATGGTGAGGCCGTGGGTGCCGGCATGTGCATGGCGGCCGATCTTTCCCACCGGCTCGAATGGATCAGTGCTGCTGATCTGGCCCGCGTTTATCGCATTGTGGCCGCTGCAGGGTTGCCGACACAAAGCCCGAGCGAGCTCAGCGTCGAAACGATCCGTAGCCTTATGGACAGTGACAAGAAAGTGCAGGCCGGACGGCTTCGACTGGTCCTGATGCACGGCCTCGGCTCGGCGCTCGTCACCGACAAGGCGCCGGAAGAAGCCCTGATGGATACGCTACGACATACCCATGCAACGACCTCTTTGATTTGAATGGACACCCTCATGAATACCGCGCAGCAACACGCACTCGAACAAGCCAATCTGATCACGCAACTGATCAAGTACGCCGACCGTATCATTCTTGTCGAGAGCGCATCGGAACCGGAACGACGGGCATTAGTCAAACTGCTGGACGACCAGCTGCCGGATCACATCGACATCCTCGGCCTGAGAGCCAGCCCAACCACCACGCCATCGGCGATCATCACCCTGGTCACCGAAGCGTTGCAGCTCTCGCCGGGAATCGA
>NCKC01000141.1 GCA_002282715.1 Halothiobacillus sp. 15-55-196 | reverse complement strand
TCATTCATGCAGAACGGCAAGGCGGTGCAAAACCCCTTACACTATGCGCCCATTCTCCTGAAAGTCTGATTGTTCCATGCCCTTACTTACCGTTGATCGATTGCATTTTGCCTTGGGTACCCGCGTTTTACTGGATCATGTGGGGCTCACGGTCGAACCCGGAGAGCGCATCGCCTTGATCGGGCGCAACGGCATGGGCAAATCGACCTTTATGAAAATATTGGCTGGCCTAACGCGTGCCGATGAGGGCGAAGTGCGTCTTGAGCCCGGCGCGCGCATTGCGTATTTGCAGCAAGATCCGCAAATGGATTCGACTGCGAGCGTTTATGCCACGGTGGCCGAAGCCTTGGGCGGCATTGAAGCCACATTGACGGCCTACCATGCCTGTATCGAAAAGCTGGGCGCGGGCGATGATTCGGTGATGGATGAAATGGCGCGTCTGCAACAGCAAATCGAGGCGGTCGATGGCTGGTCGGTGGCACAGCGGATTGACGAGGTCATCACAAGGCTCGATCTGGACCCTGATGCCTCGGTCAAATCGTTATCTGGCGGGGCGAAACGTCGCGTGCTGCTTGCCCAGGCGTTGGTGGTGCAGCCCGATGTGCTGCTGCTCGACGAGCCAACCAACCATCTGGACATCGCCAGCATCGAATGGCTGGAAGGCTTGATTCGCGGCTTTTCCGGTTCGGTCATCTTCATCACCCACGACCGATCCTTCCTGCAAAATCTGGCCAACCGTATTTTGGAGTTGGATCGCGGCCAGCTTACGTCCTGGCCGGGTGATTACCAGAATTATCTGCGTCGCGTTGAAGAGCGTGAACACGCCGAACAAATCCAGAATGCCGAATTCGACAAGTTTCTGGCCGAGGAAGAGGTGTGGATACGCCAAGGCGTAAAAGCCCGCCGCACGCGGAACGAAGGTCGGGTTCGGCGCTTGGAGGCCCTGCGAGAAGAGCGGGCTGCCCGCGTGAACAAGCAGGGCAAGGTGGAGGTCGCTGTCGCCAGTTCGCGCACCTCGGGGAAAATCGTGTTCG
>NCKC01000140.1 GCA_002282715.1 Halothiobacillus sp. 15-55-196 | reverse complement strand
TGGGCTCGGCATTCCGGCAGGCCCAGGCGCCATCTGAGAAGATGAGTCTGGGATTCGGCGCTGATCGGCGTATCCAGGTCACTGTCGACCAGAAGCCGGATCAGCGAGAGGAAAACGGCGTGATTGGTAAATCAACCCAGATGGTACGCCGCACGCTGGTCGAAGTGCAAAGCCAGCACAAGGAACCGGTGGCCGTCACGGTGATCATGAATCTGCCGATTGCCGAAGACAGTGAGATCTCGGTGGAATCGCTGGCCGATACGACGCCACCGACGACCAAACAGTTCGACGGGATCGATGGCGTTTGGGCCTGGTCGAACCAGATCAAACCGGGTCAGAAAATCACGCTGAATTTCGGCTTCCGCTTGCGCTGGCCGAGTGATAAAACCTTATCCGGTCTGTGAGCTGATTCAGGATACGGATTGAATTGTGAGATTTATTCAAGGGAGTAATGCGACATGATGGAACTGGTATTGGCGGGCGGCGGGATGATGATTCCCATCATTCTGGCCTCGATCATCGCGCTGGCGATCATCTTCGAGCGGTTGTGGGCCTTGCGCTACAGCCGCCTGATGGGCGGTGACCCCGTCGGAACCGTGGAAAGCTGGATCGCAAGCAAGCAATTGACGCAGAACAAGGTTGCGGAACTGGCACGCATGTCGCCGCTCGGCCTCGTGCTGGCTTCCGGCTTGCAGGATGTCGGGAGTGCCGAGGCCATGCGCAACCGAATCGAAGATGCCGGCCGTCATGTCGCGCATCAGATGGAGCGTTATCTCAATACGCTAGGTACCATCGCGGTCATCTCGCCCTTGCTCGGATTGCTGGGAACAGTTGTGGGGATCATTGACGTATTTCAGGCGATTACGACCAGTGGTGGCGCGGCCGGAATCAATCCCGAATTGCTGGCCGGAGGGATTTCCAAGGCGTTGGTCACGACGGCAGCCGGCATCATGGTTGCCGTACCTGCCTATATTTTTCATCGCTATTTTCGAGGTCTGGTGGACGAGCGCATCATCGAAATGGAGCGTGAGGCCATT
>NCKC01000039.1 GCA_002282715.1 Halothiobacillus sp. 15-55-196 | reverse complement strand
GCCATCAGCCGCTGAACATACGAGGATCGCGCCGTCCATCTGGGCCGCGCCGGTGATCATGTTCTTGACATAGTCAGCATGGCCTGGGCAGTCGACGTGGGCGTAGTGACGCGCGTCGGATTCGTATTCAACGTGTGAGGTGTTGATGGTGATACCACGGGCTTTTTCTTCGGGCGCTTTGTCGATCTGGTCGTAGCCCAATGACGCACCACCATGCTTCTCGGCCATTACTTTCGTGATCGCAGCGGTCAATGTGGTCTTGCCGTGGTCAACGTGACCAATCGTGCCCACGTTAACGTGTGGTTTGTTCCGTTCAAATTTCTCTTTTGACATGATAAAAGCCTCAAATAAGTATTAATCAGTAATTACGCGGACTTGCCTTTAATGACCGCGTCAGCAACGTTTTTAGGTGCTTCGGCATAACGAGCAAACTCCATGGAGTAGGTTGCGCGGCCTTGAGTAGCTGAGCGCAAATCGGTGGCATAACCAAACATCTCGGACAATGGCACCTCTGCCTTAACCTGCTTGCCGCCACCAACGGTATCTTCCATACCCTGAATCATGCCACGACGACGATTCAAGTCACCGATCACATCGCCCATGTAATCTTCGGGTGTTTCCACCTCGACCTTCATCATTGGCTCGAGCAGCACAGGGTTGGCTTTAACTGCGCCTTCTTTGAAGGCCATGCTACCGGCGATCTTGAACGCCATCTCGTTTGAATCCACCTCATGGTACGAACCATCGAACAGGGTAACCTTCACGTCAACCACCGGGTAACCCGCGATCACGCCATTTTTGATCTGTTCTTGAATACCCTTATCAACAGCCGGGATGTACTCGCGAGGAACAACACCACCAACGATGCCGTTGACAAACTCGTATCCGCCACCGACTTCCAGTGGTTCGATCCGAATTTTCACGTGACCGTACTGCCCACGACCACCGGACTGGCGAACGAACTTACCGTCCTGCTCGACCGTACCACGAATGGTTTCACGGTAGGCTACCTGCGGCTTACCGATATTGGCTTCAACCTTGAATTCGCGACGCATACGGTCAACCAGAATCTCAAGGTGAAGTTCACCCATACCCGCAATAATTGTCTGACCGGATTCCTCATCGGTAAAGACGCGGAATGAGGGATCTTCCTGAGCCAGGCGACCCAGTGCCATACCCATTTTCTCTTGATCACCCTTGGTTTTTGGCTCTACAGCAACGGAAATGACCGGCTCAGGGAAGACCATACGTTCGAGGATAATCGGCTTCGACGGATCACAGAGTGTGTCGCCCGTGATCACGTTCTTGAGGCCTACTGCCGCCGCGATATCCCCTGCACGAACTTCCTTGATCTCTTCACGAGAGTTAGCGTGCATCTGGAGGATACGGCCCAGACGTTCCTTGCTGTCCTTGGTGGAGTTCAGCACGCCATCACCAGCGTTCACCACGCCCGAATAAACACGGAAGAACGTCAGTGAACCGACAAAGGGATCCGACATGATCTTGAACGCCAGCGCGGAGAATGGCTCGTCATCACCCGTTTTGCGCACGGAGGCCGTACCGTCCGGCAACTCACCCTTGATGGGCGGGACCTGGGTCGGTGAAGGGAGATAATCAATAACCGCATCCAGCATCTTCTGGACACCCTTGTTCTTGAAGGCCGTGCCGCACAATGCCGGTATGATTTCGTTGTTGAGGGTGCGCTGACGCAAACCAGAAACAATTTCATCGTCGGTCAAATCGCCGGTTTCGAGGTACTTCTCCATCACCTCTTCATTGGCCTCGGCTGCCGCTTCCATCATCTGGCTGCGATAGGTCTTTGCCTTTTCCAATAACTCGGCCGGAATATCCTTCTCTTCATAGGTCAGACCCATGTCTTCGGTATTCCAGTAAATCGCCTTCATGCGCAGAAGATCGATCACGCCTTCGAAACCGTCTTCGGCACCGATGGGGAGCACAACAGGAACGGGGTTCGCTCCGAGACGTTTTTTGAGCTGCTCCATAACGCGGTAGAAATCAGCACCTGAGCGATCCATCTTGTTTACGAACGCAAGGCGCGGAACGCTGTACTTGTTAGCCTGACGCCATACGGTTTCAGACTGTGGCTGAACCCCACCCACGGCACAAAGCACAAACACCGCACCATCGAGCACGCGCAGTGAGCGCTCTACTTCGATGGTAAAGTCAACGTGACCGGGTGTATCGATAATGTTGAACCGATGCGGTTCGAACTGCTTATCCATACCACTCCAGAAAGCGGTTGTAGCCGCAGAAGTGATGGTGATACCACGCTCCTGCTCCTGCTCCATCCAGTCCATTGTGGCGGCGCCGTCATGGACTTCACCAATTTTGTGTGAAACACCGGTATAGAACAGAATGCGTTCAGTGGTCGTTGTTTTGCCGGCATCAATATGCGCCATAATACCGAAGTTGCGGTAGCGCTCGAGCGGGGTGGATCTGGCCACAGGGTTTACCTCTTAAATTACCAGCGGAAATGTGCAAAAGCTTTGTTAGCCTCTGCCATTCGGTGTGTATCTTCACGTTTCTTGACTGCGGAGCCACGGCTTTCGGCCGCGTCCATCAACTCGCCGGCCAACTTGGCAGCCATGGTCTTTTCGCCACGCTTACGCGCAGCGTCGATCAACCAGCGCATGGCCAACGAGGAACGACGTACAGCACGCACTTCAACAGGCACCTGGTAGTTGGCACCACCAACCCGGCGTGATTTAACTTCAACCGCAGGTGCCACATTCTCCAGCGCGCGCTCAACGAGCTCGACCGGGTGACCCTTGCCTTTTTCTTCAGCGATTGTCATGGCGCCGTACAAAATTGACTCGGCGACAGACTTCTTCCCGCTCAACATGATCATGTTGATGAACTTAGCGACAGTGACATTACCGTATTTAGGATCTGGTAAAATCTCGCGCTTCGGTACTTCTCTTCTTCTAGGCATTTCTTAATCCAACCGTTAATTAGCCGTTTATTTGGCTTTGGGGCGCTTCGCGCCATATTTTGAGCGACCTTGGCGACGCTTATCGACACCTTGCGTATCCAGGCTACCGCGCACAACGTGGTAACGAACACCAGGCAAATCCTTCACACGACCACCCCGAATCAGGACCACGGAGTGTTCCTGCAGGTTGTGACCTTCGCCCCCGATGTAACCGGTGACTTCAAAACCTGAAGTCAGACGAACACGGGCCACTTTACGCAGCGCCGAGTTCGGCTTCTTGGGGGTTGTTGTGTATACACGAGTACATACACCACGACGCTGCGGGCAGCCTTCGAGTGCAGGTACTTTAGTCTTCTCGACCAGTCGCTTGCGCGGCTTGCGCACGAGCTGATTTACAGTAGCCATGGTTATGTCTTCTCCGACCAAAAACTAGCACGACGGGCCCAAGACCCGTCGCAAAGGGCAGTGATTTTAAGCAGTGTGCCGTAATCTGTCAATCCAATAGATGAGCATTGGCTGAACTTGTTACGATACGTTTTCCCCTTCATCGACACGCGCATCCGAAGAATCGCTATCCATGAACAAGGCATTGGCCGAATCCATCGTCAAATGACGACGGCGACGGCGCTCTTGGTGGTGAGCCAAGCCAGTCCCTGCGGGGATGAGACGCCCCACAATGACGTTTTCTTTCAAGCCACGCAGTTCGTCTCGAGCCCCTCGGGTAGACGAGTCGGTCAGAACACGTGTTGTCTCCTGGAATGATGCCGCTGAAATGAACGACTCGGTAACCAGTGAAGCTTTGGTAATACCCAGCAGCATCGGATCGAACTTCGCGGCGAACTTGCCAGCCTGCTCGAGCATACGGTTCTCTTCAAGCAAACGCGCCTTGTCCACCTGATCACCGCGTAGGTAGCCGGAATCACCCGGTTCAGTAATTTCGACCTTGCGGAGCATTTGACGCACAATCACTTCGATGTGCTTGTCACTGATGATTACGCCCTGCAGACGGTAGACGTCCTGAATTTCCTTGATGATATATGCAGCCAGGTCAGGAATGCCGCGCAGACGCAGAATGTCGTGAGGCGTTAACTCACCATCGGCGATGACCTCACCACGCGTCACGTACTCGCCTTCGAATACGTTGATGACGCGGTATTTTGGAATAAGCTCTTCGTGCGCTTCACCATGCTCATCGGTAATGACCAGACGCTGCTTACCCTTGGTTTCTTTGCCGAAGCTGATCGTACCGGTGTACTCCGCCAAAATGGCCGGTTCTTTCGGCTTACGTGCCTCGAACAAGTCGGCAACGCGTGGCAGACCACCGGTGATATCACGCGTCTTCGACGATTCCTGAGGAATGCGCGCGATGATGTCACCCACCTGAACCGCGGCGCCATCCTCGATGCCAATAATCGCGCCGGCAGGGAGCACGTAGAACGCGGGGATGTCGGTACCGGCCAGGCAGACCGGCTCACCCGCGGCATCAATCAGGGCGATGGCCGGGCGCAATTCCTTGGCCGCGCTGTTGCGATGCTTCGGATCGATGACCACTTGTGACGACAGACCCGTGATTTCATCGGTATCGGATCTGACCGACTGACCGTCCACGAAATCGGAAAAGCGTGCCTGGCCCTGCATTTCGCTGACAACCGGATGCGTGTGTGGATCCCAGGTAGCCAGGGTAGTACCACCGGCAACCTTTTCGCCTTCCTTGACCCGGATGACTGCGCCATAAGGAATCTTGTAACGCTCACGTTCACGACCTTGATCATCGATCATGCCCAACTCGCCCGAACGGGTTACCGCGACCAGATCGTTATCGCGATTCTTGACCGTTTTAAGATTGTGCAGGCGAACGACACCCGCCGCCTTGTTTTGCACGGAACTGGCCGATGCCGAGCGGGATGCGGCACCACCGATGTGGAAGGTACGCATGGTCAACTGGGTGCCCGGTTCACCGATGGACTGCGCGGCAATAACGCCGACGGCCTCGCCGATGTTCACGAGGTTGCCGCGGGCAAGATCGCGACCGTAGCATTTCTGGCAAATACCATGACGTGATTCGCAGCCAATCGGCGTACGGACCCATACTTCGTCCACACCTGACTCTTCAAGACGGGCAACCAGCACTTCGTTGATCACGGTACCCGATGGCACGAGTACTTCATCAGAGCCTGGCATCAACACGTCTTGAGATGTGGTGCGACCGAGGATTCGTGCCCCCAGGCCCTGCACCACGTCGCCGCCTTCGATGACGGCAGTGACTTTAAGGCCCGGTGCTTGTGTGCCGCAATCGTCGATGGTAATCACGATGTCTTGCGCCACATCGACGAGACGTCGTGTGAGATAACCCGAGTTCGCTGTCTTCAATGCCGTATCGGCAAGACCTTTCCGCGCACCGTGCGTTGAAATGAAGTACTGGAGAACGTTCAAGCCCTCACGGAAGTTTGCCGTGATGGGGGTTTCGATGATCGAACCATCTGGCTTGGTCATCAGACCACGCATACCAGCCAACTGACGAATTTGGGCAGCGGAACCCCGCGCACCGGAGTCGGCCATCATGAAGATCGCGTTAAACGAACTTTGCTTGACGGTGTTGCCTTCACGGTCCACGACTTTTTCGGTACCCAACTGCTCCATCATCGCGCGCGAGATTTGATCGTTTGCACGTGACCAGATGTCGACCACCTTGTTGTAACGCTCTTTTTCCGTAACCAGACCTTGAGCGTACTGGTTTTGGATTTCGCCCACTTCGGCTTCGGCTTTTGCCAATTCGGCCGGTTTTGAAGGGGGGACCAGCATGTCATCCGAGCAGATCGAAATACCGGAGCGCGTCGCGTAACGGAAGCCGGTGTACATCAACTGATCCGCAAACAGGACGGTGTCTTTCAGGCCCAACTGACGGTAGACGTAGTTCAACAATGCAGAGATGGCTTTTTTGCCCATATCCTTGTTGATCTGTTCAAACGGCACACCTTCAGGCAAGGCCTTGTACAGCAAGGCACGACCTACGGTTGTCTCGAGGATATGGCGAATGGATTCAGCCGAACCATCGTCATAACGAACCCAGTCGTTGACGCGCACTTTGATCTGTGCGCCCAACTCGACCTGATGGTTGTCGTAGGCACGCTGGACTTCGTCCAGATCGGCAAACACCATGCCTTCGCCGCGGCCATTTACTTTGGCGCGCGTCATGTAGTAGATACCCAATACTATATCCTGTGACGGCACGATCACCGGGTCACCGTTCGCCGGCGACAGCACGTTGTTCGTGGACATCATCAGGGCACGGGCTTCGGCCTGCGCTTCGAGCGACAACGGCACATGAACGGCCATCTGGTCACCGTCAAAGTCGGCGTTGTAGGCCGAGCAGACGAGCGGATGCAACTGAATCGCCTTACCTTCGATCAGGATCGGTTCGAATGCCTGAATACCCAGACGGTGCAGGGTGGGCGCGCGGTTTAGCAGCACCGGATGCTCGCGGATGACTTCTTCGAGTACGTCCCAGACTTCCGGGCCTTCGCGCTCAACCAGTTTCTTGGCCGCCTTGATAGTGGTCGCAAGACCGCGACGGTGCAGCTTACCGAAGATGAACGGCTTGAAGAGTTCCAGCGCCATTTTCTTGGGCAGACCGCACTGATGCAGACGTAGGGTCGGGCCCACCACGATGACCGAACGGCCGGAGTAGTCGACGCGTTTACCCAAGAGGTTCTGACGGAAGCGCCCTTGCTTACCCTTGATCATGTCGGCCAGGGATTTGAGCGGACGCTTGTTGGTACCGGTGACGGCACGACCACGACGGCCGTTATCCAGCAGAGAGTCAACCGATTCCTGCAACATGCGCTTTTCATTACGCAGAATGATGTCCGGCGCATTGATTTCAATCAAACGCTTGAGACGGTTGTTGCGGTTGATGACCCGACGATAAAGATCGTTCAGGTCAGACGTCGCAAATCGGCCGCCATCCAACGGCACCAACGGACGCAGATCGGGTGGCAGTACCGGCAACTGGGTCAGCACCATCCACTCGGGACGATTGCCGGATTCCTTGAACGCTTCGATCAGTTTCAAACGCTTGGACAGACGCTTGATCTTGGTCTCGGAACCGGTGCTCGCCAGCTCGTCACGCAGGGTCACAATCTGTTGATCCAGATCGATATCCTTGAGCAGTTTCTGGATGGCTTCCGCGCCCATGTCTGCTTCGAATTCATCACCGAACTGTTCGAGCGCGTCGATGTACATTTCATCGGTCAGCAGATCGCCCTTGTTGAGGGTAGTCATGCCAGGATCGGTGATCACAAACGCTTCGAAATACAGCACGCGTTCGATGTCGCGCAGGGTCATGTCCAGCAGCAAGCCGATGCGCGAGGGCAACGATTTGAGATACCAGATGTGCGCCACCGGACAAGCCAGTTCGATATGGCCCATGCGCTCACGACGCACCTTGGAGAGGGTAACTTCCACGCCGCACTTTTCGCAGACCACACCGCGGTGCTTCAGACGCTTGTACTTGCCGCACAAGCATTCGTAATCCCGCACGGGGCCAAAGATTTTGGCGCAGAACAGACCATCACGTTCCGGCTTGAACGTACGATAATTGATGGTCTCCGGCTTTTTGACTTCGCCGTACGACCATGAGCGGATCATCTCCGGTGAGGACAGAGAGATTCGAATGCCATCGAAATCATCATCGGTCACTTCACGACTCATCAGGTTGAGTAATTCTTTCATTGCGTTCTACCTGCCTTTAATTCAGACACTGGGCTATTGGGAAGAAGGGCTTGCCGGGCGCTGGCCCGGCGGGTATTTATTCTTTGCCCTGCTCCAGCTCGACGTTGATCGCGAGCGAACGAATCTCCTTGAGGAGCACGTTGAAGGATTCCGGCATACCGGCATCCATCTTGAGATCTCCGTCAACGATGTTCTTGTACATCTTGTTACGACCGTTCACATCATCAGACTTGACGGTGAGCATTTCCTGGAGCGTGTACGCCGCGCCATAGGCTTCCAGCGCCCAGACCTCCATCTCCCCGAAGCGCTGACCGCCGAACTGCGCCTTACCACCCAGCGGCTGCTGGGTAACGAGCGAGTACGGGCCAGTCGAGCGGGCATGCATCTTGTCGTCAACCAGGTGGTTGAGCTTGAGCATGTACATGTAACCCACCGTGGTGGTGCGCTCGAATGGTTCGCCAGAGCGACCATCAAAGAGCTGCACCTGACCGGAGGTCGGCAAACCGGCCAGTTTCAGCATGTACTTGATTTCGTCCTCGACCGCACCATCGAATACCGGTGTGGCCATCGGCACGCCTTTTTTCAGATTGCGCGCCAGTTCAATCAACTCGTCGTCATTCAGGGCATCGAGATCGACCGGCTTGTCGGAATTGTGGTTGTACACCTTGTCGAGGAACGCACGCAGCTCGATCAATGCCTTGGCGCGTTCGAGCTTCAGCATCTCTTCGATCTTGAAGCCCAGTCCTCGTGCCGCGAAGCCCAAATGGGTTTCCAGAATCTGGCCGATGTTCATCCGTGACGGTACGCCCAACGGATTGAGGCAGATATCGACCGGTTGGCCGTTTTCCATGTACGGCATGTCTTCCTCAGGCACGATCATGGAGACCACACCCTTGTTACCGTGACGGCCAGCGAGCTTGTCACCCGGCTGAATGCGACGCTTGACGGCCACATAGACCTTAACCATCTTCAGCACGCCCGGTGCGAGATCATCGCCCTGCTGGATTTTTTTCTTCTTGTCTTCGAAACGCTTGTCGATATCGACCTGGGCCTGCGCCAACTGGGCGATGTATTCTTCCATCGCCTGTGCGGCTTCTTCGCCTTCGACACGAATTTCCAGCCACTTGCTCGGCTCGATTTTCTCGAGTTGGGCCACGGTGATCTTGCTACCGGCCTTAACGCCCGGGCCACCCACAGCGATCTGATTGACCAGAACGGATTTCACGCGTGCGAGAATATCGCCTTCGATGATCCGCATACGGTCTTTCAGATCCTTGCGCACGGCTTCGAGATCGGCTTCTTCGATCGAACGCGCACGACTGTCTTTTTCGATACCGTCGCGAGTAAAGACACGCACGTCGATCACCGTACCTTCCATTCCCGGCGGTACGCGCAACGATGTGTCTTTCACATCGGATGCTTTCTCGCCGAAGATGGCACGAAGAAGTTTTTCTTCCGGCGTGAGCTGAGTTTCACCCTTAGGCGTGACCTTGCCCACCAAAATGTCACCCGGCCGCACTTCTGCACCCACGTGGACCACACCGGCCGTATCCAGCTTGTTCAGCAGGCTTTCGGCCACGTTCGGGATATCGGCTGTGATTTCTTCGGCACCCAACTTGGTGTCACGCGCGATACAGTTCAGTTCTTCTATGTGGATAGTAGTCAAGCGGTCTTCACGCACGACGCGTTCGGACAGCAGGATCGAATCCTCGAAGTTGTAACCGTTCCAAGGCATGAATGCACACAGGATGTTCTGACCCAGTGCCAGTTCGCCCATATCAACCGACGGACCATCGGCCAGCACGTCGCCCTTGGCAATCACGTCGCCCGCTTTGACCAACGGCGTCTGGTTGATGCAGGTATTCTGGTTCGAACGGGTATATTTGGTGAGGTTGTAGATATCTACGCCCACATCACCCTGACTCGTCTCTTCTGCGTTGACCCGAACCACGACACGGGCCGCATCCACACGATCGACCACGCCACCACGGCGTGCGACGACGCACGAGCCGGAATCGGTCGCGACCACGCGCTCCATGCCCGTACCCACCAACGGTTTATCGGCACGCAGGGTAGGCACAGCCTGGCGCTGCATGTTCGAACCCATCAAGGCGCGGTTCGCATCATCGTGCTCGAGGAACGGGATGATGGACGCGGCGATGGATACGATCTGCTTCGGTGATACGTCCATGTACTGAATTTCTTCAGGGCTGGCGAGCATGAACTCACCGGCACGGCGGACAGAAATCAGATTGCCTTGCAGAACGCCATTGTCGTCCAGCGGCGCATTGGCCTGGGCGATGGTGAACTTTTCTTCTTCGTAGGCGGACAACCAGTCAACTTCCTTGCTGACCACGCCGTCTTTGACGGTGCGATAGGGCGTTTCGAGGAAGCCATAACCATTGGTACGCGCATAGGTTGCCAATGAGTTGATCAGACCGATGTTCGGACCTTCCGGCGTTTCGATCGGGCACACGCGACCGTAGTGCGTGGTGTGAACGTCACGCACTTCAAAACCAGCACGCTCACGAGTCAAACCGCCCGGGCCCAGTGCAGAAATACGCCGTTTGTGCGTAATTTCCGACAGTGGGTTGTTCTGGTCCATGAACTGGGACAATTGACTGGAGCCGAAGAACTCTTTGATCGCAGCGGCCACCGGCTTGGCATTGATCAGATCCTGCGGTGTCAGACCTTCTGACTCGGCCTGGGTGAGACGCTCTTTGACCGCACGCTCGACCCGAACCAGACCGATGCGGAAGACGTTTTCCGTCATTTCACCCACCGAGCGGATGCGGCGATTACCCAGGTGATCGATGTCATCCGTCTTGCCGTTGCCGTTACGGATATCAATCAGTTCTTTCATGACATCAAGGATGTCTGAAACGTCCCCCTGCTCGTTCAGCAGCTTTTTGGCCGTCTCGTCGCCCTGTGCAGCGCGCGTTGCAAAATACTTACTGTCATACAGAACGCCAGGTCCGACATCGCCTTCGCGCTCGATACGGCGATTGAACTTCATCCGGCCCACCTCGGAAAGATCGTACCGATCTTCCGTAAAGAACAGGCCATGGAACAGCGCTTCGGCAGAATCCTTCGTCGGCGGTTCGCCCGGACGCATCATCTTGTAGATTTCGACCATCGCTTCCAATGGCGTGGTCGAAGGGTCGGCGCGCAACGTCAGCGACATGAACGGGCCACGATCCACATCATTAAAGTAGAGCGTCTTGAACTGGGTAATTCCGGCCTTGGCAAATTTCGCCACCAACTCGGTGGTCAGCTCTTCATTGCCGCGCGCAAGCACTTCACCGGTTGACGTATCAATCACATCCGAAGCAAGAACACGACCAACGACGAAATCCACAGGCACCGGCAGGCTGGTTACCTTGGCGTTAATCAATTCACGCACGTGACGCGCGGTGATGCGTTTGCCCGTCTTGATCAGATTTTCGCCATTGATATCGATATCGAATGCCGCATCGGTACCTTTCAGACGGTCGGCAACCAGCGTCAGAGCCAGACCACCGTCTTGATCGATATGGAACTCATCGTGATCGAAGAAAATATCGAGCATGTCCTGGTTGGTATAGCCCAGTGCACGCAGAATGATCGATGCAGGAATCTTCCGGCGGCGGTCAATACGCGCATACAAGATATCCTTCTGATCGAATTCGAAATCCAGCCAAGAACCACGGTAGGGGATGATCCGTGCCGAAAAGAGGATTTTCTTGGAACTTGAGGTTTTACCCTTGTCGTGATCAAAGAACACACCGGGAGAACGGTGCAACTGAGACACGATAACCCGCTCCGTACCGTTGATGACAAACGTACCGCTCTCGGTCATCAATGGAATTTCGCCCAGATAGACATCCTGCTCACGGATATCCTTGACCACCTTGGAACCGGCCGGTGCATCACGATCATAAATGACCAGACGCATCTTTACGCGCAAAGGCGCGCCATAGCTCAGGCCACGAATCTGGCATTCGCGAACATCGAAAGCCGGCTCGCCAAAGTAGTAATCAACGTACGCAATTTCAGCATTACCTGAATGACTGCGGATCGGGAAAACAGAACTTAACGCAGCATGCAGTCCGGCATTCGCGCGCCTCTTGGCAGGAACGCCACTCTGCAGGAATGACTTATAAGACTCAACCTGAGTCGCCAGTAAATACGGTACCGGCAGGATATCGGCACGGTGGCCGAATTCCTTGCGGATTCGCTTCTTTTCAGTAAATGAATAGCTCATCTGCCTTCCTCGTCGGAATAAACGGATTGCGCCACACCCTAGGATGCAACGCGGGGGGATTACCAGGACTTAAACACCCATGGATTTTTCTGAAGACACTCTGTAGTGCCGGAGCATCTTCAGAAAAACCAGCGAACAAAGGCCGGCAGCCAATGGCTACCAGCCCGATACTTCATACTAACCGCAGAAGATCAATCACTTAACCTCTACTTCAGCACCTGCTTCAGTCAGTTTCGCTTTCATTGCTTCGGCATCAGCAGCACTCACGCCTTCTTTGATGGTCGCTGGCGCGCCTTCAACCATGTCTTTGGCTTCTTTCAGGCCCAGACCGGTCAATTCACGAACAGCTTTGATTACGCCGACTTTATTCGCACCGAAAGATTTCAGCACAACATCAAATTCGGTCTTTTCTTCAACAGCGGCAGCAGGGCCCGCAGCGGCAGGGCCTGCAACTGCTACAGCTGCAGCAGCCGAAACGCCGAATTTTTCTTCCATTGCGGAGATCAGATCAACGACTTCCATCACGGACATGTTGGAGATCGCTTCGAGAATATCGTCTTTAGAAATTGCCATGTTAATAATCCTGATTAAGTTAAAAGAAATTTAAGCTGCTTGCTTTTGATCGCGAACGGCGGCCACGGTACGAACCAACTTGCCCGGAACCTCGTTGAGGGTACGAGCGAGTTTGCCGATGGGCGCCTTCATGACGGCGAGAAGCTGCGACAACGCTTGTTCTCGGGTCGGCAGGCTGGCTACGCGATCGACATCGGCCACAGAGAGAAGCTGCCCACCCAGGGCGACTACCTTGATTTCAAGCTTGGCAAACTCTTTGGCATAGTCCTTCATCAGCCGGGCGGCTGCGCCGGGATCTTCCATAGAGAAGGCCAACACCAAAGGCCCGGTCAGAGCCTCGGACATGCAAGAAAACGGTGTATTCGCCATCGCGCGACGAGCCAGTGTGTTTTTGATCACACGCAGATAGACACCACTTTCACGCGCTTTCACACGCATTTGGGTCATCTGCGAGACCGTCAACCCACTGTACTCGGCACCGATCGCGGACAGCGCCTTGCCGGCAACCTCTGTCACTTCAGCAACAATCAACTGCTTCTGATCAATGGTTAAAGCCACGTGTTTTACCTACGGTTGCTTGGGGAAATCCCCAGTTACCTATCGCGACATCCCAAAACGGAACACCGCACCACGATACGGCCAGCCAGACATAAAATCAGGACTGGAACCGTCTGCGTCGGCTGGTGGTTTAAGTCAATGCGTGATTGACGCCGACGGTCTTTGACGCCGCTGCAGAAAAACTGCAACAGTCCAAAGTTCTTGCCTCCTTACAATCAAGAAGGAGGCCAAAAGTTATACGGCAAGCGAAGCCAGATCTACCAACAGCCCAGGGCCCATGGTGCTGGAAACACTGACGCGCTTCATGTAAATACCCTTTGACGCGGCAGGCTTGGCTTTGTTCAGATCAGCCAGCAATGCATTCAGGTTTTCAGTCAACGCTTCGGGGGTGAAATTCACTTTACCGATGGTGCAGTGAATGATGCCGCCTTTCTCCGTGCGGTAACGAACCTGACCGGCTTTGGCATTCTTGACTGCCATCGCCGCATCAACCGCAACCGTGCCGACTTTTGGATTAGGCATCAGGCCACGAGGACCGAGCACCTGACCCAACTGGCCAACAACACGCATCGCATCGGGCGTGGCGATGACTACATCAAAATCCATGCGACCCTGCTTGATTTCAGCAGCCAGGTCTTCAAAGCCGACGATATCTGCACCAGCCGCCTTGGCTGCTTCGGCATTCGCACCTTGCGCAAACACAGCAACACGAACGGACTTACCGGTGCCATTCGGGAGTACGGTCGCACCTCGAACCATCTGATCCGAGCGACGGGGGTCAACGCCAAGATGAACCGCAACATCCACCGCTTCGACAAACTTGACGGTCGATACTTCTTTCAACAGATTGAAAGCGTCCACTGCCGCATAGGGCTGATTCGCTTTGACTTTGGCCGCAATGGCTTTTTGACGTTTGGTTAACTTAGCCATTACACACCCTCCACGTTCAGGCCCATGCTCCGGGCGCTACCTGCGATGGTTCGAACCATCGCTTCCATATCTTTAGCGGTCAGATCAGGTTGCTTGATCTTCGCGATATCTTCGATCTGCTGACGCGTCAAAGTACCGACCTTGGTCTTGTTCGGAATAGCACTACCTGACTTGATACCTGCCGTTTTCTTCAAGAGGAAGCTCACCGGCGGCGTCTTCATGATGAAGGTGAATGATTTATCGGCGTAAACCGTAATCACCACGGGAATAGGAGAGCCCTGCTCAAGGGTTTGCGTCGCCGCATTGAATTCTTTACAGAACGCCATAATGTTGACGCCCTTTTGACCCAGAGCCGGACCAATCGGCGGCGATGGATTAGCCTGACCTGCCTTGACCTGAAGCTTGATATAACCTGTGACTTTCTTAGCCATAACTACCTCTCAATGGGTGCAAACGTTGCTGAACGAGCCAGACAACTCCCCAGTTAACAAAACAGAGTCGCCTTTTAGGTCTTGGCGACCTGATCGAAACCGAGCTCGACCGGGGTCGAGCGACCGAAAATACTCACCGCAACATGCAGGCGTGACTTTTCGTAATTCACTTCTTCCACAACGCCGGTGAAGTCATTGAACGGACCATCACAGACCCGAACCATTTCACCCACGTCAAACAATGTCTTCGGCTTCGGCTTGTCCGTGGAGTCCTTGACCCGCGCCATGATCGCCTCAGCTTCTTTACTGCTGATCGGCGTCGGCTTACCACCCGAATCACCCACGAAGCCAAGCACCCGCGGCACTGAATTAACCAGGTGCCAAGCCTCATCGGTCATATCGATCTGAACAAGAACGTAGCCGGGATAGAACTTACGCTCCGAACGACGCTTGACGCCGTCGCGCATCTCAACCACTTCTTCTGACGGAACCAGAATCTCGCCGAACAAAGACTGCAGACCCTCACGCTCAATGCGCTCTTCCAGGGCCTTTTTTACGCTGTTTTCAAACTGTGAAAACGCCTGCACGACATACCAACGCATCGCCATCCGTCTTATACCTCAGCCCGCTATACTGCGAACAATCCAAGCCAGGAGCGAATCCACGCCCCACAAAAACAGACTGATCACAACAATCAGCAAAACCACAACCAGGGTGGTCTGTGTCGTTTCCTGACGAGTCGGCCAAACCATCTTGCGCACTTCCACGCGAGAATCAAAGGCGAACCGCCAAATACTTCTACCGACAGCCGTCGCATACAGCACCGCAGCAGCAAGCAATACAGGAACCAACAACGATGCAACACGAACGAAGAGCGGCTCTTTGGAAAGCCAATAGAATGCCGCAACACCACCGAGAAGCAGCACGATGGCAAGTCCAATTTTGGCTGACTCCAGACCCGACGAACGGGCGGGTTCCACTGCTTTTTCCGACATGACTGTGACTCACATAATTCGATCGGCTGATCGCTTGACGACAACCGGCTGTCCGCAAGATAAAAACACTATCCAGCGGTAAAAATGGCAGGCCAGGAGGGAATCGAACCCCCAACCTACGGTTTTGGAGACCGTCGCTCTACCAATTGAGCTACTGACCTTTTTAACTTTGTCTTTTTTCAGGGATGAAAAAAGAGCGCGAAGTCTACACGACTCCGCGCCTATTGACAACTGGCTGGACTAATTACTCGATGATTTTAGAGACAACACCGGCACCGACTGTGCGGCCGCCTTCACGAATCGCAAA
>NCKC01000038.1 GCA_002282715.1 Halothiobacillus sp. 15-55-196 | reverse complement strand
CTTAGGGAAGCGCTGATTTATTCAGTGCTTCCCGTTTGGGGCAGGATGCCCCAACACGAACAAAGACGTCAGTCTTTGATTCGTGAGAGCCATCGCGGGCGTGTACCGCGACGAGCGAGCTGATTTATTCCAAGGATGGAATAAATCAGCATTTTAGAGCAGAGGCGTCGTCAGGCGGGCCAGATTCTGGATGATGACCTCGCGCCGACTGCGCAGCGCCCAGGCTTCGATGCTCAGGATACGGGCTGTGTCGCGATAACGCGTCAGTAACCGGTTGAGTGTCTGGGCGGTTTGCGGCGCATAGAACAAAAGACCGAGTTCCGCGTTGATGAGCGATGAGCGCACATCCAGATTGGCACTGCCGATCAATGAAATCCGGTCGTCAAACAAGGCAAATTTAGTGTGCAGAAAGTAACGGGGGTAACGGCGAATAATGACGCCGACTTCCAGAAGCTCGGCATAGTAGGATTCCTGCGCCCACTGAACTAGACGCTGATCGAGGCGCTCCGACAGAATCAGTTCCACCTCCACGCCGCGCTGTGCCGCTGTTTTCAGCGCCAGCAACATCGCGTCATCCGGTACGAAATAGGGGGTGACGAGCCGGATCGATTCGGTGCTGACGTGTATCAGTGAAAGCAGGAGTTGCTGCTGAACCGGGTCAGGATATTCCGGACCGCTGGGCAGCCCGAGGCAGATTTCATTACCAGCCGCCTCGGGTGTCGGAAAATACTGAACGCCGGTGAGCATGGCATTGCGTTCGATATACCAGTCACCGGCAAAGACGGTCTGCAACTCCAGCACAATGGGGCCTTGCAGGCGGAGCATGATGTCTTCGTAGATGATTTTTGGCTTGAAGTCCGGACGGATCAGATTCATGGAACCGGCATAACCGATCAACCCGTCGATCACCACGAGCTTGCGGTGATTGCGTAAATCGAAACGCGCCGCCTGGCGTGGGAGTTTGCTGCGCGGAAAGGCGCGTGCCACCCGGATGCCCTCGACCTCCAATGCAAGTAATGGGGCCATGAACTTTTTGCTGCCGTAATCATCCACCAAGAGGCGGACTTCAACGCCCCGCTTTACCGCGCGGAGCATGGCCGCGAACACGGGTTCGGTTAATTCGTCCCGGGCGGCGATATAAAACAGCAGATGCACCGAATGATTGGCGTTGTCGATGTCGGCAGCCAGTTGCAGGACCAGTTCGGGGAGCTGCTCGATCACGGCGACCGCATTGCCGCCAAACTCGGGGAATATGCGCCAATGTCGCGCCAGTTGTACGATCGGACGCCACTGATCCGGCAGGGTCGTGCGATGGTGCAGGCTTTGTTGTTTCTGCAGATGGTTCAGGTTTGGCGCCAGGGCTTTTTCAAGGTCGTCGATTTTTTGTTGACGGGCGGTTGAAACACGCGGGCGACCGACAAACAGATAGATAATCCCGCCGATGATCGGCTGGAAAAAGATCAGCAGCAACCAGGCTGTGGCCGTAACGGGTGGGCGCCTCATGGGGACGACGATCAGGGCAAACAGGCGCACCAGCCATTCGACCAAGACATAAAGAGCGGCCCAGTGTGCGTTCTGCAGATCAAACAGTTCGAGCATCAGCGTCGCCCTCCGCCCGAAGCCGCCAGCAATACGCGGTCCATCCAGCGCGAGGGCAGGAGCCGACGCAGTACGGAGAACAGGTACGTGGGTACGGTAACCGGATAGCGCGCCTTGGGCCGGCGTGATTCGAGTGCGTGGATCACCCGGTCGAGCACCGCTTCCGGGGGAAGGGTGAAGGGAGCGGCCGGCCCCGGTTTGTTGAGTCGTTCAAGCTGCTTGCGATAGGCATTGGCATGAAAGGAAGACTCGATCGGGATGAATCGCAGGAACGCGGCCTGGGCGTTGGCGCGAAAGCGGGAAGTGATGGGCCCTGGTTCGATCAGGGAAACATCGATGCCCGTGCCATGGAGTTCCAGCCGGAGTGTATCGCTCAAGCCTTCCAGTGCAAATTTGCTGGCGACATAGGCGCCGCGAAACGGCAGTGCCGCAATGCCAAGCACCGAGCTGTTCTGGATGATCCGACCGAATCCTCGAGCGCGCATCAGTGGGATGACCCGGTTCGTGAGCACCTGCCAGCCAAACAGATTGGTCTCGAATTGGGCGCGCAAAGCCTCGCGCGATAAATCTTCCACCGCACCCGGCAGGCCGAACGCGCCATTGTTGAACAGCGCGTCGAGCGTACCGCCCGTGTGCGACAGGGCTGCGTTCAGGCCGGATTCGATGGATTGATCATCCGTGAGATCCAGCAGCACAACCGGAATATCGGCATGGGGCCAAGTCTTGATATCTTTTTCCTGCCGTACCGAAGCGATGACACGGTGCCCCCGATCGGCCAAGCCGCGGGCCACACATCGGCCAATGCCGGACGAGCAACCGGTGATCAGGATCGAGCGAGGGATTCGGGCGGTGTTCGGCACGTCGGTGAGCCCCTGTTTGAAACTGCGGCTATCTTAGCTCAATCCCGGCGCTCAATCCGCTGCGACATTGAACTTGGCGCTATGGTATGGTGTCTACGACATAGTGTTTTGACCATGATAGGAGTGTGCCATGAGCCTGCAAAATTCAACCGTAAGCCCTCGCAGTGAGTCCTTGTTGGCGACCAACCAGCTGATTCGCAATACCTATCTCATGCTGTCGCTGACCTTGATTTTCAGTGCGGCGATGGCGGGCGTATCCATGTGGATGAACCTGCCACCGATGATTTCGCTCATCGCGATGTTCGGTTCCATGGCATTGATCTGGTTTGTGTTGCCGCGTACCGCACGCTCCGGCGCGGGCCTGGTGACCGTATTCGCCATCACCGGCCTGATGGGGTTGGGCCTTGGGCCAACCATCAACTATTACCTGCACCTTGAAGGCGGCGACCAGATCGTGATGACGGCCCTGGGCGGCACCGGCGCGATTTTTCTGGCGCTGTCTGCCTACGCGCTGATCTCCCGCCGTGATTTTTCGTTTATGGGTGGCTTTCTGATGGTCGGCATGATCGTGGTACTGCTTGCCATGCTCGGGAACCTGTTCTTCCATTTGCCGGCATTGT
The DNA here is from genome assembly GCA_002282715.1 of Halothiobacillus sp. 15-55-196. Classification (GTDB taxonomy): domain Bacteria; phylum Pseudomonadota; class Gammaproteobacteria; order Halothiobacillales; family Halothiobacillaceae; genus Halothiobacillus. The sequence goes on along the minus strand of NCKC01000038.1, from coordinate 12,825 downwards.
CCATGGCGCTTTCCGGCGCGGTCATCCTGTTGATGAGCGGGTTTATCCTGTTCGACACCAGTCGTATGGTGAACTCCGGCGAGGACAATTACCTGATGATGACGGTGAGTTTGTATCTCAGCATCTTCAACATCTTCGTCAGTTTGCTGAATATTCTGGGCGCCAGCCGGGACTGAGCCTTTCCCGGATCAACCATGGATAAAGCTCCGCTAGCCGGGGCTTTTTTGTTGTTCAATCAGGTTGTGAACTGAGCAGGAGGTTCTGGAATGGATTGGATCAAGATCTTATCTGCCGTTTTTATCGTGGCGATGCTGGTTTTTCTGTGGCCGCGTGTGGGGCAGATGATTCGGGAGAGCCGCAAAGGCACGATCAATGAGTGGCTTTGGGTCGGCCTGTTGCTGCTCGCAGTGGCAGCCTTTGTCGTCTTTTTGATGCAAAGCATGCACTCAACGGTTTTGTGATGTTTGCTTGCCGGAGACGGGTGCGGTCTTTTGACAGGTTATGATGCTTTTTTTTGCACAGGGGGATCGCCATGACTGAACGGACGCCCAACCGGCTGCCTGATGAAGATATTCAGGCGGCAATGCGCGCCATGTCGGGTTACATCGATATCACTACGGACGACTTTCGTGAAATCTTCGAGTTGGCGCACGAATATGCGATTCGGCGTTTATTCTGCTGCATGGATGTGCCGCACTTGATGCGCCGGGATTTCTCGGCTTTAAAGCCCGATCAAACGCTCACCGAAGCGGCAGAGCAAATGGCCTTGATGCATGCGCATACGCTGCCGGTTGTTGATGAGAACGGCTTGGTGCTGGGAGATGTCAGTGAATGGAATTTTCTTCAGGGCTATGGCGCCGATACGTTCTTCTCCCTGATTTTTCGCCTGATGGCACACGACCAACGCTTTATCGATTACTGCGAGCGGACCCTGGTACGGGAAATTATGACGCAGCCAGCCATCACATTGCCGGAGCAGGGCACGTTCGCGGATATTGCTCGCGCGTTTCATCAAGTCGAAGAAAAGCGTTTACCTGTGGTTGATGCGCAGAATCATTTGGTGGGCGTGGTCATGCGCCGTGATTTTCTTGAACGGTTCCACTGGGAGGAATGGCTGTGAGCCGTGAGACGGAAGAATCGGCGCAAGTTGTTGGTTGGGTTAAGTTCTGGCGAAAATGGCGGGGTCGTGGTCATGGTTCGCCGCCGCGAGTAAGCTGGGCTGAGGTTTTCTGGTCTGGTTTGGGCGGTGTGTTTGGATTGATGGCCGTCGGTGTGTGCGCACTGGCATTCACCGGGCTGGATCGGGTCCTGATTATCGGTTCGATCGGCGCATCGGCTGTGTTGTTGTTCGGTGCCATCCGAAGCCCGTTGGCTCAGCCGCGTAACCTGATTGGCGGTCATGCGTTGTCGGCGCTGATCGGCGTGACCGTTCATCTGCTTCTTGTCCGTGAAGCGGGTGATCCGGGTATCCTGTCCGGCATTCAGCCTTTTATCGCTTCGGTCTTCGCTCCGGCCTTGGCCGTGGGGCTGTCCATCGCCGTGATGCACGCCACCCGAACCCTCCACCCGCCCGGCGGGGCCACCGCCTTGGCCGCAGTCATCGGTAGTCAGCAGATACATGCCATGGGTTATTGGTTCGTGCTTTTCCCCGGCATCCTTGCGCCGTTGATCCTGTTGTTGATCGCGCTGATTTTTAACAATCTGGTGCCCAAACGGGTGTACCCGGAATTCTGGTGGTAGTTGACGCGACAGCACACTGTAGCTCAAGTAATACCGCCTTCTGCCGATATCCTCAACAACACTCATGCCTATAATTAGAACTAGGGGAAACGTCATCAATGAACCGTTGGATTTCACGTTTTTCAATCGCACAAAAAAATCTGTTCAGTTACGGACTGATTTTGGTGCTGATGTGCTCGATGGCCATTCTGACTTATTTCAACATGAACCGTATTCAAGGCATGACGAAAGAGGTCATCGGCCAAAGGCAGCCAGCGGCCTTCGCGGCGGATGGTGTTCGTGTACAGCTTGAGCGGGCGATGGCTTCCGTCGGTCTGTATCTGCAAAGCAAAAGCCCTGCAGACAAGAAGCGATTTGACGAGGCCATTGCCGGCATCAGCCAGGAACAGGCGGCGTTAAAGCAGCATTCCGATGCCTCACTGGAAGGTCTGGATGCCGGTCTGCAAACCTTCGTTACCGATGCCAACGAGGTGATGAAGATATCTGCCGACGATAAACTGAACATGCCCGGCATGGCGTACGCGAACGAGAACGTCAACCCGCTGGCGATTCAGATTTCCGGATTGATGGGCACCTTGATTTCGTCCGAGGCGGATGCGGAGGCTGGTGTTTACCCACGCCGGGCGCTGGTGCTCGATTTGGCCCGACTTCGCGGCGAGTGGGGCGATGTTGTGGCGGGATTGCGCGGTTTCATGGCGTTTCGCAGCCCGGCATTGGAGAAAAATTTCAACCTGTACTCGGCAGAGGTACTCAAGCGCACCCAAGAGATTAATGCCAATTACGGCAACCTCTTGACGTTCGAGCAGCAGGATGCGATCGATCAACTCTTAAGGCTCTTGCCTCGATTCATCGATCAGGCGGGGAAGGCGTTTGCGATTCACAAGTCGGATAAATGGCGTATGGATGCCTATCTTGTTCGCACCAAACTGACGCCGGCATTTGCAGCGGTCGAATCCAGCGTGGATGTGATCGTCAAACACGAACAGTCGCTGATCAATGGACAATCGAAGGTCATGGATCAGACTATCAGTAAAATTGCCTTCGGGCAGGTGGGCCTGGTTGTGTTGGGGATTATCGTCATCGTTGTCTCCGCTTTGCTATCGATGGTCTCGATCTCTTTGCCTTTGCGTCAGGTGGCGGAACGGATGCGTGATATTGCCGAAGGAGACGGTGACCTGACGCGTCGCCTGCCGGTGAACGGCAAGGATGAAATTGCCGATGTCAGCCGGGCCTTCAATACTTTTGCCGAGACCGCCCACAAACTGGTTTCCCAGGTCGTGATGACCACCCGCTCCTTAAGCGATTCGGCAGACCGGTTGAATGATGCATCGGCGCTTGCGCAACAGGGCGCCGCTCGACAGGCCCGAGATACCGAAGCCCTCGTCACCGGCATGAGCCAAACGTTGGAGGCCGCCGAAGATGTGGCACGGAGTGCCGAAAAGGCCAGCGCGTCGGTGCAGGAGGCAAGCGAAAAGCTGAGTGAAGGCCTGGCGAAGGTAGATGTGAGCACGCATAGCGCCGAACAGCTCGATTCGGTGTTGCTGCGCGCCGAGCAGAAAATCCATGAACTCTCCAACCAGAGCCAGACCATCGGTAAAGTGCTGGATGTCATCCGGGCAATCGCCGACCAGACCAATCTTCTGGCTTTGAATGCAGCGATTGAGGCGGCGCGGGCCGGTGAGCACGGACGGGGTTTTGCCGTCGTGGCGGAAGAAGTCCGCTCGCTGGCGACGCGTACCCAGGAATCCACCCAGGAAATCTCGGAAATTATCAGCCAGTTGCAATCGGGCGCGCAGGAAGCTGTTTCCGCAATGGGCGAAGGTCGCGAAGTGAGTCACGAAAGCCTGGATGCCATTACCCAGGCCAACCAGATGCTGATCAATATCGCGCAGGCTTTCGGGCATTTGAGTGATATGAGTGTTCGCATTGCTGCCGCTGCCGAAGAGCAGACCGCCGTTGCCAGCGGGATGAAGCAGAATATCGAGTCCATCAATATCACGGCGGCTGACGCGGCCAAGCGGGGTGAGGAGATATCCTCTTCCGGTACGGATGTGTCCCAGCAGGCGCGAACGCTGGCCGAACTGGTCCGACAGTTCAAGATATAGCCCGCTGTCGAGCAATTGGATTGTGAGCGTGATTCCATCATTGATAGACGCGGTTCGCGCCTGCCGTATCTGCCAGGATCACCTGCCGTTCGCTCCCCGTCCTGTTCTACAGTTCTCGCCATCGGCGCGTTTGCTCATTGCCGGGCAGGCGCCGGGTAAAAAGGCCCATCAGTCCGGTGTGCCCTTTGATGATGTCAGTGGCGATCGTTTGCGTGGCTGGCTCGGCTTGAGCCGGGCGCAATTTTATGACGCGCAAACGGTCGCAATTTTGCCGATGGGGTTTTGTTTTCCGGGCACGGGTGCATCGGGTGATCTGCCGCCCCGTCCGGAGTGTGCACCGGCCTGGCGTTCTGCCTTGCTCGAGGCCCTGATCCATCTGGAATTCACGATTGTGATTGGCCGATACGCACAGGCCTATCATTTCGGCACAGGGCGCCAAAGCCTGACCGAACAGGTGCTGGCCTGGCGCGAACACTTGCCGGAAAAAGTCCTGCTGCCCCACCCAAGCCCCAGAAATCAGTTGTGGCTCAAGCGCAACCCCTGGTTTGAGCGCGAGCTGGTGCCCGTTCTTCAGGCGCGTGTAGCCGAAGTGATCGGGTCCTAAATAGTGTTCAGCCGACGCTGAGCGGGCAAACAAAGGCACAATTTTATCAAGATTCCTCATGGTTTTTTAAGGAAAATATCAGGCGACCGTCGTGAACGGTTAAACTGTTTTCAGGGGTCTGCTGTGGGCCGCTGGTTCACGGCATTTGGGCCAATTTATTCGGACTTGATTAATAGAAACAGGATCGGGAAGCTCGAAAAACCCGTCATTCCCGCGTAGGCGGGAATCCAGCGCCTTGATTTTTCTGGGTTCCCGCTTTCGCGGGAACGACGAATCACGGGTAGTTCGAGGTGCAGGATAATGAGATCAATGAAGTGTGTTGCCATGGGGATGAATGTGGAGTTGTCATGCGATTATTAGCCTGGGTTCTGGGATTGGGGGGTGTCATTCCTTTTGCGGGTTTGGCCGTTACGGCGTGGTGGGGCCCATTGGACTGGCACTCAACCGTGATCCATGTCTTGTCTGTCTATGCGGCGGTTATCGTATCGTTTCTCGGTGGTGTGCATTGGGGCGCAGCGCTGAATCAGTCCGTTGCGGTTCGCCGTCATCTGTTGTGGGGCGTGAGCCTGTCATTGCTGGCCTGGGTTGCGGCGTTGTTGCCCTGGGGGATTATGCGTCTGTCCGTCTTTATCTTGTTGTTGTTGACCGCCTTGCGCGTGGATCGTGTCTGGTTCGGTGGAATCAGCACATCGCTTAATTTCGGGGTGTTGCGCACGGTGCTGACCGCGCTGGCATCTTTGAGTCTGCTGTTGGCCATTGGCTCTTATGCTCGGGCGGGTTTGATATGAGTGAATTTGGCAGCAAAGTCTCCACCCTGCGCAAGTGGTTGGTGGCCGGTATTCTGGTGTGGGCGCCGCTGGCGATTACCTATTGGGTGATCAATACGGTCATCGGCTTTATGGATCAAACCATTCTGCTGCTGCCCCCCGGTTATCGACCAGAGGCGGTATTGGGCTTCAATATTCCCGGTCTGGGCGCGGTTCTGGCGGTTACTGTGGTGCTCTTGACCGGGGTCTTGGTTGCCAATTTCCTCGGTCGCAAACTGATTTCCATGGGCGAGTCGGTTCTACACCGGATTCCGTTGGTTCGCAGCGTGTATTCTGCGGTGAAACAGGTGATCGAAACCTTTGTTTCCCAGGATTCACGTTCATTTCGCAAAGTAGTCCTCGTGGAATATCCGCGCAAAAACTGCTGGTCGCTGGCATTTCTGGCCGGTGATCCGGTCGGTGAAGTTCAGGATAAGACCGCACAGAAGGTCATCACGGTTTTTGTGCCGACGGCCCCGAACCCGACCTCCGGTTTTGTGATCATGGTGCCCGAGGACGAAATCATCGCGCTGGACATGTCCGTCGAGGAAGGCTTCCGTATGGTGATCTCCTTGGGTGTGGTTACGCCCAAATCACAGGTGGCAAAACCGGTGCCTGCGACCCCCGAACTCGAAAAACCGCCCAGTTCCGGCTAATATGCCCGCCTTTACAGAACATGAACGGATCCACCTTATGAGTATGCGTAGCCACACGGCCGGCCAAGTTGACCTGGCTGTTTTAGATCAAGAAGTCACCCTCGTCGGCTGGGTCAATCGTCGCCGCGACCACGGCGGGGTGATTTTTGTGGATCTGCGCGACCGCGACGGCATGGTGCAGATCGTGTTCGATCCGGATGATCTGGACGTGTTTGCCAAGGCCGAAAGTCTGCGCAGCGAGTTCGTGATTCGCGTGCGTGGCAAGGTGCGCCGCCGTCCTGCCGGCACCGAAAACCCCAATATCGTCAGTGGTCTGATCGAGGTACTGGGTCTGGGGTTGGAGATTCTCAACCGCTCCGAGCCGTTACCCTTCCAGTTGGATGATGAACGCGTGAGCGAAGAACATCGTTTGCGTTACCGCTACCTCGATCTGCGTCGCCCCGAGATGCTGGCGCGCCTTAAATTGCGCCATCAGGTCACGCGTGCCCTGCGCGAGTATCTGGATAACGCCGGCTTCATGGATGTGGAAACACCGGTGCTCACCCGTGCCACACCGGAAGGCGCACGCGATTATCTCGTGCCTTCACGTACGCATCCGGGCGAGTTTTTCGCCCTGCCGCAGTCGCCGCAGATCTTCAAGCAGTTGCTCATGGTAGCGGGCATCGAGCGGTATTATCAGATCGTCAAATGCTTCCGCGACGAGGACTTGCGCGCCGATCGCCAGCCGGAATTCACCCAGCTCGATATCGAAACCAGCTTCCTCGATGAAGAGGAGGTAATGGCGCTGATCGAAGAGATGATGCGTCATTTGTTCGCCCAAACCATCGAGCTGGCCTTGCCCAATCCCTTGCCCCGTCTGACCTGGGCCGAGGCGATGCGTCGATTCGGTTCCGACAAGCCCGATCTGCGCATCCCGCTGGAACTCGTGGATGTGGGTGATCTGCTGGTCGCGGTGGATTTCAAAGTGTTCTCCGGCCCGGCCAACGACCCGCGCGGTCGCATCGCCGCCTTGCGGGTGCCGAACGGTAATTCCCTGCCACGGAGCGCGATCGACGACTACACCAAGTTTGTTTCGATTTACGGTGCCAAAGGCCTGGCGTATATCAAGGTCAATGATGCCGCTGCCGGGCGAGAAGGCTTGCAGTCGCCCATCCTCAAGTTCCTGACCGACGAAGCCATCGACGGCATCATGACGCGCACCGGCGCGCAAACCGGGGATGTGGTGTTCTTCGGCGCCGACAAGGCCAAGATCGTCAACGAATCGCTCGGTGCGTTGCGGGTCAAGATCGGGCAGGACATGGGGCTGGTCGAGCAAGGCTTCCGCGCCCTGTGGGTCACTGAATTCCCGATGTTCGAGTACGATGAAAAAGAAGGTCGATATTACGCCCTGCATCACCCGTTCACGGCACCGAATCAGGACGATCTTCACCTGTTGGAAACCGACCCGGAAGCGGTTCGTTCACGGGCCTACGATTTCGTATTGAACGGGTTCGAGCTCGGCGGTGGATCGGTACGTATTCACGATCAAACGATGCAGAAGAGGGTGTTCGAACTGCTGGGTATCTCGGCGGAACAGGCGAGCGAAAAGTTCGGCTTCCTGCTCGATGCGCTCAAATTCGGCGCGCCGCCGATGGCGGGATTGGCATTTGGTGTGGATCGAATCGTCATGCTCATGAGCGGGGCGACCTCGATTCGTGAAGTCATCGCCTTCCCGAAAACCCAGTCGGCAGCCTGCCTGCTCACCAACGCGCCGAGCGAAGTCGATGAAGCACAACTGCGTGAATTGTCGATCCGGGTGCGCAAGCCGGTGGTCGAAAAAGCCGAATAAGTACAGGCGGTTGGCGGTTCCTCGATAGCCAACCGCCCGTTTCTGTTCCGACGGGCTTCACATACAGGAGGCGATGATGTCTACCACACGCGATGCCGCAACCCAGATTCCTGCCGCCCTGGCCGACCGCATTCAGGCTCTGGCCAGTCACAGTACGCCTGCGCCCAAATTATCCGAAGCCCAGGAAAATGAGCTGATCGAGCGCATAAAGGCCGAACTCGTTCGCCAGAATGCCGTGATGGTCGTGCATTATTACGTGGACGCCGCCTTGCAAAAGCTTGCGGACGAGACCGGCGGCCGCGTTTCCGACTCGCTCGACATGGCAGCCTTCGGTGCCGCGCATTCCGCCGAGACACTCTTGGTCTGCGGTGTGCGGTTCATGGGCGAAACGGCCAAGATCTTAAGCCCGGAAAAACGCGTGCTGATGCCGACACTCAGTGCCGAATGTTCGCTTGATCTGGGTTGCCCTGCCGACGAGTTCACCGCCTTCTGCGATACGCATCCGGATCGCACCGTGGTGGTCTATGCCAATACCTCGGCGGCCGTCAAAGCGCGTGCCCACTGGGTCGTTACCAGTTCGAACGCCTTGCAGATCGTCGGGCATCTCAAAGAGCAGGGCGAAAAAATCATCTGGGCGCCCGATCGTCATCTGGGGCGGTACATTCAGGAACAAACCGGCGCAGACATGCTGCTCTGGCAGGCCGACTGCGTGGTGCACAATGAATTTGCGGGCGAGGCGCTCATCGACCTCAAGCGCCAACACCCCGACGCAGCGGTACTGGTACATCCCGAATCACCCAAGGCGGTGGTCGAGCTGGCCGATGTGGTCGGCTCGACGAGCCAGCTCATTCGTGCGGCACATGATTTGCCAAATGAAGAACTGATCGTTGCCACGGATAATGGCATTTTCTACAAAATGCAGCAGGCTGTGCCCAGCAAAACGCTCATAGAGGCACCAACCGGCGATGGCAGCCACTGCGTTTCCTGCGCGCATTGCCCCTGGATGGCCATGAATGGCCTGCAAGCGGTTTACGATGCACTTGTATCACCCGAAGGACATGAAATTTTCGTGCCCCAACCCGTGCGTGTCGACGCCGTGAAATCGCTTGATCGCATGCTGGCCTTCTCCAAGGCGCAAGGGCTGGTGGCGGCGCGCAAATAATCAGCAGCGGTTCGACTCAACTCGGTTCGAGCTTGTTTGCGGCCAAATGACAATCCACTCGTGAACCGTCACCATGCTGCAATCGGGCAAAATTATTCCCCCTTTTATTTCTGGAAGCCCAATACATGGATCAAACCATCCTGATTACCCTGACGGGCATCATCGTGACCGGTATCGGCGCGCAATGGCTTGCCTGGCGGCTGAAAGTGCCAGCAATCTTGTTCCTGCTTGGCATCGGGCTGTTTCTCGGCCCGGTTACCGGCCTGCTTGATCCCAACGCGCTGCTGGGCGATCTTCTCTTCCCGTTTGTTTCACTAGCGGTTGCGGTCATCCTGTTCGAAGGCGCACTAACCCTTCAGTTCAAGGAACTCAAGGGTGTCGGCAGCGCTGTATGGTTGCTCGTAACCCTCGGTGCCTTTGTAACCTGGGTGATTGCCAGTTATGCCGCGCACTATTTCGTCGGACTTGAGCCTTTGATGGCGGCTTTATTCGGCGCGATCGTGATCGTCACAGGGCCGACCGTCATCGTGCCGTTATTGAGGATCGTGCGGCCCAACAGCAAAGTCTCCACCATTCTTCGCTGGGAAGGCATCATCATCGACCCGATCGGGGCGGTGGTCGCCGTGCTGGTGTTCGAATATATCCTCATGCGTGCCACACCACAGCAGGCCGATGCTGGCTTGACGGCCATTATCCTGCCCTTCCTGCAACTGATAGGCGCGGGCCTGCTGCTAGGGCTGGCTGGAGGCTACCTGCTGGGGCTGATCCTACGGCGACACTGGTTGCCCGAGTACCTGATCAATGTCTTCGTGCTGGCCACGGTACTGGCCGTTTTCACCCTTTCGAGCGTGCTCGCCCATGATTCGGGGCTGATAGCCGTCACTGCGATGGGGATCCTGCTCGCCAACATGCGGGGCGTTCCGTTGACCGATATCCTGCATTTCAAGGAATCACTCACGATCCTGTTTATTTCTGTTCTGTTCATCCTGCTGGCTGCGCGCATTGAACCGGCCATGTTCAGCAGAATCGGTTTCGGGGCTCTTCTGGTGTTGTTGGCGATACAGTTCGTCGCCCAGCCTGCCAAAGTGTGGATAAGCACCATCGGTGCCGGTCTGAACTGGCGTGAAAAACTGTTGACGGCCTGGATCGGGCCCAGAGGCATCGTGGCGGCGGCCATCTCGGGGCTCTTCGCCATCAAGCTCGATCAGCACGGTGTGTCCGGCGCCGAGGTGCTGGTGCCGCTGACCTTCACCATCATTTTCGGTACGGTAGTCACCGCCTCCCTGACAGCGCGGCCGTTGGCCAATTATCTGGGCGTTGCCCAACCCGAAGACAAAGGCGTGCTGATGGTCGGCATCAACGTATTTTCTCGCATGCTGGCGCAGGCGCTCAAAAAAAACGGCTATCGTGCCATCCTCGCGGACAGTAATTTCGCTGATATCCGTATCGCCCGCATGGAAGGACTGGAAACCTTCTATGGCAATGCCGTCTCGCAAGCGGCCGATCAGCGTCTCGACCTGGTGGGCATCGGTCGACTGTTCGCTGTATCCGGCGTACCCGAAATGAACAACCTGGCAGCCATTCGCTATCGCCACGAGTTTGGCGCAGAGAACGTCTATGTGCTGCAAACGCCGCAGGAAAAATCCGGATCAGGTCAACAGCGGCTGTCTGATGTGTTCACCGGCCGCAAATTGTTCGGCCCCGAAGTCTCATTGGGCGATCTTATGCTGTTGGTCGAGCAAAAGGCCGAAATTAAATCAACCCGCCTGACTGAAGAATTCAACTGGGAAAAGTATCAGCAAACCTATGATAATCGAGGCATCCTTCTGCTCATGATCTCACCAAAAGGAATCTTGCACGTCCAAAGCGATGGTCCCATGCCAACGCCTAGCGAAGGCTGGATCATCATCGGTTTATACCGCCCGCAAACGGAAGTTGAGGCAAAACCAGATGGAGTAGAGGCCAGCGCCACTTGAAAAAAGACTTGCACGCCCATTTTTGGTTTGTATAATGCGCGCTCTGTGACAAACAGCAGCCCTCAAAAGCAGCTGGAAGATGTGCGGGAATAGCTCAGCTGGTAGAGCGCAACCTTGCCAAGGTTGAGGTCGCGAGTTCGAACCTCGTTTCCCGCTCCACGGGTGATTAGCTCAGTTGGTAGAGCGGCGCCCTTACAAGGCGTAGGTCGGGAGTTCGAGCCTCTCATCACCCACCACATCAAAATTAGCAGCGGTAGTTCAGTTGGTTAGAATACCGGCCTGTCACGCCGGGGGTCGCGGGTTCGAGTCCCGTCCGCTGCGCCATTCAATGGTTTTACAACGTCCGAAGAAGTTTTAAAACCTTAATCAAACCCGCATCCCTACTAGGTTTGCGGGTTTTTTTACGCCTATGGCGTCCTAAAACATCTCTTTACAGCCAGTGGTTCTTGACGGTATTTTTGACGGTATGACGGTGTTGATACCGTCAGCCTGTGAAAAAATACCGTCAAAGGATACCGTCATGGCACTTACAGATACCGCTATCAAGGCCTTAAAGCCCGAATCTAAGCCGTACAAGGTTACGGATGAGAAAGGGCTTTATTTATTCGTCACACCAGCCGGGGGCAAGTTGTGGCGGCTTGATTACCGCTTTGAAGGTAAACGAAAGACGCTGGCTCTTGGTGGGTATCCCGACGTAAACCTGAAACAGGCCAGGGTATACCGCGACGAAGCCCGCCAACTCATTGCCAACGGCACCGACCCCGCCGAACTGCGGAAGGCGGAAAAAACCACCATAACTGAGTCAAGGCGAGAGGAGGCCGAAGCTGTAAAGATCGAAGCCATGATTCAGGCGGGCGAGGCTTTGCCCGGTTCGTTCGAGGAAATTGGTGATGAGTGGGTGAATATGTACCTTGCCGACAAATCGGAAAAATACCGGAACAAGGTTATCAACCGGCTGAAGGCGGAGGTTTACCCCTACCTTGGCCGGGCGCCTGTCGCTGATGTGACTGCACCCATGGTATTAAAGGTTTTGCAGCGGATTGAAGCACGCGGAATCATCGAAAGTGCCCACCGGGTAAAGCAAAACATTGGGCAAATTCTGCGTTATGCAATTGCCACAGGTCGCCGGGAACTGTTCGACGTGACAATGGCGCTGAACAAAGCCATTGCCCCCATGCCGAAAGACAAAAACCATGCGGCACCGACCGAACCCAAGGACATCGCCCCACTGCTGCGCATCATGGCCGGTTATCGTGGATCACCAATTACCCGTGCCGCGCTAACCATTGCCCCCTGTGTGTTCGTGCGTATTGGTGAACTCAGGCACATGCAATGGGCAGATATTGATTTTGAAACGTTTGAATGGCGATACACCGCCAGCAAGACAGGGCAGGAGCATATCGTGCCTCTTGCTCGGCAAGTGGTCGCGGCCCTGATCGAGTTGCAGCCCCTCACAGGCCACTCACGCTACGTTTTCACTGGCGCACGGAGTGACACCCGCCCCATGAGTGAAAATACCGTCAACGGGGCGCTGAAGCGCCTAGGCATCGACACACAAACCGAACTGACCGGCCACGGCTTCCGAGCAATGGCGCGCACGGTATTAGAAGAAGTCCATAACTTCAGGCCCGAAGTCATCGAGCTTCAGCTTGCCCATGCCGTCCGTGATCCACTGGGCAGGGCATATAACCGCACCAAGCATTTAGAAACCCGCAGGAAGATGATGCAGGTGTGGGCGGATTATCTGGATGAGCTGCGTGATTCTAAGAATGTGATTCAGGGCAATTTCGGTATGGTGGGATAGCGATGGTATCCCGAATTCCTGTATATCATTGTTAGGGATGCAATGGGGCACCTCGAAAAACCTCAGTCATGCAATTTTGGGTAAAATTCTCCCATGTGATTGTTTGCGGAGCCGACTGGGATGAAAAAGCGTAGTGCCATTAAG
>NCKC01000037.1 GCA_002282715.1 Halothiobacillus sp. 15-55-196 | reverse complement strand
TGGTGCCTAGGAGAGGACTCGAACCTCCACGATTTTACTCGCTAATACCTGAAACTAGTGCGTCTACCAATTCCGCCACCTAGGCTTGGAGGCGCGAATGTTAGGCTGTATTTTAACCCTTGTCAATGACGAAATGCGTCTGTTTGCTCTACGCCTATGGCTTTGTTCGGCCTATTGGCGGGTAGTTGACACATTCCATGGGGATTCGGGTAAATTAGCGGCAAATTTATTGCAATCTGTGAGGGGTTCATGTCCAGCATTTATCTAGAAACGGCACTTGCCGCTGCGCGCGCCGCTGAAAAGGTGGTTCGCAAGTATTGGCAGCAGAACGTGGATATCACCATCAAGGCGGATGCCTCGCCGGTGACGGTGGCCGATGTGGAGACGGAAGAGGCCATCAAGGCGGTCATCCTCAAACAGTTTCCGGATCATGGGTTTTATGGTGAGGAGACGGGCAAAACCCGTGCTGATGCTGAATATACCTGGCTGGTCGACCCCATCGACGGCACCAAGAGCTTCGTGCGGGAATACCCGTTTTTTTCGACCCAGATTGCACTGATGCGGGGCGATGATCTGATTCTGGGGGTTTCGAGTGCCCCGGTGTTTGGCGAGTATGCCTACGCGGAGCAGGGTGGTGGTGCATTCTGGGTGGATAAAGAAGCGAAGGTCAGCCGGATTGATACCGTAGCCGCTGCTACATTATCAGTGGGCAATCTCAAGACGCTGGCCGCCAATCCGACCGGCTGGGCCGGTTTGGCGAGTATGGTGCGCGAAGTCAATCGCGCGCGGGGTTATGGCGATTTTTATCATTACCATTTGCTGGCCCGTGGCGCGATTGATCTGGTTGTCGAGTCCGATGTCAACGTGCTGGATATCGCCGCACTGTCGGTCATTATTCGCCAGGCCGGTGGCGTGTTTACCGATCTTGAAGGTAAGCCGGTTGGGTTGGAAACAACGACCGTATGCGCAGCGGCGACGTCTGCTTTGCATAGTGAGGCTCGTCGCCGACTGGGTTATTGAAATTTGTCTTCATTTAGAATGCCCATGTCATGATCAATAGAGGACTGGCCTGAGCTAAAGCTATGGATGAGTTACTTGGTTTTTTGAGTTTTAACCGGTACGTTAGCCCCTACGCTTTGTTGGTGTTCTATTACCTTGGCGCGGTGTTGATGCCGCTGGCGATGATCATTTTCTGGATTTGGCTTAGACGGCGGTATCCCGCACTGAGTGCGGTACAAGGTCAGGTTGCTGATTTGCGCAAACGTGTAGTGAGCCCGATCCAATGGATAGGGATTTTGCTGGCCTGTATCTTCTGTTTTCTGCTCGCAGAGCTTTTTTGGCGCATGATGTTTGAATTCATGCTGGCCTATTTTCATATCGCGATCGATTTGCAGAAACTGGCGCGTTAACCAGCGCGGGTTTACCAGCGCAACAGCGTTTTCCCGAGTAGGGCACCGATCACGGTAGGGATAAGGATACCCAGCAAATACCACGTGCCGATAAACGGTGCACCCATCTCGAGGCAATGCAGACTGTACACAACCGCCCCCCAGCCGCCAGACATCAAACCGACAGCAGCACCCGCCAGCACCAATTGAGTGGGTGCCAGGCTGCGCATGGCCCATAGCAAGGCAATGAAAATGGGCGCGGACAGCATTGTGATCAACAGGGGGCATTCGTACCAGTTTTCACCGAAAAACATGTGCCATCGTTGGTTAGTCGGTGCGTGCGCCACCAGTATCAACGATAAAAGCCATATAAGGCCGATCGGGAACGCTATGGCCCAGAGTGTGCGGTTGATTGCCCCCTCCGGTCGCGCGACTTTCTTGACGGCAATCAGCCCGATCAGCCCCATGCTGAACGAGAATGCGAGTTTCACCCAGAACATGGGCAGCATACTCGCCGATTCAAGATCGGGACGCAGTCCTAAAACAGCCAGCATCAGGCCAAAAGACGCAAACAGCCCGACGCCTAAAGCCATGCTCAGTCGTTTGGCGACAACATGACGGGGGACGGCCACTTCGCCCTGAGCCAGCATGAGAATCAGATCGTCCGTTTTCATGGTTTACCTCGAAATAAAATATGCAGCTTTTTGAGCCCTCGGTGGACACCTACCTTGACCGCCGACTCCGTAAGACCAGTGCGTTTAGCGGTTTCTGCCACGGACAGGCCCTCTAACTTAGTCAGAATAATAGGCAACCGCATTTGATCTGGCAGGAGCGCGAGCATGTTGTGTACATCGCGCCGGGCATCCGCTGATTCGTCGGCGGATGGTGTGAACAGCGGCGTGTCTTCATCGAGTGGATCATTTTGTTTGTCGTAACGTTCGTGTCGCCTGAGCATGTCAATCAGCTTGTATTTGGCAATGGCATAAATCCAGGCCGTGGCGGGTTGGCTGCGATCGTAGGTATGACGTTTATTGTGAATGGCCAGCAAGGATTCCTGCACCAAGTCTTCCACCTCATCGGGCAGAGATGCCAGGCGACGACGAAAATAAATGCGCAATAAACCGGCCAGCTCCTTGAGAAACAGTTGATACGCCTTCGCGTCCCCGTCCAGGCTTTTGTGGAGCAGGGTGCGAACATGTTTCTCGATCTCGCTAACCTCGATTGGCTCAATCATGGAAGTCCACGCAATACCGTTGTGAAACGCGATCGGTTCGATCAAGGTCGGCATCATTTCTCGGGCTACTCATTTATTTTGTCTCGTTGCTATTCGTCAATTGAACGCGCCGGGTTACAGGCATATTGATTTTGTATGACATCAGGTCTGATCTCTACTTTTTTAAAATTTCCAGCCGACAGTAGGGTACCTCAAAAACCCCGTCTTTGGATTTTTCGAGAGTGTTTATTGCGGGAAATCCACAAAAATTCTCAATATTTCAATAGATTATGTTGGATTGCGCCGGCTTCGCGATATTGTGCGACAGCACTTCCATGTGGCGCACTGTAACCATTTTTTCCCATCGACGTATTACCCAATATGACGGGAAAACGAATCCATCGATTGGAGAGAAAAATGAGTGGATCCTTGAGCGGAATATCGGATTTAGAACCCAAGAGTACTACCAAAATCAAGTCGCCGGCGATTCATCCCGTGTGGTTGCGCCTCACGCATTGGGTGAATGCGTTAGCTGTGCTGATTATGATCGGCAGCGGATGGCGAATTTACAACGCCTCGCCTTTGTTCGGTTTTAGTTTTCCCAATGACATCACGTTGGGCGGCTGGTTGGGCGGTGCGCTGGATTGGCATTTTGCCGCCATGTGGATTTTGGTTGCCAATGGATTGATTTATCTTTTGTTCAATGGCGTCAGCCGCCGTTTCTGGCATAAGTTTTTTCCGCTCTCACCGCGCGCGGTGTGGACCGATATCAAGGCGGCATTGCGCGGTCGTTTATCTCATGCGGATGCCCGTCGGTACAACAGCGTGCAAAAGACAGCTTATCTCTTTGCGGTTCTGGATCTTGTGCTGCTGGTGCTCTCCGGTTTGGTGTTATGGAAATCGGTGCAGTTCCCTATCTTAGCCTTTCTGTTGGGTGGCTATGAAACCGCCCGCTATGTGCACTTCTTTTCGATGGCTTTTTTGGTGGGCTTTATAGCAATCCATCTTCTGATGGTGCTGCTCGTTCCGCGTAGTTTGTTGGCGATGACTCGGGGCCGCTAACAAACCCAATAGGCATCAAAACCACAATAAACTGGGAAACGCTGGCGATGAATAAGCAAATGAAGTCACTGGAAACTAACGTCAATGCCGATTTGATTATTAAAGAAGCCGAATCGCTGGTGGGGCGATTCAACCGGCGGCATTTTCTCAAGCAATTCGCAACGCTCGGCGGGTTATCCCTTCTGACCGGCTGTTCGATCAGTAACAACGACAGTGTAGAGAAACTGCTTGGCCAGGTTTCCCGATTTAACGACAAGGCGCAAGCATGGCTGTTTGACCCGAACAAGTTGGCGCCGACCTACAGCGAAGCGCTAATCACGCGGCCCTTCCCGTTTAATGCCTTTTACAGCGAAGACAAAGTGCCTCAGGTTGATGCTACTGATTTTCTACTGGAAGTGTCTGGGCGCGTCAGTAATCACAAATCCTGGACTTTGGCTGAACTACAGGCGCTGCCACAGGTAGAACAGATCACGCGCCACATTTGCGTGGAAGGTTGGAGTGCCATTGGTCGATGGCAGGGTGTGCCTTTCTCGGAATTTTTGAAACGCATTGGCGCAGATACCTCGGCGAAATATGTCGCATTTTACTGTGTGGATGGTTATTTCACCAGTATCGATATGGCTACGGCGCTGCATCCACAAACCCAACTGACATTGGGGTTTGATGGGCAGCCGTTACCTGCGCGATACGGATTCCCTTTGAAGGTACGAATCCCCACCAAGCTCGGTTACAAGAACCCCAAGCATGTGCGGGCGATTCAAATCACGAATATTTACCCCGGTGGTTATTGGGAAAACCAAGGGTACAACTGGTTTGGTGGCAGTTAAAACTTATTCTGATTGTACTGAAGCAAGGCATGTTGCCTTATTGATGAATTTTGTTTAAAAAATATAGTTTTATGATGAAAAAATTCACCATAACGTTGATGATCGCCGGTTTGATGACCTTTGCCGGCGGTACTTTTACTGCTGAAATGGGCATGATGAAAGATGGTATGAGCAAAGACAGCATGAGCCACGATGACATGAGCAAAGACAAAATGGATCACATGGGTAAATAACCCACGCCACTAACCCTGGGCAAATCAGCCGACCCTAGGAATCAGTTTAGGTGCTCCCTCGGGTGTTTGCGTTTTCAGCCAAAGCCCGGATCTTTTGGATCATGCCCATCAAACCCGTTGCCCGATTGGCCGAAAGATGTGCTTTCAAGTCAAGCTCATCGAGAAAATCGGGCGAGGTGTCCAGAATTTCTTGGGGTGTGCGGTGGTCGTACACGCGAAAGAGAAGGGCAATCAGCCCCTTGACAATCGCCGCATCACTCGTGCCTTGCAGATGGATTCGGCCATCATGCCATGCGTAATCGAACCACACTTGAGACTGGCAACCGTGGAACTTATGCGCGTCATCCAGTTTATCCGAGGGAAATTCGGGCAGTTGCTTGCCCATGTCGATGATGTACTGGTATCGATCAGTCCAGTCATCGAAAAAAGCGAATTCGTCGGCAAGCGTCTGGATGGCCGCGGTTGGTGATTGTGTATCAGACATGAATCGGATTCTCTTCTTTGACGGTGAAGCTCTCGCCACAACCACAGCTATCGACGACATTGGGATTGGAAAATTGCAATAAACGAGAAAGGCCGTTGACGACATAATCCAGTGTTGAGCCTTTGAGCATCGCAAAGCTGGATTCATCACAGACGACGAGTACCCCTTCACCCGATGGTGTCTGGGTAACGAATACGAAATCATTCGGCGCTACAGATTGAGCGAAATCCATGACATAACCGAATCCGGAGCAACCCGATTTGGCAACACCAACACGCAGGCCGAGGGCGTTCTGCTGATCCGCCAGTGTCCGTAGGATGTGCGATGCCGCTGCGGGGGTGATTTTCAAACGCTCATCAGTTGGAAGGTTCTGCGCGCGGAGCTCTGCTTGCTTTACTGCGGTGTCGATTAGTGTGTTCATTGTTTATCTCCGAAAGCGCCTGTTGGGCGCGACCTGTGATTCAAATCGAACGAGGCACACTGGCGACATAGATCCGGTCGTTTTCGATCTTGATGTCGTAACAGCCAATGGGTTCGTACGCGGGTGCGGATAATGCCTCGCCTGTGCGAAGACAGAACTGGGCATTGTGATACGGGCAGGTGATGAGGTCGCCATCGAGCGCACCTTCATCAAGCGGCAGCGCCTGATGGCTGCACTGGTTGCTCACAGCCAGAATGATGCCATCGGCGTTAACAACCAGAATGTCTGCATCAGGCCCGGCGACAACGCGCCGTTCGCCTTCGGCCAACGCGCGCGCTTCTGCGACGAAAAGCCAGTTTCCTTGTTGTTCTTCAGTATTTGAATTCATGTCAGAAAGACTCTTAAACCTGATTTAAAACATGCCCGTGGCAAGTCTGGCCGCTTCAGACATCATCTCCCGGTGCCAGGGCGGGTCGAAGACCAACTCGACGGCGGCTTCTTCCACGGTCGGGATTTCCATGATGCGTTGATGCGCATCGGATGCGATCACGCCGCCCATGCCGCAACCGGGCGCAGTCAAAGTCATGTCGACTTCCACCCGACGACCGGATACAGGTAAAGGCTCTACTTTTACCTTGTAAACCAGCCCTAACTCAACGATATTTATGGGTATTTCCGGGTCAAATACGCCGCGAAGCTGCTCCCAAACCATCTGTTCAATATCAGCATCGGTTGCATTTTCCGGTAACTCGGGCTTCGGCGGCGGTTCTTTGCCCAGCGCATCGGCATCTTTACCCTCGACGCGGAGCAAGTGTCCGCGAGCCTTGATCGTAAAACTGCCACCTAGCGCCTGCATGATCTCGACCGGCGTATCTTTCGAGGCCAATACTTTCTGCCCGGAAGGGACCATGGTGGCCACACAATCTCGAGTCAGGCGAACACGTTCCAGGGGTTCCATATTTTTTCTCAGCTCAGCATGTGCTGGGCGCGATGCACGGCGCAAACCAGTGCATCGACCTCATCCAGCGTGTTATAAAAAGCAAATGAAGCGCGCACGGTGCCTAGCGGCGCACCTAAAAGCTGTAAAACCGGCATGGCGCAATGCTGGCCGGTACGCACCGCAATCCCTTGAGCATCCAGCAGCATGCCGATGTCGTGCGGATGTGCGCCTTCGATGATGAACGAAAGCACGGGCACCTTGTTTTTCGCCCTACCGATAATGCGCAAGCCATTAATTTCCTCTAGTGCCGTGGTGGCGTGGGCAAGCAAGGCCGCTTCGTGCCCTTTAATGGCTGGCCAATCGAGTGCGGCATGCCATTGCAGTGCCGCATTCAAGCCGATGGCGCCTTCTATATTGGGTGTGCCTGCCTCGAATTTGGCTGGCGGCGGCGCGTAGCGCACGGTATCGAAACTGACCGTTTCGATCATGTCGCCACCGCCCTGATAGGGGGGCAAGTCATCCAGCCAGGGGCGGCGCGCGTACAGAACGCCGATGCCGCTGGGTGCAAACGTTTTATGCCCGGAGAGGGTGTAAAAATCGCAATCAATGGCCTGAACATCCACCGGGCCGTGCGGTAGTCCCTGAGCGCCATCGATCAATATTGGCACGCCATGCGCTTTGGCGATGGCCGCGATTTGAGCTACCGGATTGATAGTGCCCAAGGCATTAGAAACATGATTGACGGCAATCAGGCGTGTACGATCGGTAATCAGCGCGGGCAGGGCGTCAAGATTGAGTTCCCCTTCCGGCGTGACTGGGATAATGTTAAGCGTGATGCCGATGCGCTGTTTCAACAAGTGCCACGGCACGATGTTGGCGTGATGCTCCAAAGCAGAAATAATGATTTCATCGCCTGCTTTGAGCAATTGACCAAAACTGGATGCCACCAGATTAATGGCTTCCGTGGTGCCGCGAACAAACACGATTTCTTCCGTGGCGGATGCATTCAGAGTTAGGCGTACACGTTCGCGTGCCGCTTCATATTGATCGGTGGCGCGCGCAGACAAGGTATGCACACCACGGTGTATATTGGCATTATCGTGACGATAAAACGCGCTTACCGCTTCGATGACGCATTTCGGTTTTTGCGTGGTGGCGGCATTGTCGAGGTACACCAGCGGTTTGCCGTTGACGGTTTGATCCAGGGCGGGAAACTGCTTGCGAATGGCGGCAACGTCGAGCTTGAGCGAAGACATCGATGCTTTCCTATTCCGCTTGCTGACGTTCAAGGCGCCGAGCGATGATCTGTCCCACCCATTCCACCAATTCAGGCGTTGGTAATTGATCGACGATTTCTTGCGCGAACCCTGTAATCAATAGCTTGCGGGCGTTTTCCGAACTGATTCCTCGGCTTTTGAGGTAGTAAAGCGCTTCATCGTCGAGACGACCAATGGTCGCACCATGACTGCATTTGACATCATCGGCATAGATTTCGAGTTCCGGCTTGGTATCAATTTCGGCCGAGTCCGAAAGCAGAAGGTTCCGGCTGCTTTGGTAAGCCTCGATCTTCTGTGCATCTTGCGCTACAAGAATGCGACCCTTGAAGATGCCGCGTCCGGCTTCGTCGGCAATGATCTGATAGCGTTCGTCGCTGGTGGTATGTGCCGCGCCATGCGTGAGTCGCGTGTGGGTGTCCAAGACCTGCTTGGCCCGCGGCATCATCAGGCCGAACAGATCGCAATGCGCCCCCGTGTCGGTGATGTTGACATCAATTTCACGTCGAACCAGTTGCCCGCCCAGTTGAATGTTGATGGAGCGGTAGCGGGCATCGCGCGCGAGCGTGACGAAGCTGCGGTCGGTCAGCAGCCGGGCATCGCCATCTAAGCCCAATGAAAGATGGTTTAATTGGCTGCTAACGGCCAGTTCAGCCACCAGCACCGAATTGCGCCATGAGGTGACGCCATCCGTACTTGTTGCCGTTTCAATCAAGGTGGCGCGGCTGTGCGGGCCGCATCGAACCAGAATTCGCGTTTGTGCGGCGGTTTCGCTGGGTGCGTCGAGAAATTCGAGCACGATGGGCGGCGTGATAGCGACGTTTGCAGCAATATCGATGACCAGTCCTTCTGCTGCCGTGGCTGTATTCAGCGCCAACAACGCGTCATTCGGGCTTTGGGCAAGCGGCGCAAACGCTGCCCTGCGCTGGGCGTGGTCGGCATCTTGCAGTGGCGTAATTGTCATCCCATCGGGTAATTCTTTGGGTAACTCAACTAGTTTGCCGCCATTAAATCGAATGCGCAGGACCTGCGGCATACTGTCCGTAACGCCGATAGTTTCTGGCGGAGCGGTCACATCCGATGTCGGCAAGGGGCGAGTGAGGGCACGCAAGTTCGTCCAACGCCACTCTTCATCGCGCAGGGTGGGCAGACCCCATTCGATTACCTGCGCCCGTGCGGTCGTGTGAATCTCGCCCGGTGCTGCCGGTTGCTGCGATGACAAGGTGTCGATCAGGGAATTGGCTAGCCATTCTGGAAGCGGCGTGCGATTCATGATGCTGCGTCCAGAATGTCCTGATAGCCCTCGGCTTCCAGTTGCAGGGCGAGAGATTTATCACCGGATTTGATGATTTTCCCTTGGTACAGGATGTGGACGAAGTCGGGCTCAACGTAGCTCAATAAACGTTGGTAGTGGGTGACCAGCACAATGCCGCGATCACCGCCACGCAGCCGGTTAATCCCTTCGGAAACAATCTTGAGTGCATCGATGTCCAGACCCGAATCGGTCTCGTCAAGTAAAGCCAATCTCGGTTGCAGTAAGAGCATCTGCAAAATCTCGTTGCGCTTTTTCTCGCCACCCGAAAAGCCGGCATTCACGCCCCGGTGCAGGAATGCATCATCCATACCCATGGTTTTGGTGAGTTCACGCACGGTTTTCATGAACGTGAAGGTGTCCATTTCATCCAAACCACGTGCCGCACGTTGCGCGTTGAGCGCTTCCTTGAGCAGGTAGATGTTTTTTACGCCCGGAATTTCGACCGGGTGCTGGAAGCCGAGCAACAGACCGGCGGTGGCGCGTTCTTCGGTTGAAAGTTCGAGCAGATCCTTGCCGTCGTATGTGACGTCGCCTTCGGTTACTTCAAAACCTTCGCGCCCGCCCAGCACTTGGCACAGCGTACTTTTCCCCGATCCGTTCGGCCCCATGATGGCGTGAACTTCACCGGCGTTGATGTCAAGATTGATACCGCGCAAGATAGGCTTGTCGCCAATTTTTGCGTGCAGATTTTTGATTTCTAATAATTTCATTGTCTTTATCTCTAAAATTTACCGTCCGGGAACAAGGAACGGGAATTAACCTACGGAGCCCTCGAGCGATACCGCGAGCAGGGCCTGCGCCTCTACTGCAAATTCCATCGGCAACTCGTTGAATACTTCCTTGCAAAACCCGTTGACGATCATGTTCGTCGCATTTTCTTCACTGATGCCGCGAGATTGCAGATAAAAAATCTGATCGTCGCTGATTTTGGAGGTGGTGGCCTCATGCTCGATCTGCGCGGTCGTATTCTTGGCTTCGATGTATGGGAAGGTGTGTGCGCCATTGCGATCACCGATCAAAAGTGCATCACATTGCGTGTAGTTACGCGCGTCATCTGCCGATTTGGCAATGTGCACCAGGCCGCGATAGGCATTCTGCGAATGGCCCGCCGAAATGCTCTTCGATACGATCGTGCTGCGGGTACGTTTGCCCAGATGAATCATCTTGGTGCCCGAATCGACCTGCTGATAGTTATTACTGACGGCAACGGAATAGAACTCGCCGACCGAATCGTCACCCCGCAGGATGCAGCTCGGATATTTCCAGGTAATCGCCGAACCGGCCTCGACTTGTGTCCAGGTGATCTTGCTGCGTGCGCCGCGCGCGTCACCGCGT
Organism: Halothiobacillus sp. 15-55-196; assembly: GCA_002282715.1. GTDB lineage: Bacteria > Pseudomonadota > Gammaproteobacteria > Halothiobacillales > Halothiobacillaceae > Halothiobacillus. Next base: position 5,446 of record NCKC01000037.1, on the reverse strand, counting down.
TTGGTTACGAAGTTGTAAATGCCGCCTTTGCCTTCCTCGTCGCCCGGATACCAGTTCTGCACGGTGGAGTACTTGATGGTGGCATCGTCCAATGCGACCAATTCGACCACGGCGGCATGCAGTTGGTTTTCATCCCGTTGCGGTGCCGTGCAGCCTTCAAGGTAGCTGACGTGCGCGCCTTCTTCGGCGACGATCAGCGTGCGTTCGAACTGGCCGGTGTTTTTGGCGTTGATGCGGAAATAGGTGGAAAGCTCCATCGGGCAACGTACGCCCTTGGGAACAAACACGAACGACCCGTCAGAAAACACGGCAGAGTTGAGCGCGGCGTAGTAGTTATCGCCTGCGGGCACGACCGTACCCAGATATTTTTTGATCAGATCCGGGTGGTTGTGCACCGCCTCGGAAAACGAGCAGAAAATCACACCGGCTTCGGCCAGTTTGGCTTTGAATGTCGTGGTCACAGAGACACTGTCAAACACCGCATCGACGGCAACATTCGATGGTTGGGCCACACCCGCCAGAATGGCGCGCTCATGCAGCGGGATGCCCAGCTTCTCGTAGGTTTCGAGTAACTTGGGGTCAACTTCATCAAGGCTTTTCGGTTTGCTTGCTTCAATTTCGGCAAGTTCTGCCGCCGTTTTTGGCGCCGCGTAATAAGACAAGGCCTGATAATCAATTGGTGGGTAATGTACTTGCGCCCAAGTCGGCGGGGTCATCGTCAACCAATGCCGATAGGCTTTGAGGCGCCATTCAAGCAGGAATTCCGGCTCGTTTTTTTTAGCCGAGATCAACCGAATCACGTCTTCATTCAAACCCGGCGGGATGATGTCCTGCTCGATGTCGGTCGTGAAACCGTATTTGTACTCGCGTTGCATCAGGGTTTCAATTTCGTGTTGCTCTGTCATGTGTTCTTTGCTCATCAAAGTTCCTCCGGTTCAGGAAATCCCGATCCCATGTAATGCGTCAGTCCGCGTGCCCTTAGTGCGCGGACCCCAGTTGACGGCCTTTATCCGAACCGGACTCACGGATCGTCGCCGATGTGACAGTGGGCGTTCGGCGATCAAACCAAATGGGCACCTGCGGTACGGGTTCGATCAATTCGGCCAGGGTGGTGCGATCCAATAGTTGTCGTACCCCATCGTTGATGGCTTTCCAGTGGGGTTTCAGGCCGCAATCGGCTTCCCGCTCACAATCGTGTTCAACGGTGAAACACTCGGTCATGGCAATGGGGCCGTCAATCGATTCAATGATGTCGGCAAGGCTGATGTTGGCGGCTGGCCGCGCCAAGCGATAACCACCATGCCGCCCCTGTTGTGAACACAACAATTCGTTGGCGGCCAACATTTTCAGGAGCTTGCCAACCGTGGGCAAGGTCAAACCGGTTTGATCCGAGAGTGCCCGCGCAGTCTGCTGCTCGGAGGCCAGTTTGGCCATCGCAGTCAGCAGCACGATGGCGTAATCACTCATTCGACTGATTTTCAACATACAGACTTCCTGATTTAATCTGCTTTAATTGTACGAAATTAGTACGATATTTCAAGCGCAATATATCCAACACTCGTAAATAAAGGCAAAGGCCATGTATTTTATGGTTGGTAAATATTTACGTCTTAGGGTGAGCACAGTGACCAATAAAAAACCGAAGCGGGTGTGCTTCGGTTTGTGATCGCGGAGGGTTACGTCGAGTCGTTTGCGATCATCAGCGCATCAGTTGTTTTAGGGAGGCGCGGATGAATTCAATTGAGTTCACCGCTTTCGGCCGTCTTGCTCATGCCCAATTTCATTTTAACGTCGCGTGATAGACGTCAGCCGTAAGCCCAGGCGATGAGCCAAGCGATGAGCCAAGCGATGAGCAAGGGGCTATTTACTTGGCCAGGCGACGGTTGAACAGATTGATAAAGTCATTGTTCAAATCAGCCGTGTATGCGGTCCCGGTCACGGTTTGCTTTCCTTCAGGATATCCGACCTTCAGGACCATACCTTTTTTATCCTTGGCATTCACACCCAGAGCGTAAATGTTGTCCTTGCCGGCCAACCAGGCGGCAATTGCTGGATCCTCTTTGGCGGCCTGCTCAACCCACTTTTTGCCAAAAACGGTCAAATGCAGGAAAAGGGTGCCTTCATATTTTGTTTTAGCCAGGCTCGCCAGCAACAATTTTACGTTCAGCGCGTTCGTCAGATCGTCAATCTGCCCGCCAAACACCAAGGCGACGGCTTCTTTGTCTTTGAACTCTTCAGCCGCCATTTCAGCCGAATCAGGTTTGTTGAACGGAACCATGGCAAGATGAGGGCCTTGGGCTTCGGCTGCGTTCTTCATGCCTTCCGCTTTGTTGTTGGCGATAAATTCGCCCGCCATGGCACCTGCCAAAGCAACGCAGATTGTGCTGTCGTTGACGGCGATGCCCAAAGATTTTGCCTTGATGACCTGGCTTAGCGCCATGCCTTCAACCTGACCGGCATAAGCTCGAACAATAAACTGCTCACCCAGTGTCAAAGGCTTGGGGTTTGAAGCCATGGCCGGCAGCGAGGTGGCCAGTAATGCCGCTGCAATCATCAGTCGTTTCATTTAACTATCCCCGGGAAGCATGAGCACAGGCAAAATTGCCTCAGTGAATCTATCGGGTAATTCCCGCATATACAATTTTTTTCTGATGCATTAATTATGTATAAATAACCTAAATTAATAGGCTGGGTAGGGTTGCGCCTTAAAAGAAAAATGTAATATTATAACGTTTCATAAATTACCGAATATAAGCAGAATAGAACAGCCCATGAACTCTTTTTCCCGATCCCAGCACTATCAGCGGACTGATTTTTTGACAACCGGCTTGATCTGCTTTGGTGTTACTTTTTTTTATACAGTCGTCCCTACCGCCATGGCCGATAACCGAGTAGATACTTTGGCCAACGGGCAAACGACTGATTTGGGCGAAATTGCCATCCAGGCCCCCGCAACCGTGATCGGTATGCCGGGCGCGCCGACGATGGTTCTTGATGGCCCTGCGCTGTTCGAGCGGCAGACTGCCAGCAACTTGGGTGGTTTGCTCGAAGGGCTGCCCGGCTTGAGTTCAACATGGTATGGGCCGAACAGCAACCGCCCGGTTATTCGCGGATTGGATGCCCATCGCGTGGGTCTATTCAGCAATGGTTTGCCCGCGTTGGATGCCTCTGCGGTCAGTTACGATCACAATGCCCCATTCAATCCCTTATCGCTTGATCGCGTTGAGATTTTACGTGGTCCGCAGGCATTGCTCTACAGCGGTGGTGCGGCAGGAGGCGTAATCAAAACGGATAATTCCGCGATTGCCATGCAACCCGTTGAAGGTGTTTCAGGTCGTGCCCAGTTGCAGGGTGATACCGGTTATGGCCGAACATCGACTGCGGCATCTGTTGATGCGGGCAATGGCCTTTATGCCCTGCATCTGGATGGATTTTTGCAAAATTCGGGCGATTACAACGCGCCTGATGGTTACGCCGGGCCATCATTGGATGGCGGCAAGATTCGTAATTCGGCCGATCGTCAGCGCGGCGACACGGTCGGTTTCAGCTTGACAGGCACCGATTCGGCCATCGGGTTTTCCATCGGTCAAAGCCGGGATTATTACGGCGTGATTGTGGACCCTGCCACACGGATCGATATGCGTTCCACCCAATATGACTTCAAAGCGCAACAACGGAATTTGTCCGGATTCGTGCAGCAGGTCACCCTGGAAGCGAACCATACGGATTATCAACATCAGGAATTGGACGATGGCGTGCCTGCTACCACCTTCATAAACAAGGGGAATAGCCTGCGCTTGGCTCTACAAAGCGAGTTGATTGGATTGAGCTGGCAATATGGCCTGCAATACAGCCAGTTTGATTTTTCGGCACTGGGCGATGAGGGTTTCTTGCCGAAAACCCAGACGCGCAATATCGGTGGATTTGCCGTGGGTGATGTCAAGCACGGTGCTTGGTCCTACAGTGTTGGTGCCCGTGTCGAACGGGTTCGGGTGCAATCCGATGGGGCAGGCGATAACGGCATTGATCGTTTTGGCTCGCCAAGTTCAACCACGTTCACCCCCGCGAGCGCCTCGTTGAGTCTGGCTTATCAATTCTTGCCGCAGTGGCATGTGATCGGCCAGTTGAGCCACAACGAACGCGCACCTGCTCTCGATGAACTTTATGCCAATGGCCCGCATGATGCGACCGGCGCTTATGAACTCGGTGATTCGAATCTGAAAACCGAACGAAGTAATACGGTCGAGCTTGGTTTGCGCTGGCAACATGAAAAGGCCCAGTTCTCCACCACGGCCTATCTGAGTGATTACCAGAATTACATTGGCTTGCTCGGCACCGATCGCTGCCGTGACGAAGACGGTGGAGCCATTAGTTGCACCAACGCCGATGCCCTGCCCGAATACGATTACAGCGGCGTTCGCGCACGGATTTATGGCTTGGAACTCAGTGGTTTGTGGCTTGTATTGAATCACCAGGGGCACTCGGTGGATGTGCGTGTGGTGGCCGATGTGTTGCGCGCGCAAAACCGCAGTGATGGTGAGCCTTTGCCTCGCATCGCCCCGCTCACGGTGACACCGGCTTTGCTGTGGCATTATGGTTCGTGGTCTGCGCAATTGGAGCTACCGATGGCCGCACGACAAACACGCGTACCGACGACCGACTTTGCGGGTGAAACACCGGGCTATGTGATGGTCAATGCCCGCCTGTCGCGGCAATTCACCCCGCCGTTCGGTGGTGGGCGTGTGGGCGGCCAGTGGTATGTTGCCTTGTCCAATTTAACCGATCGAACGGTTTATTCTGCTAATAGTATCGACACCTTGCGACTATTGGCCCCCCAACCGGGTCGATCAATAGCAGCTGGCGTTCAATTGCTGTTTTGATGATTTCGCACAGATCGGTTTGAGTGGTTGATGTCAGGCGTTCCTTAATTCTTCGATCAGACTATTCAAGGTGTTTACCATTTGGCAGGAGGTTTGTTGCGAAGATGAATGCCAGTCGTTCACCGCCGCCTCATATTGGGTTGATTGCCACCGAAGATAGCCTGTGAATTGATTTCGGGTTGCGTTAAACGCCTGTTGAATCCGCTGCGCTGGGATAGTGGGCCGCTTGAGAAGATCGGATAAACGCTCATTGAGATGGTCGCACAACAAATTCGGAAGTGTTTGACGGAGCACGAACAAATCGTGCAAGTTGCCCAGTTTTGTTTGTATTGACTTGAGTTGGGTCAATGCCGGCTGGGTGGAATCGAGCCCGAAAGCAGCAATTGGCTCAATCAGATAGCGCAAGTGCTTGATGTGGATTCTGGCTCTATGCAAGGTTTCGTCCTCGCCCTTGAATAACGGCAGTGGGCGGTTTCAATGACCAAGTGCAAAAAGAGCAGCATGATGCTGCTTGAAGTCGAAGGCGTCCGGTGTAAACAACTCAGCGGGACACTTAAAGCCCAGCG
>NCKC01000036.1 GCA_002282715.1 Halothiobacillus sp. 15-55-196 | reverse complement strand
ACCCTCCGACCCATCAGAGGGCCCGGCTGGTGTGCCGGTGGCCTTGGCCTGTACGGCGGCGAGGGTGATGTCGCCTTGGTTGGCCTGGATGTGGATGTTATGGCCTTCCAGCGTGGCATGGGCCAGGGTGGTTTTACTGCTTTGCTTGTCGAGGGTGGCGTCATAGCCCACGCCCTTGCCGGGTGTGAACAGGCCGGTCAGATCGCGCCAACTGATGCCGGATTTCTTGTGTGTTTCACGGCTGCTGCTGGCTTGTTGATTGGTGCCGCTGCGAATGGCGACCTGTGCACCGCTGATGTCGATGTCACCCTGGTTGGCCTTGAGGCGGGCGGCAGTCATGTCCACCAGGCCGGTGGCCTGTACACCCGCCCCGTTCTGCCCCTGCAGGGTGCTGCCGTTGACGGTGATTGTTTGTTGCTGAGTGTCGAGTCCATCGCGCATGCCATCAGGCAGGCCGGTGATAAAAGCCCAGTTACTGTGGGTGCTTTGATGGCTGTGGCTGTATTGCTGTTGGTCTTCGCTGGTGGAGAGAATAACGTGCTTGCCGCTGACATCCACCCGTCCGTGGTCGGCGTGGACCTGGCTGCCTTCGATCAGCACGGCACCTTGATCGGCCTGGCTTTGTTCAGCCAGATTCGCCGCTAGTGCGATGTTGCCTTGAGTGCTGTGCAGGCTACTGCCATCGTGGCGCAGGGAGGCCATGTCCACGGTATCGATCGTATGAGATTTGCCATAACCCTTGGTACTGAAGCCGGACTTCTGTTCTTCTCGATAGTGGCTTTCGCTGTGCTGATTACGACCAGCCAACAGGGAGATGTTGTCACCTGCGAGCAGAGCGATGTTACCGTTTGCATCGATTTGGTTGCCTTGAAGGGTGATGTCGTGGTTAGCGGAGAGTTGCACGCTCTGTCCACTCAGTTTGGTGGCGACGCTGCGGCTGTCGCTGACATTGTCACGCGAGATGCTCGTGCTGCTGGAGAACATGCCGCTGCTGGTGACTTTGCGTGCTTCGTCCCAGAGGGTGCTGCTCTGGCCATCAGTCAGTTGGATGTCATGACCGGCTTGCAGGTTCAAGGTGCCGTTATCGCTATGGATTCCGGCGGCCTTGGCCTGAATGTCGGTCCCCGCGATCATGGCAAGATCACCCGCACTACGAATGCGAGTGCCGACGTCCTGTTGGTTGCCATGGGTATCGTGGTTGTCGGCATCCCAGACAACGCGGTTTTCTTGTCCTGTCGTCAACGTGTCGAGCCGAATATCGCGGCCCGCTTGCAGTTGAGTAGCGGCACCTTCTGATCCAGTTGTACCGGTACCGGCGTTGTCCACGTTGGCGGCGGTCAGCACCAAGTCGCGTCCGGCTGAGGCGAGTAACTTGCCGTCGGTGTTGCGAACCTTGAGTTGGGCAGTTTGCAAAATGCTATCGCGGCTGAACTGGCTGGCGCCCACCGTATTGCTGATGTGTTGGTGAGTGGAAACGATATTGATGTCGCGTCCGGCATTCAAACTGAGGGTATCACCGGCGACAATACTGCCACCAATGTTGTCGATGTCATTTCGAGCAGAAAGCGAAACGGAATTACCGAGGATCCTGCCACCGAGGTTATTGATGTCATCAGCACCCACAGCCACCAGGTTGCGACCGGCAATGGTGCCGCTGTTGGTCCATGTACCCTGTCCTCCGGTTTGAATGCGGTTGGCGCTGATGAGGCTGCCGTTACTACCGGGGTCGTTCGGGTTGGAGGCCGCGTAGACCTGTGGCACCAGAACGCGTTCGGTTTTACCGTTGGGCAGTTGCACGTCCTTGGCGACCAGCCAGACCATGTCGCTGGTAAGTTGTGCTACCTGTGCGGCGGTCAGGGCGACGCCGGGAATGAGGTGCCATTGCCTAGCATAGGTTACACCCGCATTCATCAGGGCCTGGAATTGGGCTTCATCACTGCTGTAGCCGGTGAGGAATCGGCGACCGGTGAGTTCTGCAACCTGATCCTGCACCAACTTCTGTTCGTAGTAACCGTCGCCGAGTCGCTTGAGCAGGCTGTCCGGCTGTAATGACAAGGCGCTGATCATGTAGTCAGAGCTGAGCCATTGCCGATAATCGGCAAAGCGTGGATCGGTCTCGATCAGCGGGTGGTTGCCATTGTCGTCGTGTACCTGAAACAGACTGCTGCTGGGCAGCGTGGTATTGGGCTGGGCCCAGGCGTAGCCGCCAGAGGTATTGATCGGCTGGCTGACGGGCTGACTCGAACCGATCGCTGTCCGGTTACCGATGGTTGGTGCTGTGCCGCCAGTCGCGGTGTGAATTTGATAGGTCAGCGTGGGGAGATCGTAAGGCGTACCGTAGACCGGGGCGGGGTTGTAGGCGGATTTACCATGCCATTCCCGGCAGTGGTCACTGCCGAACAGACCGCAACTTTCCACGGTGGTTAGCTCGGCTGTCCCCGTGGAACGGGTGATGTCCTGTCCCTTGGTGGCCTGGTTGTTGACCGGTTGGGAAGCCACCAGGTCACCGCCTGCAATAACAGCGCTGTCACGATTGTTGAGCGCGCCATTGATGACGATGTCGCCACCGGCCTGGATTTTCCCGGGGTCAGATGACACCACAATGGTGTGCGAAGGCGTGCTGTGGACAATGAAGAGCGTATAGTCCTCGAAGGTGCCAGGATAGCCATTGCAGCTGTTCTTATCTTGCCCCCCGCCAATACCTGAGCATGCGCTGATGTCGAAAAGCTGAGATTGCCCGCGTGGTTGAACATACTCGTGGGTAACGGTTGCGTCATCGACCTGACTGGTGACAAGGTGCGCATTCAAATTGTCGATGGTTTGCGCGCTGAGCTGAATCTGGCCATCGGCGTCAATGGTCGCACTGCTGTTGGTGAGGTGCACCGCCTGGCCGGTAGCTTGATCGTTAGCATCCAGTGCGCCGCCGATGCTCATGTCACCGGCGCTATAAATCAAGGCATGTTCCTTGTTTTCGAGTGTCTGTACCCCGATGTCGAGCCGGTTGCGCGCAGCGATGGTGCCAGCGGTACCGTTTTCATTCTCATTGGTCAGGTCGTTGGCCCCAATGGCGATGTGGTCGCCGTAGATCCTGCCGGTACCGAGGTTGTCGATGGTATTCGCCTGTAGACGAGTAGTTCCGCCATCGATCAGACCACGGTTGGTGATGGTGCCCGTCGTGGTTGTGCGGTTATCAGCCGCATTGATCACGCCGGTCGCACGGTTGTCGACAGCGCTGGCCTGCGTGGTCAGCTTGTTGCCTGCTTCCAGCGAGCCGCTGTTGGTAAGGGTGCCACCGATATTCAGATCGGCGTCGTAGTTAGCGATGAGGGTGCCACTATTGTCGAAGCCACCGTCCAACAGGAGGTGGATGTCCTGTTGCGCATACAGTTGGCCGTCACCACTCAAGGTAGCGCTGATTACAGCAAGGTTCTGACCGGCAACGAAGGTACCTTGCGTGTTGGTAATGGCGAGGGACCGCGTAGCCTGGCCGTCCTGAGCGCTCAGATTGCCTCCGGCGGAGACGAGACCTTGGCTGTTGTCGATCTGGCCTGCGCTGTTCAACTGGATGTTCTGGTTAGCCAGGATGTGCCCGGAACCATTATTGATGCGATCAGCGGTGATGGTGACGTCGTTACCCTGAATGCCTTGTGCAGACTGGGTCGTGTTACGGTTATCCACTTGGTTTGCAGTGATCTGCATCTGCCCGGTTGTGTGCAGCAAGCCACCGCGGTTGTCGAACAAGTTGCTCAGGGTGATATCACTGGCACCGGACGAATCGCCCAGCAGAATGAGGCCATCGAGATTGCTGAGATTCGCGGCTGTAAGTTGGAGCGTGCCTGCGGCGGTTTGCGCTTGATCGTTGATGAACGAACCGCTGGCGTTGGCCTGGAGTTGATGTTGGGCCGTGATGGTGGCGCTCGATGCATCAATATCGCCATGAGTTGCCGTCAGAGTGATGCTGTCGGCTTGTGTCTGGCTGTGATTCAGGTCGACAGTGTTTCCTTTTGCCGTCAGGTTGCCTGAGGCGAGGTTCTTGCCCTGAAGGCGCGCATTCTGTCCAGCAGCGATGGTGAGGTTTCGGGCGCCGCCCAGACTGCCGTCGGGCTGGACGCCGGCGCCGAGGATGGCGCCGACGAGGTTGACCACGTCGGTGGCGGCATCGAGTCCCAAGTTTCCTTGAGCCAGGATGCGGCCACTGTTGGTGATGTCACCATTAGCGTTCAATTGCGCATTGCCCTGAGCGTAAATCGTGCCGCTGTTGTCGATGACGTTGGTCTGGGCGGTGGTGGTGCCCTGACTGGTGATCTGCCCGCTGTTCGTCAATTCGCCATTGGCATTTAGAACCAGGTTATCGCTGGCGCCGATTTGTCCGGCGTTGTGGACGCCCACGCCGGCTTCAGTGCCGATCAGGGTGATTTTCCCTGCGTACATGCCGCCAAACTGAGAAACGTCGATACCGAAACCGGGTTTATTGGCATCGCCGGTAGTGGGTGTAATTAGGCTGCCATCAGGGCTGATGTCGTTGCTGCCGGCAACCAATCTGATCTGATTGGCCCAGATACCGGCATTGACGTTGATAGCGCGAGCAAGGATGTCTGTGTAGTCGGTCGAGCTGCCATCAAGCCCGGAACCATTGATATTGATGCTGCCGTTGGTGACCTGATAGCCGGCGAGATTTCCATTCTGGAAAACCGGTTTGCCGGTAGTCAGGGTGGCGCGGCTGGCGTTGATGAACCCGCCACCATTGACGTTGATGCCCGCCGGGTTGGCAATGACGAGTTCGGCCCGTTGGCCGCCGATTTCGACGTAGCCGTTCAGTTGGCTGGGTTGACTGCTATTGACCTCGTTGAGAATGACTCGCGCCGAACCGTTAGCCAGGTTCGGGTTGCCCTGAATCCAGCCACCGAGTTGCGTTTGGGCATTGGTACGGGCGTTATTGAGGATGACCCCTTTTGATCCCACGTCGAACTGGCTGTAGACATTATGGGAAACACCATCCGCACCGGGTGTTTGGATGTTGACTTCCGGTGTACCGTTCGCAGTGACCTGAATGGTGGGCTGCTGGTAGGCAGGCGCTTGATGATCTGCTGCAATCCCTGATGCATTGGCGCTGGGCGGTATGATTGCACTGAGCAGGAAGACCAGCGCTCTGTAGCCGATGGGCGCCGCTGCCGGGACACTCTGGCGTTGTTGGACGGTGCGTGCGATTGAGTTGCGTTTCTGTTTAATTTTCATGAGATGCATCCTTGCAATATCGATAGATCAGATCGTCCAACCGATATTAAATCCAGCGGTGATGCCTTGGGCCGGGAAGCCATCGGGTTTGGCGATAGCGTGGCCGGCAAAGAAATCGTAGTTGAGTGACTTATAGGCGCCTCGGATTCCGATGACGCCACCGGCCAGCCGGGTACCCGGCAACTGTTGCGCCGATGGACCACCGACCTGACCATAATCGAGACCGAGGTAGAGCTCGTTGTTGCCTGCGACCACAATGCCCAAATCGTTACGGAAAATGAGCCCACGCTCACTTGAGAGGACTTGCTCGCCACTAAAGCCGCGGACGGTATAACGACCACCAATGGCAAAGCGGTCTTGAGGGATCAGGGGCGTGTAGTTGTATTGTCCGCGTAATTCACCCTGGTACCGCCAGGCTTGGCCGAGCGCAGAAAAAGGCGTATCAAGCTGGATTGATGCTGTCGCAATATGTGGTCGTGATGTGCCTCCACCATATGCTTCCTCCGGTGCAGGTTTAGCACCCAGTGCGCCGGTACCCCAGCGGTATCCGATATCCATATCCAGCGTTGTCCGGCCAATGAACTGGCGCTGGCGTATGTCGAAAATGTAACCTGCCATTCTGCGTTGCTGCACTTCGATGGTGGTATCATCGATGGCATTGCCGTAAGTCTGTAAGTAGGCATCCAGACTGATGCGCGTTTTGCCATGCGCACTACGATGGACTATTCGTGACAACTTCAGATCCTGTCGCGTTCCGGTGCCGCTGTACCGGTAATCCTGATTGATGCCAGCGACCGTTTGGTAGTACCGGAACCGGTTGGTTGTAAAGCCGAGCAACCAATAGCCATACGGCACTGAGTAACGAAAGGTGTAGGATTGGGTGCCCCTTTTACTACGGCCATTATCCAGCCCGAGGTCGTGCGTAAAGCTCGCATAAAACAGATCGTTCAAAGTGAGCCAATCGTCGTAGGACACAACCACCGTGCCTTCATAGCGCCCCGTCGCTTCACTGCCCGCATCATCGACCCACATGCTCAGACGGAACGGAAAGCGCTGTTGCCAATCCGTCACAATGTCACTGGTGCCGGGCTGTTCGCCGGGCTTGATATTGATATGCGTGGAGGCCGTAGGAACGCGCTGGAGGTTTTCCAGTCCCTGCTCGAGGTCGCGCAGATTCAGTAGATCACCGGGCTTTGCAGGAAAGGCATTCCAGAGGGTGCCACGCGGATTGCTGCCTTTGGCCAACCGTATGGCGCCGATTCGGCCGGGGATGATAGTCAAAGTCAGCTGATGGTCGTTTAGATTTTGCTGGGTCACCAGTACCCGCGTGGTGATGAATCCACGAGCGAGAATGGCGTTCTGGACCTGTTTGATCAGAATCTGGATGCCTTTTGTACCAATGCAGCGTCCTTTGATACCACCAAGAACTTGACTTGCTGTATTGACTGCCCATGCAAATTGACTGGCGCCTTCGCCACCAAGCGTGACTTGGTTGATGACGATGCATGGCGTTTCATGTTCCGGCAGACTGTTCGGCAGTTTAGTCAGTCCTTTCTGCAAACGAACGTCTGGTGTTGTTTGCTGACCCTGCTCCAGAGCACGTTGGCGCTGCTGCTGCAATAAGTCCTGTTGCACTGATGAGGAAGCAAGAGGTGGTTGAGCCCAAGCTCCAGTGGCACCCCAAAGCAGCGAAAACAGCGCGCAAAGAAATACCCTGCGCACAAAAACATCAAAAGGTTGCCGCCTCTGTTGATGCAGAGACAAGCCATCCGTTGGCTGAAACATGTAATCCTGATCCCTGATCCTTGATCCTTGATCCTTGAGAATTTGGTCACATGCTAACATGGAGCATGGCGATCATCTAGACCGCTCAATGTTATCGAATATGTTTGCCTGTTTTCCGGTTCGTGTTCAACAGTTCGCTTGATTTACGCGCCCACATCTAAGCGCGACGCTGGGGCGAGCTCATTGCTTAGCTGATCCTATCGATTTAGACAGACACAGTGAAACCAGAATTCAACTTGTCGAACATCGAGGTGCAAATCCGATCGAACATCTCCATATTCTCAGGTGTAGTCATGTTCGCCTCTCATGTTGTAAATTTTGGTCAAAATTTAGCCCCCTCACGCCGCAAACTCAATGGCTTTAACCCGTGTCAAATCTGTGGTTTGCTTGGCCTGCCACAAATCATAGTTATGCTGCATGGCCAGCCAGCTTTCGGCGGATCGCCCCAATGCTTTGGCGAGGCGAAGTGCCATTTCCGGGCTGATGGCGCTGTGGCCATTGATGATCCGGGTGACGGTTGAGGGTGCAACGCCCAAGCTCTCTGCCAGCGCGCGAACGCTCAGCTGGTGGGGTTCAAGATAAATCTGCCGGATAAACGCACCGGGATGCGGCGGGTTGTGCATGGTCATCAGTGATAATCCTCATAATCCAGTAAGTATACATCGCCTGTTTTGAATTCGAAGGTTAACCGCCAGTTGCCATTAACCGCGATTGTCCAGCGCCCCTTTAATGCGCCCTTGAGCGGGTGGAGTTGGAAACCGGGGATATCCATATCCTCAATGCTGAAGGCGGTATCCAAAGCGGCCAGTTGCAACCGTAATCGTTCGCTGTGACTGGCTTGAATGCCGGCCGTCGTGCCGTTGTCGTAGAACTTTTTCAGCCCTTTGTGTCGGATGAAGCGAATCATGAGGTGAGTATATCACTGCGTTGCGCAATGCGCAACATAGATACTTACCCTCGCGCCCCTCATCAAGCACGCTTTGCCGTTTGATGGAAAGGAATGACCTTCTGCGTTTTGCTCATCACAAACGCACCCCAATCCGCCATCAGGGCTTGCGGTTGGCCAGCAAATCTCCGCGTCGGTAAGCCGCTTCGGCTTTGTCCTTGAGTTGGTACGCCAAGGCTTGCTCGATCACTTCGCGGCTGTGCTGGGTGGTTTCGCCTGCCCAATCACGGAACACAGAGCGAAAGCCATGCACGGTGGCATCGGGATAACCCAAACCACCGGATGCTTTTTCGCCTTTGAGCAGCATGAGCATGGCCATATTGGATAAGCCATTTCGCTGTTTGCTTTGGCCGAAAAACAAATGATCGTTACCAACGATACGGGGTTGGGCTTTGAGTATGTCGATGGCAGCATCAATCAAGGGAATGCGGTGTTCCTTTTTGGCTTTCATCCGCTGCGCCGGAATAATCCACAGCCGTCGTTCCCAATCGATTTCATCCCAAGTGGCCCCAATCACTTCACCCGTGCGGGCGGCGGTGAGGATAAGAAACTCCAACGCGCGGGCGGCCTGACCGTGATGGGTTTGTAGTGCTTCGATGACACTGGGCACCAGCGTATATGACAGCGCGGCATGATGACTATCGACCGGTTGCATATCAGAGGGTTTGGCCAAGAGCGCATCCAGATGTCCCCGCCATTGCGCGTGGTTGATTTCATTGGGATTACGCAGACGCATGGCACTGGCCCAAGCCAGTACGGTTTCAATGCGTTGGCGTACCCGACTGGCGGTTTCGTTCTTGGTGCCCCAGATGGGCGTGAGGGCAGCCAAGACTAAATCGGTTGTGATTTCTGCTACCGGCACAGAACCAAATACGGGGTAGACATAGGTTTTTAAGGTGCTGGCCCATTGCGCCGCATGTTTGGGGTTTTTCCAGCCAGCGCGTTTGGCTTCCATGCAGCGTTCAGCGCATTCAGCAAAGCTCGTTAAGCTGACCTGTTGCCGGGCTTGATCGGCGAGTTGCTGCTTTTTCTCTCAGTCCTCGCTCGATCAACGGGTCTTTCTTCTGTTTAACCAGTGCACGCTGTTCAGTCGCCAGCCTGCGGGCTTCTTCCAATGACACTGAGGGATAACTACCTAAACCCATTTCCCGGGTTTTACCGGCAATGGTGTAACGAAACACCCACGCCTTGCTACCGGTATCACGCACCACCAACCGAAGACCACCGCCATCAATCATCGTACCCGCCGACTTCTCTCGCTGTACCCGTAACGCCGTTAGCTTATTAATCGCCGCCATAGATCACCTCGCATCGCTACCCAAACCCGTCCCCTTTTCAGTCCCCTTTTTGTACCGGATTTAGTGGAATAGCGCAAGACACCTTTAAACAAGATTTTTAGCAAAGTTCTGATATTTAAAGAATTATGTGGACTTTTTTGGCCAATGATGGATGAATATTTGAAAGACTCTAGCTCCTCCAAAATAAATATTGATTTCATGAATAAATCAACACGCCCATCTAAGAAAGATAAACGTTTCGTGAGTTTATTTTGAGAATTGTGAGTCAAGGTAATTGATTTTATTCACCTTGCTATTGACGATCTAAGCGTTGGAGTGTTTGTCAAAGTTACTTCTTGCCAGGGTTTACACCAAACGGCATTTGAAAAATTCCAATAAATCAAATAGATAAAATAAAAATTAGACGCTGCTGGGTGGTCAATTTTCTTTGGGTCTCATACAGAGGGCCTGCCCCCACATGTGATCTGTTGCGATCAAAAAATTTCAAGTTTTAAAGTAAGAACCAGAAAGTCGGAACAAAGTTATCAACAGATTCTGTGGATAACCTTGGGTATAAAGCTACCTCGACTTTACTTCATCAACCCGTTATCGGCTCTGATCATTTTTACGCCAACGTGGTTATCTTGAAAAAATACATATTACTCAATGGCTTATTAAATAAATATAAATTCGATCTAACGATACAAGCGGAACTGGTTAAGATTTGATCGTCCACCTCTGCTCTGTGCATAGTTTTGGTGCTGTCCAGGGGAAAAATGCATCAAAATCGATTTTTCCGCTTTACTTTTCACCAATGAGTTCGATGGGGTAACCATCAGGGTCGGCCACGAAAGCGATGATGGTGCTGCCCGCGTTCATCGGTCCGGCTTCACGCAGAACCTTTCCACCCTTTTCCTTGATTGCGTCGACGGCTGCATAGACATCCGGCACCTCGATGGCGATATGGCCGTATCCCGTGCCAATATCGTAGGTGTGATCGCCCCAGTTATACGTGAGTTCGAGCACTGTGTGGTCGGCTTCGCCCCCATAACCGACGAAGGCCAGGGTGAACTCACCGGCCGGGTAATCCTGGCGACGCAGAAGCTTCATGCCCAGTACGTCGGTGTAAAAGCGGATGGATGCGTCCAGATCACGGACGCGCAACATGGTATGCAACATTCTCATTGTGTTTGTTCCTCTTTCTGTTTGTCGAATCGGCGATTCCAGATCAATTATCCAAGTCAATTATCAAGGCCGCGCTTGAGATCACGGATGATGTCGATGGGGTCTTCAAGGCCGATTGCCAAGCGCACGAGCCCATCGCGGATGCCTGCTTCTTCACGCTGCTGAGGCGTAAGTCGACCATGCGTGGTGGTGGCCGGATGGGTGATGGTCGTTTTGGCATCGCCCAGATTCGCTGTAATGGAAATCATCTGCGTGGCATTGATCACCCGCCATGCCGCCGCCTGCCCGCCCTCGACCTCGAAGGACACGATCGCGCCCGGGCCTGACTGCTGCCTGGAGATGATATCCGCTTGCGGGTGGCTAGAGAGCCCGGGGAAGTATACGCGCTTGACCCGAGGATGCGCCGCCAAGAAATCCGCCACGGCGCTGGCATGAGCGCAGTGCGCTTTCATGCGCAGGGCCAAGGTTTCCAGACCTTTTGCAAAGATCCAGGCATTGAACGGCGACATGGTGGGGCCGCAGGTTCGCAAGAATCCGCGCACTTCCTCACCCACCAATTTCTTATTGCCGACGATGGCACCACCGATAGCCCGGCCTTGTCCATCGAGAAACTTCGTGGCGGAATGGATGACAATGTCCGCACCCAGTGCCAATGGCTGCTGGAGGATGGGCGTGCAGAAGCAGTTATCCACGATCAGGCCGGCACCATGCTGATGCGCCAACTCTGCCAGCCGGGCGATATCAACCACTTCGGTCAACGGATTGGATGGACTTTCCACGAACACCCAACGGGTCAGGTCCGTGATGGCGGCTTCCCACTGCGCCCAGTCGGTCAAATCGACCCATTTGACCTTCAGGCCGAATTTGGCGAGGTATTTGTTGAACAGTACGGAAGTGGTGCCGAATACCTGCCTGGCCACAACCACTTCATCGCCCGCCGAACACAAGGCCATGAACGTACTGAGAATGGCTGCCATGCCGGAACCGGTCGCCACGCAGGATTCGCCCCCTTCAAGGGCTGCCAAGCGATCTTCGAACACCTTGGTCGTCGGGTTGGTAAACCGCGCGTAGATATTGCCGGGCTCGGCACCGGAAAAACGGGCTGCAGCCTGCTCGGCCGATTCGAACTGAAAGCTCGACGTAGTGAAAATCGGCTCGCCATGTTCACCTTCGTTGGTGGGATGGTGGCCGACACGAATCGCCCGGGTTTGGGGCTGCCATTCTGGGTTTTCAATTCGGTTCATTTTTGATCCTCATTTTTGGTTCTCCATAGGGAGATGGAAGTAGGCATTGATCTGCGTATCCAGTTCGGTCAGCAGCGCTAAAAGATGATGTGTCGGTTCGGCGTAGGTGGCGAACTGATACTCGGCCAGCGGCGCAATGTTGCATGGCGCGGCCAGGTTGCGTTCTTGCTCGATCGTCTGCTGCATACGCGGTAGAAAAACCCACTCCAACCAGGCGTGAAACGCCAGCGTATCAAAACAGAATGGCGCGGTACTGGCCATGGCGGCATCAGTGGGACGCTCGGTATTCAGGCCGATTTCGCGCAAGATGTGGGCAATTTCATCGAGCAGGGAAAAAAGCTCGGACGCACTTGGCGTTTTCGATGCCATTATCGCTCCCCCCATCCTCTGAGTGCGCTCTTAATGAATGCGCGGTGTTGCATCGGATTCTTCGTTTTCATCTTCGGAGTCTGCCCAGAACAAACGGTGCGGAATCCACTGTCCACGTCCGATCTGGGCCGCATGGAACAAGGCATGGCTGGTGTATTCCTGCGCTTCATGGATGGCGTTCACGTAATCTGCATCCGTGGCCTGGGCAATCAGACCCGCAATGGCGGACGCCAGCGTACATCCCGAACCGTGGAATTCACCCGGTAAGCGCTCGTAGGTGAATTTTCTGGGCGGTTGATGGCGGGAGAACAACCAATTTTCGACCTCCGTACTCTGTTCGTCGCCGCCCTTGAGCAGTACATATTCCGGCCCCATGTCGAGCAACGCTTGTCCACGTGCATCCAGATCATTGGCGGGAATGTGCGCCAACTTGACCAAGGCTCTGGATTCGTAGGCATTGGGCGTCAGAATGGTCGTCAACGGCAGAAGCAGGTTGATCATCGCCCGCGCCACATCTTCGTTGGCCAATGTTCCGCCGCCGCCGGCAACCAGAACCGGATCGAGGACGACGGGAATATCAGGATAATCCTTGAGAATACTGTGAATCACCTCGACCAGCGCCACGCTGCCGATCATGCCGATTTTGATGCATTGCACGGGCATGTCTTCCAGCACGGCGCGCGCCTGTTCGATCACGAGGCTAGGATCGGTCGGCACGAAGCGTCTCACGTTCACCGTGTCCTGAACCGTCAGTGCTGTGATCACCGTAGCCGGATGAACGCCCTGGCTGATGATTGCTTCGATATCCGCCTGAACGCCCGCACCGCCGCTTGGATCGTGCCCGGAAAAAACGAGAACGACCGGGACGCTCAAATCAGACTTGCTCATAATTCACCATCAGTTGTACTTGAGAAAAGGCTACTGCAAATTGGCTCTGTTTGGGGTAGCTTAGAATGTAAGAACCGTTATGACCGCACGAACGAGAGCCCATGAAAATCACATCATTGCTGGGCCAGCTAAGAGCAGCCAACCGCTGGATCTGGCAGTCCAAGCCGCACCGGCGCCACCAGCGCATCGGGCAACGCCTCGGCCGCATCGGCCTGTACATCAGCCGTGAAGCGTTCAAAGGCAATCTGCAACTCAACGCCATGAGTTTATCCTACATCACCCTGCTTTCGCTTGTACCGTTGCTTGCCGTGAGTTTTTCGGTACTCAAGGCTTTTGGCTCCGATCAGGTGATCGAACCCTTCCTCACCACCCTGCTCGAACCGCTGGGCAGCTCTGCCGAAGGGCTTACCACACAAATCCTGACATTCGTCGGCAATATCAAGGTCGGGGTCTTAGGTGCAGTGGGCATCGCCATGCTGTTTTTCACCGTCGTGACACTCATGCAGAAAATCGAGTCGGTATTCAACGGCATATGGCATGTCCTGCAACTCCGACAGATCACGACCCGTCTCACGATGTACCTGACGGTTCTGATGGTCGGACCCGTGCTCGTGCTGGCTGCCACCGGCCTCACGGCCAGCCTGCTTTCCAACCAATTCGTGACCGACTTCACGCAACATTCCGTATTCCGGGACGCACTCGCATCAGTCGCATGGCTGGTACCGTTCATGGTCTGGGTGGCCGTATTCACCTTCATCTACGCCCTGGTGCCCAATACATCGGTACGTTTTTCTTCCGCGTTGGCGGGCGGTGTCGTGGCTGCGATTTTGTGGAATGGGATTGGTCTGGCCTTCGGCAGCATGATCGCCACTTCCACGCAGTACACCGCAATTTACTCGGCTTTTGCTTCGCTGATCCTGTTCATGGTCTGGCTGCAACTGGCCTGGATGATTGTGCTTTTGGGCGCCACGGTTTCATACGCGTGGCAAAACATAGAACAACTCTCGATCCGCGAAAAAACCCAGGAGAATCATCCTTTCGTCTTGATGACTGCCGCGCTTGAAGCCCTTTCCCGAATCGAAGCGCAATTTCATAACGCTAAAGCGGCACCCGGCACCGATGAACTGAAACACACGCTGCTCGAAGTGCTGTCCATAAATCCGGACGACACCCAGCAAGCCTTGGAACAACTGGCCAAAGGCGGGCTGATCAATCTTGTGGTTACCCAAAAGCGAGAAGGCTGGGTACCGGCCATGCCGGCTGAGCGACTCAATCTGGCACAAGTGCGGGCTGCTTTGTGGGGTCGACCGGATGTTCGGAGCCATAAGCTCTATCCCGTCACACGCGCCTGGATGGACGCAGAGCAGCAATTAATCGAACAAACCTTGGTTAGGCTTGATTTCACTTTGAATCATGCGGGTGAACCTTCTGCCGAAACTTCGATAAAACCCCGCCCCACGGATTTTCAAGCAAATCCAATAGGCAAGTAGATCAGGGTAATCATGTCCATCCATTCCTCCGAGTTGCCCCGTCAGTCAAAAAAGCAGGCCGATCAAGCCAGCACCCGCAGACCAACGCTAGGGCACCTCGAAAAACCGTCACGAGCATGTTTGAGTGCAAGAAGCCGCGCAGTGAGCAACGAGACATATCAAGTAGATAGGCGAGGCGCGGGCTTACGCCAGCTGCGCGTAAACGAGCACGCGACGCAGCAATCGGACAGCGCAGTAGGTTTTCCGAGGTGCCCGCCATTTCTGACGACTCGAAAACTATGGACCTTCGCCCTGATCGCCGTACTCACGGCCAGCGCAGTTGCCTATCACACAAACCACCTGGACTACGACGACCTGCTTGTACGCATACAGGCTGAAAACAGCTTGGGTTATCTGGGTAAAGAAGTCTTGAAACAGCCACCGCTCGTGCAGGCGCAATTGCTCAGCTACTCGAAAAATCAGGCACTCACCATGCAAGCATGGCTGGCATTGCAAAAATACCCGCAACAGACACCCCGGATACTGGACTGGTACGGACAAAATCCGGATTTCCAAAACATCCTTGAGCGATTCGGCCCGGACGTCATCCCGGTCATCGATTATTTCATCACGCATTCCATCCAGAGTCTTAATGCCCTCAAAGCCATCACGCAAACCGCATCATCGATTGCACAAGAGTCGAAGTCCATGTGGAACAACCTGACGGGTTCTGAGCCGACGAAAACATTGCCGGATGATCAACCCACGAAGCCACTGAGCGAACTCACGCCCGAACAACGCGGCTGGGCGGCAATCCACGATATTCGTCTGGAAGGAAACCACTTTCTCGGACAGTTTGATATCGACAGCGCGGGGAAGGCGCATTGGAACACCACGGATCGCATCACCCAGGATGTGGGGCGTTTCCTGACCAGCGGCATCGCCGATGTCGAACGCAAACAGGATCTGAACGAGAAGATCACAGCCGCAGACATCGGCTGGGCCGCTGTCGATGCCTTGCCGGTCATAGCGGGATTGAAACTGCTGAAATTGGGCAAGGCGGGGGCGCAAGCAGCCAAAGAAACCAAGGCGGTGGAAGCCATCGCTACAACCAAAGCAGGGAAACTTGCAGCCAAGGAAGGCAAAACAGCCGATGGGTTAACCAAGGTCGCCAAAGTCGGATGGGTCGAACGAACGGGGATACTGGCGCGTAGTCTCGCGCCCGGTTTCCTGAGAAAAGCGGCCTGGCTTGCCACCGCCTACATCGTCATCACCCACCCCGAGTTACTCTCCAGCCTGTTCGTGCATCTCGGAAATCTGCTGGGCGCACCGGCCTGGCTTTCCTTACTGCTGGGGTGGACGAGCGTGATTTATATCCTGCTCTTTCCATTCATCTGGCTGCTGGAAAAAATGCTGCGATATGCCGTGATAATCCTCGGCTGGTTATCACCCGAACGGGTGCGTGGTACCCAACCCGTTCAGACAGACGGGTACCTCGAAAAGCCGGAGCGCAGCGACCGAGACATATCAAATAGATAGGCGAGGGAGCGAGCACCGCCCAACGCAGCAATCGGGTCGCGCAGTAGGTTTTTCGAGGTGCCCAGACAGGAATCAGGAAAATACAGATCACTGACCTGCATATTACATCTTCAGCGCTACCGCTCGGCTTCCTCGTCCAAGCGTCTGAGATAGGCCAGCTTTTCGGCCAGTTTTTCTTCTAACCCCCGCGGCACCGGCCGATACCAGCCCGGCTCCGGCATGCCTTCGGGCAGATACACTTCGCCGGCCGCATAGGCGTTGGGTTCATCGTGGGCGTAGCGATAGTCATGGCCATAGCCCAACTCCTTCATCAGCTTGGTGGGTGCGTTGCGCAAGTGAGTCGGCACCGCTCGGCTCTTGTCACGTTTGACAAACGCCATTGCCTGATTGAAGGCGTTGTATCCGGCATTGCTTTTCGGCGCGATGGCAAGGTAGATGACCGCCTGCCCCAGCGCCAGTTCGCCCTCGGGTGAGCCGAGACGTTCATAGGTGGTGGCCGCATCGTTGGCGATTTGCAGGGCACGCGGGTCGGCCAGACCGATATCTTCCCAGGCCATGCGCACAATACGGCGGGCGAGGTAGCGCGCATCAGCGCCGCCATCGAGCATCCGGCTCAGCCAATACAGTGCCGCGTCGGGATGCGAGCCGCGCACGGATTTGTGCAGGGCGGATATCTGATCGTAGAAGTGCTCGCCGCCCTTGTCGAACCGGCGCGTGCTTTGATTCAGCGCGTTATCGAGAAAAGCCGTGGTGATCTGAGTGCGCTTCGAGGTACTGGCGGCGGCGTTCAATTGCTCCAGCAGGTTGAGCAAGCGACGTGCATCGCCATCAGCCAGCCCAATCACCGCATCGATTGCTTCCGGATCGAACTGCAAGTGCCCCAGCGCCTTGTCATGCGCCCGCGTGAACAATAGCAGCAATTCATCATCCGACAAGGACTTGAGCACATAAACCTGCGCCCGGGAAAGCAAGGCGGAGTTGACCTCGAACGAAGGGTTTTCGGTCGTTGCGCCGATCAGCGTGACCAGACCGGATTCCGCATAAGGCAACAGCGCATCCTGCTGCGCCTTGTTGAAGCGATGAATCTCATCGATAAAGAGCAAGGTGGGATGACCCAGTGCGAGATTGCGCTCGGCTTCATCCATCGCCGCACGGATGTCTCTGACGCCGGAAAATACGGCAGAAAGGGCGATAAACGAGCTATCAAACGCCTTTGCCATCAGGCGGGCGAGCGTGGTTTTGCCCACGCCGGGTGGCCCCCACAGAATCATGGAATGCGGTTTGCGGGCTTCGAACGCCAACCGCAGCGGCTTGCCTTCACCCAACAGATGCGTCTGCCCGATCACCTC
This sequence comes from Halothiobacillus sp. 15-55-196, assembly GCA_002282715.1. Lineage (GTDB taxonomy): Bacteria > Pseudomonadota > Gammaproteobacteria > Halothiobacillales > Halothiobacillaceae > Halothiobacillus. Next base: position 2,988 of record NCKC01000036.1, on the reverse strand, counting down.
ATCGGGCGTGTGCGGCCTGAGTGCCTCGGCCAGCGGCGGCGTGGGTTCGGTGTGGAAAAGATCAGACACGTGCGCAATTCTGAAGACAGGGTTTGAATAATGTGACAACGTACTGGCGGTGCATGATCTTCTCCAGAATATGCATATCTTTAACCGCGGATTTCATGATCACGCTCAAGCACCCAGCACCTTGGATTATTTGCAAACCCAAGATGCTTGTAATAACCATTCGCCGCGGGCGCAGCGACCAAAATCAGTTTGCACCTCGGGCCTAATTGCGCCTGAGTGAGGCTTTGAAGTTTCTTTCCGACACCTTTTCCCTGATGTACTCGATGAACTGCCAAATCAGAAAGATAGCAAGCGTAGTGGAAATCAGTCATCGAACGCGCCAGCCCAATCAGCTGATTGCCAATCCACGCCGTTACCATAAGATTGGCATTCATTACCATACCGGACATACAGGCTAGATCATCAACAGGACGACGTTCACCAAGTGTTGATTCGTTAAGAAGTTCTATGAATTGATCAACCGATATCGGCGCATTGATTTTATAGACGACATTCACTGTAATCAGGCCTGCTTCCCTAACGGCTGTTCACCACATCGACGCCCTTGGGTGGAACGAACTGGAACAACGCGTCATCAACATTATGGTTGACCTCGCGCTGGCTGAACTGGACGGTGGTGCGGTTATCGAGCTTGTCGGTGAACACCATCGCCTTGATGCCCTTGGTATCCATGCCGATTTGCACCTGATTGAAGTCGCTCTTCGCGGAGCGATCCTTCAGGCTGTACCAGTCAAGGCCATCGTTCTTGCCGATACTGCTGACGTCAAACACTTCCTGCAATGGCTGGTTGCCGAGGAAAATGCCAATCGGCGCACCGCGATTGTCGGCCAGCGGGCTGCGCGTCACCTGGGCCAGATCAGGATCGTAAACCCACAACACGCCGTCGTTTGCGATCAGTTTCTGCACGTATGGCTTTTCATAAGCCCAGAAGAAACGGCCCGGACGCGCCAGCACGAAATGGCCGGATGAAGCGGGCTGCTTCTGCCCGCGTACATTCACTTGTTGCTGAACAAAATCAGCCGAGAAGGTTTTCAGCGTGCGGACAAATTCTGTCAAGGGGCGGATATCAGCAGCCGCTGAAGAGGCACCCAGAGGGAATGTCTGCGCCTCGGCTGCCTGCATCTCCGACGCATGAGACACGGTGCCAAAAGCACTGATCGCCAGAGCAAGACCGACCAACCCATTTTTCAGCATAGAGTGTCTCAACTTGAAGGGGTGCAACATAAAACCTGCCTGGCATTCCAATCGCAAAGAATCTGAGATATTCGATCAAAAACGGGGAGAATAAAAAATAACTCAGGATCGCGGCGGCGGCGGAGCCAATACTTCACGCGAGCCATTCGTCTGCAACTGACCGACAATACCGTCGTTTTCCATTTCCTCGATCAGCCGCGCGGCCCGGTTGTAACCGATCTTGAGCCGGCGCTGTACGTAAGATATTGAGGCTTTACGGGTTTCGGTCACAATCGCAACGGCCTGATCATAATACTCATCGACCGCCTCACCCGAAGCGGATACCGGCTTCTCGCCCGGTAACACAATCGCCGCCGCACTTTCTTCGGACAATACAGCATCGATGTAGTTCGGTTCACCCAGTGCTTTGAGCGCTTCGACCACGCGGTGCACTTCATCGTCGCTGACGAACGCACCGTGGACCCGCATGGGCAGACCGGTGCCGGGGGGCAGATACAACATATCGCCATGGCCGAGCAGGTTCTCGGCGCCCATCTGGTCGAGAATGGTCCGTGAGTCGATTTTGGAGGAGACCTGGAATGAAATACGGGTCGGAATATTGGCTTTGATCAGGCCGGTGATCACATCCACCGAAGGGCGCTGCGTGGCGAGAATCAGGTGAATTCCCGCCGCACGGGCCTTTTGGGCCAAGCGGGCAATCAGCTCTTCGACCTTCTTGCCGACCACCATCATCATATCGGCGAACTCATCGACCACGACGACGATATGCGGCAAGCGTTCGAGCTCCGGTGCGGGCAAATCGGGGTCGAACGCCTCGGCCGGATTGTGGAACGGATCACGCAGCGGCTCGCCTTTTTCAGCCGCTGCAGAAATTTTTTCATTGCAACCTGCCAGATTGCGCACACCCAGCGCAGACATGAGCTTGTAGCGCCGTTCCATTTCGCCCACGGCCCAACGCAGGGCATTGGCGGCTTCTTTCATATCCGTCACGACAGGGGCTAGTAAATGCGGAATCCCTTCATAAACAGATAGTTCCAGCATTTTCGGATCGATCAGGATCAGGCGAACGTCATCGGCGGTGGATTTGTACAGCAGGCTCAGGATCATCGCGTTCACACCGACCGATTTCCCCGAACCGGTCGTACCGGCCACCAGCAGATGCGGCATGCGCGCAAGATCTGCCGTAACAGAAGCGCCCGCAATATCCTTGCCCAAAGCCATGGTGAGCGGTGATCGACTGTCGCGATAAGATTTCGACTCGATCAGTTCCCGCAGTGCGATGATCTCGCGCACCTTGTTTGGAATCTCAAGACCCACGGTGGATTTGCCCGGAATCACCTCGACCACGCGCACGGAAACGATCGACAGAGCACGTGCCAAGTCCTTAGCCAGATTGGATATCTGGCTGACCTTCACGCCAGCGGCTGGCTGTAATTCAAAACGGGTGATCACCGGGCCGGGCGTCGCGGCCACAACAGCCACCCGCACACCGAATTCTTCCAGGCGATCCTCGATCAAACGAGACATCGATTCGAGCATTTCCTCGCTGAAGCCCGACTGCCGTTGTGGCGCGAAATCGAGCAAATCCACGATGGGTTTACCGCCCGAGGTACCCAGCACAGGCTGCTGTTTGGCTGCCGCTTTGGCCGCGCGTGCGGGAATCGGTTTTGTCTGCGGGGCAACGGAAGCGGGTTCTGAAGAAAATATATCCAGAACGGGATCGAC
>NCKC01000035.1 GCA_002282715.1 Halothiobacillus sp. 15-55-196 | reverse complement strand
CGAGCGGTTCCACAATCCACGGATGCGACGTAGACTCGCCAAGCAGGATCAGAAATTTTTAGCCTTTTTACAACCGTCCGTGTAAACGGGGTAGAACCCTACTTTTGCTACAACCGCTAAGCATGAACAGCGATGCAAATCTAAAAAACCCTTCAACGTAGTCGATAACGCTAATCCTCGAGAGCTATCCCCACTCTGCGTAATAACCTTGAATCCGATACTGACGCCAGCCCAGAAATTCTTACACCCAGGCAGCATGTGGACGCCTTTCAAGCTATGCTGCTGTAAATTTCGACTAAAATTACCCGCTCGCAAGCTTGTGAAAAAGGTGCATATTCACGGTTGTGTGACAATCTGCTGCATCTGGCCGTGCTTGATAACGCCCCCGAGTATTCTCCCGTTGAACCGCAAATAGGGCTTGAGTGAATCACAAACAATGAACCTGCCAATCAGCCATTATCGTGTTCAATTTAGAAATGAATCGAATCGCTCTGCCCCTGCTTTTGCGGGGAATGCTTGGCGCGGTGCCTTGGGGCATGCGTTGCGCCGCACCGCTTGCCTCACGGGTGCCGATGAATGCACCGGCTGCCCCATGCGCTATCGTTGCGATTATGCCTATCTGTTCGACACCCCTATTCCACCGGATGCCAACAAGCTTCGTTTGTACAAAGAGGCACCGCATCCTTATGTTTTGCATGAAATCACGGCAGACGACGGGACGATTCACTTGCACTTGATCTTGATTGGCCATGCCACACAACACGCCAGTTTGATGATTAACACGCTCATCCGCTCGGCGAGCAATCCGCCCGGAATTGCCGGTCGTCGCTTGGATTACCTTGCCCATGAACAGTGGAACGAGGCCGCCGGTCAGTGGCAAGCCGGTGGCAATACCTCTGGGTTCTTAACGCCAGCGCCTTTTTCCCCCACCTGCCCCGCCAAGCCAGATGGCGACATCCTCATCGACCTGCAAACGCCGCTGCGGATTCGCCGGGACGGGCGGCATGTCGGGGTAGCGCTATTTCATTTTGCAGATCTTTTTGGTCATGCGTTGCGGCGAATTTCTCTTTTGATGGCCTTTCATACCCCCGATGAGCTGATAGTCGATTACAAAGCCTTAAATCAAGCGGCGCGAGCGGTTGCGCTCATGGATAAAAACCTGCAGTGGCTGGACTTGACCCGTCATTCCAGCCGACAACACACCGCCATGAATTTGGGTGGTTTGGTGGGGCAAATTCGACTTGCGGGCGCAGAGCTTGCGCTTTTTTGGCCTTATCTCTGGATAGGGCAACACACTCATGTGGGGCGATCGACCACCATGGGCTTAGGGCGGTATCGCATACGCAGCATGGATGACACGGCAAGCTTTCCAGCGCTGCCTTAATCCCAAGCAAGCGGCACAATGGACGCCATGAATCAACAAGGACACACCGCATGACACAGCCCCTCATGACCGCGCCCCGCCGCATACTGCTCGCCGTGACCGGTCTCTCGCCGCAAATCGTCACCGAAACCCTGTACGCATTGGCCACTCGGCAGAGCATCTCCTGGATTCCCGATGAGGTGCACTTAATCAGCACCACCAAGGGTGCGGACAACGCTCGCCTTAAATTGCTCTCCGATGAACCGGGCTGGTTTCATCGCTTGCGTGCCGACTACGCACTGCCAGCCATCGAATTCCCCGAAGCGCACATCCATGTGATTCGCCGCAGTGATGGCAGCCTGCTGGACGACATTCGCGATGATGCTGACAACACGCTCGCCGCCGATTTTATCTGTGAAAAAGTGCGGGAACTCACCGCAAACACCCACTCGGAACTGCACGCTTCGATTGCCGGTGGGCGCAAAACCATGGGCTTTTATCTTGGCTATGCCATGAGCCTGTACGGTCGGCCGCAAGATCGGCTCTCGCATGTCTTGGTGTCCGAACCGTTTGAAACCCTGACGGATTTTTTCTACCCCACGCCAACCACCCGCGTCATCAATGACCGCAATGGCTTGGCGCTCGATTGCCGTGATGCCCGGGTTTGGTTGGGTGATATTCCGTTTGTGCGCCTGCGTGAAAAGCTGCCGCATGAATTGATTGAAGGCAAAGCCAGCTACAGCCAAGCGGTGAGCGAGGTGCAAAAAGCCCTGCCGCCGCTGCAACTGGCACTGCATCCCAGAACCCGCAGCCTCATTCTCGGCGGCGAAACCATCACCCTCTCGCCGGTGGATTTTGCTTTTTATTGGGTATTCGCACAACGCGCGCAACAAGGCCTACCCGGCTTGCACTGGAGCGACGCCACCTTGGTGGATGAATTGCTGCACAAACTCGGCCAGCTCATCAATCAACATGGCGGCGAGTATGCAAAAACCGAAGATGCCTACCGCCGTGGCTATGGCAAAGAAAACTTCGACCCCGTTAAAAGCAAGATCAACACAAAAATCGCCCAGGCCTTGGGACGCCGCGGCGAGCCGTACAAGCTTGCCACCGAAGACAAAAAAGCCGGGCAAGTTTATCGTCACACCCTGATCAAACTCCCGGCCGAAGTCATCACCATCGACACCTGCCGCCCACGCCCGCAAGGAGAATCCGCGTGAAACAACTGCGCTACACCTTAAGTTTTACCACCCCCGCGTTCATGGGCAATGCGGATCAAAATGCCCAGTGGCGCACACCGCCCATCAAACACCTGCTGCGCGAGTGGTGGCGGGTGGCGTATGCGGCAGACAAAAACTTTGCCGTGCGTGTGGACGAAATGCGGCGTGAAGAAGGGCTTTTGTTTGGCATGGCCACTGATGGCGAAAGCCGTAAAAGTCTGGTGAGAATCCGACTGGATCGCTGGAATATGGGCGAAATGCGCAACTGGCAGGCTTTGGAGTCCGTGTCTCACCCTGAAGTGAAATTTCCAGTTGGCAGCGATCTCTACATGGGATTCGGCCCGCTCACCTTACCCAGAGGCGCGAAACAGCCCGCACTTAAGGCCAACGCCGCCATCCAGGCCGAAGAAGCCGCCAGCCTTTCAATTGCCGTGCCGGAAATCTACTCGCGGCTTATCGAGCGGGCTCTGTGGCTCATAGACAAGTACGGCACCTTGGGAGGACGCTCTCGCAACGGTTGGGGGGCATTCATGCTAACCCCGATCAACGACACGCCGGTTCTCACAGGCCAAACACCCCAGCGAGATTGGTGTGCCTGTCTCGACCGAGACTGGTCCCATGCCATCGGCCGGGACGAGAAGGCCCCGCTCATCTGGCAGACCGCGCCGCATAACGATTGGAAGACACTTATGAAAACCCTAGCCGAGATCAAAATCGGTCTGCGTACCCAGTTCAAATTCACGACTGGGAAAAACGCCGAGGCACCCGAATCTCGCCACTGGCTGAGCTACCCCGTCACGAACCATTCTGTGCAGAACTGGGACAACAACGCCCGCCTCCCTAACACCCTGCGTTTCAAAGTGCGCAAAACCGATGCTGGCAAAATTGTGGGCGTGATCTTCCATGTGCCGCACCTTCCACCGCGCAGTTTTAATCCACACAAAAGAGAGATTGAGAATGTTTGGCAGCGTGTTCACGCTTTTCTCGACGCACCTGCGCAAAACCTCACCCGCATTTCGGAATAAGCCAATGAACTACCCACTCACCAACCTCAAACGCGGCTCCACCTCGGCCATGCGCTCGAAATCGCGGTCATCGTGCAAGAGCGGTACTGCGTGCTCGATGGCGATCTGCGCGATCAGGCAATCATGCGGGCTGCGCGGGGTAATGCCCGCCCAACGGCAGCGGGCGAACAAGGCGCCCGCCTCGGCGTATGTCGCCGTCGACGGGCTTAGCATCGGCAGAGCAGAAAAACGGGAGCGCAGCAGGGATAATTGCGCGCCAGACCGCGCCCCTTGCAGCAATTCCTGGAGAATCACCGGGGCGATGCAGGCCAGTTCCTCCAGCAGGATACGGCGCACGCGAAAGACCGGAACCGTTTGCCGCTCCCGCAGCAGGTCAATCCAGACCGAACTATCAATCAGGATCACGCAGCATCCCGGCGCGAACAGCTCGCACATCGTAGTCGGGGTCGATCAGATCCTGCCCCACCAGATCCAGAAGCTCCCGCTGACGGCGGCGTGCAACCAACTCGCGCAAGGCCATGTCGACCACCTCTCGCTTGGTTCTGCCGCCGACCAGTCGCATGGCCTCATCGACCAGTTTGTCGTCAAGAACGATATTGGTACGCATGATATACACCTCCGAATGTGTATGTTAGGCCACACCTCGAGCACAGACAAGGAGGCACGCCATGACGCCTGATACCAACACCACCCTCTGGCAAACCAAGCTCGCCGCCCGCCTGCACGATCCGGCGGAAAAGGCGCTGGTGCTTTTACGCGATCCGGCCGGGCATGAAGGCGGCACCTCTAAAGCGCTCATCCGCCTGCTCGGCCTCAAGGAGACAACCCCCGAAGAACTGGCCGAAATTGACCCGGATAATGCCGATGTACTCACCCGCGTGATCTTCAAAAAAGGCCTGCCGCTGGATGTGTACAAAATCATCCAGCGCGCCGACTGGTGGGCGGCCGCCGCCGACCGTCCGCAATGGCCGAGGCGCGAAATCACCGTACAAACCAAGAAGGGCGAGGAAAAAACCTTCGCCGTGGCCGACTGGGCGCAGGTGCGCTGGACACAAAAACCCGTGCTCACCCATCCACTGACGGGCGATCAGGTCGATTTGCACTCCCTGAATGACACCGAAATCGACGACATCAAACGCCGCAGCTTCGATCACTTTTCCCGCCTGCTGGTGAAGCTGGGTGCGAAAGACGAAACCAGCCATGATCTGCGCAAAACCCTGCTGGCCTTTTGGCGCTTTGGCTCGGAACTCAGCGAGGAAATCGACAACGGCACGCTCGGCCAACTCTGGCCGCTGCTGCCCGCCGATACCCGCGTGCCCGATCATTCGATTTGGGATCATCTGGATTTGACCTCGGCTTTTGCCGGGGCCTTTGCCGCTGACAAGAACGGTGAGGCTGCGCTGCTCGCCTTGTCCATTGGCCCGGTGCAGGGTTTTATCGCCGCTGCGCGTTCCACCTCAGACCTGTGGGCGGGTTCGCACCTGCTCTCGCGCCTCGCCTGGGAAGCCATGCGCCCGGTGTGCGAGGAACTCGGGCCAGATGCCATCCTCTTCCCCCGCCTGCGCGGCATTCCGCAGGTGGATCTCTGGCTGCGCGACCAAATGAAACTGCCGAACGATCTGTTCCAGGACTGCGAGTGGAACAAGGGCGGCACGGATGCCAACCCGCTGTTCTCCGCCGCCCTGCCCAACCGCTTTGTCGCCGTGGTGCCCGCCAGTCAAGCCCAAGCGATAGCGGAAAAAGTGACTGCCACCGTGCGTGGCTGGCTGCTGGAACTGGGCAAGGATGTTGTTTCCCGATTGTTGAAGGAAGCAGGCTTAGATGTAGAAGCCGAAAAACTACCGTACGAACAAATGAAGCAGCAACTGGCCGGTTTCCCCGAGGTGCATTGGGCTGCCGTACCCTTCTCGCTCATCAAGCCGCGCAATGCTGCTCGCCAAACCGACCTCGATACCTCCGCCCTCTCCGAAGCGATGGCGCCGTTCTTCGGTGTCGAGCCGAGCAAGCCCAGCGGTTTTCTGAATACCCCGGCATGGAAAGCCCTACAAAAAGAAATCGACTGGGACGACGGCACTACCTTCTTTGCCCCCAATCCCGGCGTACTCTATCCGGCGGTGTATGACCTGGCCGAGCGGGTGATGGCGGCTGCCAAGTCCACGCGCAGTTTCGAGCAAACCTGTGAAGAAGGCTGGCGCTGTTCGCTCACTGGCGAAGCCGAATGGCTCACCACCGATCGCGCCCAGCTTGCCAAGTCTTACCGCCAACAGACCGATACACTCTGGGCAAGGGTGGCCAAAGCCAAACCCTCCTGGGCCAAGAAAGGCGAACATCTCTCCGCTCTGCCCGCCATCAAGCGCCTGTGGCCGACCCTCTTCAAGGAAGAAGTCGGCAAGGCGCTGGCCGCGAAAGAGGATGGTTCAATGCTTGCGATCAACCGCTTCGTGGTCTCCACCCACACCATGGCGCTGGCGCATCAGCTCGACCACTGGCTGGAAAAAGGTGGCCTGACTGCCGAAGGTTTTGCCGATGCAGCAAAAAAAACCGACCCAGTCGCCCTGCCGCGCAGGCTTATACGCAGGCATGAGCAAAAACCTGCGCTTAAGTATGCCAAGCTGTTGCCCGCACTGTTGGAAAAGGCCGACGAATCCGACAGCGAGTGCGCCATCACTGATGCGCAAAAACTGGTGCGTCAGACCCTTGCCACCGCACTGGGCAAGAACGAGACCAAGCTCGAAACCTACTACGCCCTCATCATGATGGACGGCGACAAAATGGGCGCCATCCTCTCCGGCGACGAGCAAACCGGCACCACCATCAGCTACCGCGAGAGCTTCCACCCGCAGGTGCAACAAGGGTTTGACCAATACGCAGAAAAACAGCCCCTCATCCAGCAATATGGTCGGCAGAAACGCGCCATCTCGCCCAACCGCCATCTGGCCATTTCCGGCGCGCTCAACGATTTCTCGCAAACTGTGGTGCGCCATGTGGTGGAAGAAGAACATCTGGGACGGGTCATCTACGCCGGTGGGGATGATGTGCTCGCCATGCTGCCGGTGGCCGACATGCTGCCGATGATGCAGCGCCTACGCCATGCCTATTCCGGCACGCTGCCCGAAGACGAGCAAGCTGACTGGAAGGAACTGCGCAAGGACTGGAATAAGCTGCATTGCAAAAATGGCTTTGCCTGGCTCAATGGCCGTCTGATGCGCATGATGGGCAAACACGCCACCGCCTCCACCGGCGCGGTGGTGGCGCATCATCAGGCGCCGCTATCTGCCGTCCTGCGCGAGCTGCGCACGGCGGAGAAGCGCGCCAAGACAGAAGGCGGGCGCGATGCCTTCTCCATCACCATCATCAAACGCTCCGGCGGCGCACTGCGCCTGACCGCCAAATGGGGCGAGCCGCTCAAGTTGCTGGGTGATCTGTGCAAATTTCTTGCCCTTGAGGACACATCCCGCCGCGCGGTCTATCAATCGCTGGAATGGCTCAAAGACCTGCCACAACCCAAAGACGCGCCCGAAATGCTGGAGAGCCTCTTGGCCTATCAGCTTGCCCGGCAATCCGGTGACGCGCAGAAAGACAGGGCGGCCAGTCTGGCGAAACGCCTCACCGCGCTGGCCGCGCAACAAGAGAAGGACGGCTTGGACTGGTTGGAAAACTTCCTCACCGTGGCCGAATTCCTTGCCCGTGAAACCCGCACCGGAGGCGCAGAATGAACACCCTGCAAACCCGTTTTATCGAACCCTTGGATGTACTCATCCTGCGCGGTAACAAACTGTTCGGCGACCCCGGCAGCTACGGCGAGGCGCTGCTGCCGCCCTGGCCCTCGGTGGCGGCGGGCGCGATTCGTTCGCGGATGCTGGCCGATGATCGCATCGACATGCAAGCCTTCGCCCGAGGGCAAATCAGCCATGCAACGCTCGGCACGCCCGCTGCGCCCGGCAGCTTTGCCCTCGCCGGGTTCCATCTGGCGCGACGCATGGCCGATGGCCGCCACGAACTGCTGATCGCCCCGCCGGCGGATCTTTCCATTGTCGAGGATGAGCACGCTACGGCCACCGCGCGCCTGTCGCGCCCCGTCCCGCTTGCCAGCGGCATCGGCAGCGCCAACCCGCTGCCAATGCACCCGGTGTTGGCGGAAACTACCCGCGCCAAACCGGCCAGCGGTTACTGGCTGACGCAATCAGGCTTTGAGGCTTATCTTCACGGCAAACCACCCGCCAGCGAACATCTGGTGAAATCCAACGCGTTGTGGCGCATCGACGAGCGCGTGGGTGTGGGGCTTTCGGTCGCGCAGCGCCGGGCGGATGAGGGCAAACTGTTCTCCTTGCAGGCCATTGCCTTCAAACCCGGCGTGGGTTTCATGGTTTCCGTCACTGGAGCCGAACCGCCAAAAAATGGCCTACTCCGCTTGGGCGGCGATGGACGCGGCGCGGCCATTCACGCCATCGAACATCGCCCGCCCGCAGCGGACTACGCTGCCCTCCGTCAAGCCAGAAGTTGCCGCCTGCTGCTCACCACGCCCGGCCTGTTCCGTCAAGGCTGGCTGCCCAATGGCGCGCAGCCCGAAAACCGCCGCGAGGACGGCGCGATTCGTTTCGAACTACACGGAGTAGCTGGCTGGATTGTTGCCGCCGCCGTGCCGCGTGCGGAAGTCATCTCCGGCTGGGACTTGGCCGCTCGTGATGGCAAGGGGCAACCCAAACCCGCCCAGCGCGTCGCGCCAACGGGCAGCGTGTATTGGCTGGATGACCTCGAAGCCACCCCCGACGCCCTTGAAAAGCTTGCCAGCCAAGGCCTGTGGTCGGACACCTGCGAAGATGCTGCCCGCCGCGCCGAGGGATTTAACCATTTCACTTTTGCCGTTTACTGATTTGGAGCCTGACCATGTTTGAAAAACACGCTGCCGTCTTTCTCTACGCCACCAGTCCCGTCCACATGGGCGCCGGTCAAGCCATTGGCGTCATCGACAACCCCACCCAGCGCGAGCGCCACACCAATCACCCCAGCTTTGCCGGTTCCGGCATCAAGGGCGCGGTACGGCACAGCTGGAAGGCGCTGGGCGGTGAAGAAGGTTTGATCGCCCGCATTCTCGGCCCGGAATCCGGCAACTCAGACCTGCACGCAGGCGCGGTCAGCTTCGGCGATGCACAAACCCTCGCCCTACCCATTCGTTCCCTGCGTGGCGGCTTCGTCTATGCCACCTGCCCGCAGGCGTTAGCACGCGCACAACGGCTGCTCAATACCGTAGGCGCTGAAGCAAGCTGGCCTGCTCTGCACGAGGTCAAAGAAGGCCATTGCCTGATTGCCAACCCCGATCTGCTGGCAGGCGCGAACAAGGACAAGTTGCATCTGGAGGCCTTTGAATACACCGCCAAGATTTCGCAAGAACTGCCCAAGATTGCGGAAAACCTTGCTACCCGCGCCCTGCCCAGCGATACCGCTTACGACTTCTTTCGCAACAAACTCAGCCAAGACCTCGTCGTGCTCTCCGACACTGATTTTGCCTACTTTGCTGAAAACGCCATGCTGGTCGAACCCCATGTCCGCATCGACCCGAACACCGGTACCGCGAAAGACGGCGGCCTGTTCTACACCGAAAACCTACCGCCGGAATCACTACTGATTGCCCCGCTGATGGCCAGCAAAACCCGCAGCGGCAACAAGGTTGAAGACCTCGAAGCTGAGGATGTCATGTACAAAATCAAAAAGCTGATCGACGGCAAGCTGCTGCAAATCGGCGGCGACGCCACCACCGGACGCGGTTTGGTCATTGCGCGCGTTGAGGAGGGCAAGTAATGAGCAAGCAGACACTGGAACAGAAGCGTGCCGAACATGCTTGGAAAAAAGCCGCCAATGGCTTGGAAAAGCACGGCAAAGATTACATGAACGATGCCAAGGGCTTACCGGCTTTAATAATGAACAGTGGCCTGATGCAGGTTATCGCCTGGTTGCACGACAAGGGCGGACGGCACGAAACGCTTGCTCAACACCTGCGCGACTGGCTGCATGAGCAATGCCAAACCCCTAAGGAATTTGACGCATTCATGCAGCATCTGATGCAGGCCGAGCCTCGCCACTTTCAAGCGTTGACTACAGAAGCCTTCGCCTGGCTCAAATGGTTGCGCCAGATGGCCGCCGCGCGCAATGGAGGAAATTAAACATGCCGATTGCCGCCGTACCCAAATACCTTGGGCAAGATTTTAAGAACGCCTCGCCGGGAATGCGTTTTGGCATGTACCTCAAACTGTGGGGCGTAAACAACCGCAGCCACGAAACACTGTGGACAAACCATGACATCAACTACCGCGTAACTGGGCAGGCAAGCGAAGAGCGCGCTTTCAAATACGAAAACAAGGTTTCCGCCCTCAAGGATGCCCAAGCGCTTAACGCCGCCGACAAGGAGATCATGCAATCCCTGAAAACCCGCCAAGAGGCCGGATTTGCCAGCGTATTACCACACGAAGGCATCCGCCTCGAAGCCATCGCCACTGCCCCCTTTACCACCGGCCTTGGCAACGAACACCCGCTGGAAAACGGCTTTGCCTTTTTGAACCCCTATGGCCTGCCCTACCTGCCCGGCTCCGGGGTCAAGGGCGTGCTGCGTCAAGCGGCGCGTGAACTGGCCTCGGGTGAATGGGGCGATAGCCACGGCTGGTCAGTAAACAAAAATATCGAACTACGCATTGGAAAAACCACCATTCTCCTCTCCCTGATCGATGCCCTGTTTGGCCTCGAATCCCAAGACGGCGAAAAAGAACACCTGCGCGGCGCACTCACCTTCTGGGATGTGATTCCGCAAATCGCCGGCAACAGCCTTGCGGTCGAAATCATGACCCCGCACCAGTCGCACTACTACCAGCAAAAGAGCGACCGCAAGAGCGGTGACAGCGAAACACCGCACGACTCCGGCAGCCCCACCCCCCTAAACTTCCTCACCGTGCCGCCGGGATCGGGCTTTAGCTTTTTCGTCACCTGCGACACCACCCTGCTCACACGCCATGCGCCGCATCTCGTGGCAGGAGAACATTGGAGAACCTTACTGCAAGCCGCCTTCGAACACGCCTTCGAATGGCTCGGCTTCGGCGCCAAAACTGCCGTAGGTTATGGGGCGATGGGGCGTGACAAAGATGCAGAAGCCCAAGCCGAGCAAGCACGCATTGAAAAGGCTCATAAAGAAGCCGATGAAGCACGCCGCGCCCTTCTTTCCCCTGAAGATCTGGCTCATGAAGAAGAACTCAAGCAGGTCGAGGTTTTCCGCCAACTGTTCGAAACCGCGCGCAAGAGTGCCTACCAACCCGGCTCTGCCTTCGACCAACAACGCCTGGAGTTTGTGAAGACCGTGCTGGAATGGATCGACCCACGCAGCCGCCAAGCCGCCGGCGAACTACTCGCCGCAACTATGAGCAAAGCATGGGGCACACCCGGCAAAAAAGAACGCAAGCAGCAAATCAGCGAAGCCATTCAAACACTTAAAGGGTAACTCTGACCCAAGCTTGCCAAGATGACAGACGAGCACTACATTGACACTTAATCCCATCAATGGAGATCAATGCCATGTACACCATGAAAATGTCAGAAGGCGGGCGCGTCGTCATCCCCGCCGCCATACGCAAAGCATTAGAACTTAAGGAAGGCGATACCGTGCTTTGGGAACTGGTGGATGGCGAGGCACGCCTCACCACCCGGCGCGAACGCCTGCGCCGTGCCCAAGAGTTAGTGCGTCGCTATGTACCAGAAGGTGTTTCGCTCGTGGATGAACTCATTGCCGAACGCCGCGCCGAGGCCGCGCGTGAGTAAATTTCTGCTGGATGCCTCCGCCGTGCTGGCCTACCTCAACCGCGAACCCGGCGCAGAACGAGTCGGGCGCGCTTTGTTTGAGCGCCCTTGCCTGATCTCCAGCGTCAACCTCACGGAAGTGCTCACCCGCCTGATGGATTGGGGCATGTCCTTGGAACAGGCGTGGACGACCATTGAAGATACCAACCTGCACATTATCGAATACGGCACCGAACTGGCACGCGCCACCGCTGGCCTAAGGCCAACGACCCGCCCTCTCGGCCTTTCCCTCGGCGACCGCGCCTGCCTCGCCACTGCCAAACACCTCAACGCGACCGTACTCACCGCCGACCGCGCCTGGCTCGACCTTGCGCCCACGATGGATATCCGCATCGAATGCGTACGCCCCTGACCGCTCGCCCAGCGCGCAAGCTTGCCACATCCGTCAAGGCGAACAACCGCCCTTATCATGCCGCTCCAACGCCAAACCCCGGACTCGCGCCATGATCTATCTGCTCAATACCCCCATCCTTACCGGCTACGGACTGTGGCGTTTTGAAGGCCCACTCACCGTGGAGACCGCCCGCGCTAGGCTAAACGGCCATGAGGTGCAATCCGCCATTGGCCATGCCGCCACCGCCCAACTGCTTGGTGAACTGCTGCAACGCGAAATTCCCGTCAACCGCATCGCCGCCAAACTCCAACCCGGCGACAGCGCCCTGGTTTTTCGACTGACCCAACGCCTGCCCGAAGGTCGCATTCTCGACGCAGACGAACTTGCCAATATCCCCCATGAGCTCGGCTGGCTGTATTTTCACAGCCCAATCCAGCTCGAAACTCACACCTGAAACACACGGAGAGCGTCTCCATGAGCACTACGCTGATCACCATTCTTGGCCGCACCCCCAAAGATGCCAACGGCTACCGCCCCACCAAATACCACTTCGATGACGGTAACCAGACCCAATCCCTGGCTTTTTTTGGCTGGGCTCTGCAACAACGGCTGCACCCGCAACGCATGCTGATTCTCGGCACCAGCGGCAGCATGTGGGATCATCTATTCGAAGGCGATATTGACTTGGGGGATGAAGGAGCCGATGAGCGAGTTTCTTTAATTGAAGCCTGCGAAGGCAAACAAGTCACCCAAGCCCAGCTCGACAAACTCAGCCCATTCCTGAGCAAACATTTAGGCTGCCAAGTTGAACTGACACTCATACCCTATGCGCGTGATGAGGTCGAACAAGTAGAACTGCTGAGCATCATGGCCAACCATGTCCCCGCAGGCGAGAGCGTACATTTGGATGTCACCCATGGCTTTCGCCACTTACCCATGCTGAGTTTGCTTGCGGCGCTGTATTTACGCATCGTACGCAACGCGAGCATCGAAAAAATCTGGTACGCCGCCTATGACCCCGACACGGGCAACGCCCCAGTACATGATCTTTCTGGCTTACTGCGCATTGCCGATGGGCTACAAGCCCTCGCCAGTTTCGACAAAGACGGCGATTACGGCATCTTTGTGCCTCTGCTTCAACAAGCAGGTTTATCCCCCGCATCCACCCAAGCCCTGAGTGAAGCCGCCTATTTCGAAAACATTCTCAATGTGGGCGAAGCCACCGGCAAATTACGCAAAGCGCGCGAAGCCGGGTTGGATCAAGCAAAACTCAAACCCGAAGCCGAATTACTCCTGCCGGCCATTCGCGAGCGACTAAACTGGCTGGACGAGAAAAAACAGTTTGAAAAACAAACCCAACTGGCCAGAAGGGCTCTGGAACGCAAAGACTACCTGCGCGCCACGCTCTATGCCTATGAGTCTGTAATTACCAAGCTATGCCTGAAAGACAATGTATCCATTGTCGACTTTGAAAAACGCGAGCAATCACGCAAAGACTACGAAGCGGCGCAAAAAAACCAGCGCGGCCAAGAGCATGACGACTACAAACTACTTAAAAACCTGCGCAATCAAGTCGCACACGGCACACGCGGCAGCACCGGTGACATTCAAAAAATCATGCTGAATGAAAACCTGCTTCAGCAAATACTGACGAAACTCCTCGCGCGAATCGAGAACGGCGACCTGCCGCGCACGGCAGGCTAAACAGCCCCGCAAGCTTGCCAACCCGGCACCCAAGCCGCCGCATCTCGATAATTCTCCCAAGCCAACCGCGCGGGAGAACCCCATGCCCCAACGCCAACTCCACCTTGCCGCCTACGATGTCCGCGACCCCAAGCGATTGAGTGCCGCGCTGCACCTTGTGCGGAGCCACGCCACCGGCGGCCAAAAATCCGTGCATGAAATCTTCCTCAGCGGGGTGGAAAAAGCCGACCTGCTGCTCGACATGGGGCAATTACTCGCAAACGAAGATCGCTTTCTACTGATCCGCCTCGACACCCGTGCCAGCGTACTCACGCACGGCAAAGCCAATGCACCCGCTGACCCCGACTACTTCTACCTGGGATAACCCGCATGGCCACCCTCTACATCAACCGCAGCGATATTCAATTAACGCTCGAAAGCCAAACGCTGCGCATTGAGCAAAATGGCACATTAAAAAACCGCGTACCGCTCAAACTCATCGAGCGGCTCGTCATTCAGCACAACATCACGCTCGATACCGGCCTGTTATTGAAACTGGCCGAAAACAACGCCACCGTATTGATCTTAAGCCCCCGCCACAGTCGCCGCGTCGCGCTCATGCTCGGGCCCGCACACAACCAGGCCGCCATCCGCCTCGCACAAGCCTGCCAAGTCAGCGACGCGGCGCAATGCCAACCCATGGCGCAACAACTGGTCATCAGCAAAATCAAACGCCAGCAGCGCCTGCTCAAACAAGCGCTCACTCAACGCGCCGATGCCAGAAAACCACTGCTCGATGGCATCAACCACCTGCAAACCATTCTCGACCGTCTGGCACAAACCACCCCCGATCACGCCACCCTTCGCGGGCACGAAGGCGCGGCAGCCAGAGCTTACTTTCAAGCCTATGCAGCCCTCATGCCGCCCTCATTTGGGTTTACTGGTCGCAACCGCCGCCCCCCGCGCGACCCCATCAACGCCGGATTATCCCTGGCGTACACCCTGCTCCACAGCGACGCCGTGCGCGCCGCGCACATGGCCGGGCTCGATCCCATGCTGGGTTTCTACCATCGCCCGAGCTTCGGACGCGAATCCCTCGCCTCCGACCTCATCGAACCGCTGCGGCCGCATGTCGATGCCTGGCTCTGGGAACAAATCCGCAGCAGGCATTTACGGATTGAGCACTTCCATCACGATGGCCAAGCCTGTCTGCTCGGCAAAGCCGGGCGCGACACCTTCTTCGCTGCGTGGGAACAGCACGCCAAACACCACCGCCGCTGGCTGCGCATCCAAAGCGCCGCCCTTGCCAAATACTGGCGCGCGCAAGGCACCCCGTTACTGGCCGATCCCGACGACGAAGAGGAATAACCCATGCCCAGCCTCGCACAACCCCAACGCAAAGCCATCTACCTTTTAAGCGCCAAAGAACAACGCATCGAAAGCGACAACCAACGGCTCATCATTACCAACGAAAACTGCGCGCCGCAACCCATCCCCTTCAACCGCATCAGCCGCATACTCAGTGGTGCAAACACCCAGTGGCAAGGCAAAAGCATTGCAGCCTGCCTCGCGCGCGACATCCCCATCATCTGGCTTGATCAAAGCCACTCCCCCGTGGGTGATGCGCACCCCCTTCACCGGGAAAAAGGCGAACTTCACCAAACCCTGCTCAACTATCTTGACCTGCCCGACTGGCGCGAACGCTATAGCAACTGGCTCAAAAGCCGACGCATGGCCATCACCAGCCAACTGCGGCAACAGCGCATCCTCGGGCTATTCGACTTTGAGCGCCTAAAACGAGAATATGTGCATCGCAACCACCCAAGCAATCGGCCACAACCCGCGATTCGCGCGGCCTGCCAAGCCATCGTCAACCAACAACTGGCCAAATGGCGCTGCCAAACACGCTACTGGGGCTTAGAGGGCGAACCCATGGAACTCGCCAGCGACATCGCCGAACTGATCGCACAGGAATACCATTTAAGCCAAACCCAGCCTCAAAAAACAATCGCCGAACAAATTCAACATCTTGAAGCATGGTGGAAAGACAGCCAACTCAACCTGCAACAACACTTCAACGAACTACGCAAACACCTGGCTCAAGAGAACGAAACATGGCAATAAACCAAAAACGCAACTGGCTCGTCACCTACGACATTGCCAACCCCAAACGGCTCGGACGAATCCACCGGCACATCATCAAACACGCACTCCCCGTGCAATACTCCGTGTACTTATTCAACGGTACACGCCGGGAAGCCAAAGCACTCATGAATGAACTCGCGCAAATCATCAATCCCAAAGAAGACGACCTGCGTGCTTACCCCATCCCCTCAAAGGCCGAAATCAACACTATTGGCCAATCCGGGCTGCTCGATCAACTCATCCTAAGCGATGACAACTACGGCGATGAATTGCAACTCATCCGACGCAGCTGAAAGAAGCGGACAAATGACTTGACAACGGCGGATCAAGCCGCAAACTTCAGACTCGGGCTGACCGAAAACACCGCTCTTTAACAACTTAAACGAAGGCAACACACAGAAAAATAATTGGCAACCCCCATTGCAACCGGTTGAAATCAAAGAGGAAAAAACGACGGGCTGCCAAAACCAACGACCTGATTAAAAAGGGATTAAGACTGACGGAATGTGTTGTAGTCTACAGTCTGTTTCAGCCAAAACCAACGACCTGATTAAAAAGGGATTAAGACTATTCAGCCGCATCGATGATCGCTTCCCGTAGGAGGCCAAAACCAACGACCTGATTAAAAAGGGATTAAGACGTGTAATGTGGCGCGTATGCTCTTTGTTCAGAGCCAAAACCAACGACCTGATTAAAAAGGGATTAAGACTCAGCCTTCCATTGCCACATCCGACGAGCATTTTTGCCAAAACCAACGACCTGATTAAAAAGGGATTAAGACCCGCCGTTTTTGTGGCGCTTCGCTTGAATTGGCCGCCAAAACCAACGACCTGATTAAAAAGGGATTAAGACCAGCCGCCGCGTTGTATTGAGCCAAGTACAGCGCCAAAACCAACGACCTGATTAAAAAGGGATTAAGACCCTGTCCTGCACAGTAACGCTCGGCTACTGCGATGCCAAAACCAACGACCTGATTAAAAAGGGATTAAGACCTCGGCCTCAAAGCTGATGTCATTGCTGACTTGAGCCAAAACCAACGACCTGATTAAAAAGGGATTAAGACTTTGCCGACGAATCATTCTCTCTAGCCATTCTTGGCCAAAACCAACGACCTGATTAAAAAGGGATTAAGACTGTTGCTTCCGACAGCCTTCTTACTGCACGGCCAAAACCAACGACCTGATTAAAAAGGGATTAAGACTCCGGTTCGTCGCGTAACCATGCTGCGTGCGCTGCCAAAACCAACGACCTGATTAAAAAGGGATTAAGACACATATCATCGGACTTGATGCGGAAGGTGGTCTTGGCCAAAACCAACGACCTGATTAAAAAGGGATTAAGACCTTTTCGCACGTCATCAGGTCATTCTCGTCGTACGCCAAAACCAACGACCTGATTAAAAAGGGATTAAGACTTTGCCGTAGACCCGTGCTTCGCCGCAGACCAGTGCCAAAACCAACGACCTGATTAAAAAGGGATTAAGACGTTTTTGTGGCGCTTCGCTGGAACTGGCCCGAAGCCAAAACCAACGACCTGATTAAAAAGGGATTAAGACAATTCTTCACCGTCCATGTTGATGCACTTGAAGGCCAAAACCAACGACCTGATTAAAAAGGGATTAAGACCTGGGTTTGCCTTCGTCCATGGCTTCCACTCGCTGCCAAAACCAACGACCTGATTAAAAAGGGATTAAGACATGCGTACTTGCTGCTAATGCGAGGCTCACTTCAGGCCAAAACCAACGACCTGATTAAAAAGGGATTAAGACTGACTTTGGATGTGCGATGTAACGCTCTCCCATGGCCAAAACCAACGACCTGATTAAAAAGGGATTAAGACGTGAAAACGGGTTGAATTTGTGCCAAAACCAACGACCTGATTAAAAAGGGATTAAGACGTCAAAATATCTTGAATATTCTCAAGAACATCGGCCAAAACCAACGACCTGATTAAAAAGGGATTAAGACCAAAATTGCGCGAATGGTTGCACGGCGTATTTGGCCAAAACCAACGACCTGATTAAAAAGGGATTAAGACCAAGAACAGGCCAGCAAAAGCAATACTTTCCATGCCAAAACCAACGACCTGATTAAAAAGGGATTAAGACAGTTCTGGCTGTTGTGGTGTTGGTTCCATGTTGCCAAAACCAACGACCTGATTAAAAAGGGATTAAGACTCCTGTGCACGAAGGGTGCTAACGATTTCGGCCAAAACCAACGACCTGATTAAAAAGGGATTAAGACTTGATAACCAGCAGGATTGCCGCCGACAATAAGCCAAAACCAACGACCTGATTAAAAAGGGATTAAGACGTAGCCTTCGGTGTAAATCAGAACACGTCCATGGGCCAAAACCAACGACCTGATTAAAAAGGGATTAAGACTAAATGTCTTAGTGCTTTCCTTTTGTTCCCCAGGCCAAAACCAACGACCTGATTAAAAAGGGATTAAGACTTTCCTTGATACCGGCAATTTTTATGGGGAGCGCCAAAACCAACGACCTGATTAAAAAGGGATTAAGACACTCATCGATGCCCATCACTTTTCCATCTACTTTGGCCAAAACCAACGACCTGATTAAAAAGGGATTAAGACCGTTCAACGCCGGAGAACAAGCCGGTTCCATCCGCCAAAACCAACGACCTGATTAAAAAAGGATTAAGACTTTTGTTTGCACTGAATTAGTCATGATGTCACGCCAAAACCAACGACCGGGTTCTACCCCGTTTACACGGACGGTTGTAAAAAGGCTAAAAATTTCTGATCCTGCTTGGCGAGTCTACGTCGCATCCGTGGATTGTGGAACCGCTCG
>NCKC01000139.1 GCA_002282715.1 Halothiobacillus sp. 15-55-196 | reverse complement strand
CGACGCACCGAATGGCACCAGCGGCGTTTGAAACACTCCGAAATCTCGTATCGGCAACACCTGCTGCCCAGTTGGCCCCGCAACAGGTGCGGTGAGTGCAGAAACACGAGTTGCGTGACTCAATCCACTCCAACCCATTGCAATCAATGCGGCGGTACAAGCAGCCAGGAAACGGCGATTGAATCCATTCATGTGACAATACCTCTCAACAATTCCATGTATTGGTCGGCGATCAGTCAACCGCCCTGATCATTCATTCAAAAAAGTCTCATGCGGCGCTTCTTATTTCCGGGGCTTCGGCAGCAATGTATTCGGGTCGATTACCTCGCCATGGGGCATAGTCTTTCCTGTTTCCAATTGCAATTGAGCACCGGTGTGCCAGTTGAAGCGGCCTTGCCGGTAGCGGGCAATGCACTGGTCGTCCTGCGGGGCACAAAGCTGGGCCACGCAACCAAGAACCCACCAGTACGATTCCTTGACCGGATCTTGATGAGTGATGGAATTACGGTAGGCAGCAGAGTTACCGAACAGGGCGTGCGGAGCATAGCGCACCAGTGCGCCCGGCTTGAACGGGCCGGAATTATATTCCTCACGGGTCAGCGATACGGTGACTGAACGGCGCCCCGTCGAGGAAGGCACCGTGATCGACACCAGTTGCATGAAATCGAGATAATCCTGCGCATTGGCAGGCACCTTCTGCCAATAACCATTGGCCCGCGCCCAATGGAAAACAGACATCATCTGCTTAGGCGAAGCCACCGATTCAACCACCCCAATTACAATATCCGGCGTGCTTTCCTTCGCCAGCAGGCCGCAGTGGTTGTGCTGGCAATCGAACGCAATATCATGGGATTGCGCATCAACGCACGGACTGCCCAGCATGAGCATCGATAAAAAGAACAGGCCAAAGAGCCGTTGCCGATCAATTCTCCACACAAAACCAGCCTCCTTGCCAAAGGAATATCCGCACCAATCCATCCCTGATTGTTTAACCATACCCCAGCTTTACGCGAATCCGGCTTGGGGCTCATGTTCAAACACACCCGGGGCAGTACATGCCCTGCACGGGAAAGTTCGCATTTGTACAGACCTTCC
>NCKC01000138.1 GCA_002282715.1 Halothiobacillus sp. 15-55-196 | reverse complement strand
TGGGCCCAGCGAGCGGTCATGAAGTCGATGGTTTCCACCGCGCGCATGGCCACGACGTAGTCGTACTTGCGGCCGTCGCCCATCACGCCGACAGATTTGACCGGCAGGAAGACTACGAAGGCCTGCGAGACTTTGTCGTACAAATCCGCGGCGCGCAGTTCTTCGATGAAGATGGCGTCGGCACGGCGCAGCAGGTCGGCGTAGGGTTTTTTCACTTCGCCCAGGATGCGCACGCCGAGGCCCGGGCCGGGGAACGGATGACGGTACACCATCTCGCTCGGTAGGCCGAGCTCGACGCCGATTTTGCGTACTTCGTCTTTGAACAATTCACGCAGCGGTTCCAGCAGTTTCAGACGCATGTGGGCAGGCAAACCGCCAACGTTGTGGTGTGACTTGATGACGTGCGCCTTGCCAGTCTTGGAACCGGCGGATTCGATCACGTCGGGATAAATCGTGCCTTGAGCCAGCCAGGCCGCATTTTTATGCAGGTTGGCCTGTTCTTCGAAGATTTCGACAAAGATGCCGCCAATGATTTTGCGTTTTTCCTCTGGATCGGCGACACCCTCCAGCGCGGCAAGAAAGCGCGCCTCGGCATCGACACGTATCACGCGCACGCCCATGTGCTGGGCAAAGGTGTTCATGACCTGATCGCCTTCATTCAACCGCAGCAGGCCGTTGTCGACGAAGATGCAGGTGAGCTGGTCGCCGATTGCTTTGTGCAGCAATGCGGCCACGACGGAGGAATCAACCCCGCCGGAAAGCCCAAGAATCACCTCGTCGCCGCCGATCTGCTCGCGGATACGGGTGAGCATGTCGTCGATGATGTTGTCGGGTTTCCACAGGCCGTGCGTTTGGCAGATCTGGCGCACGAATCGCTCCAGAATGCGATGCCCCTGGCGGGTATGCGTGACTTCGGGGTGGAACTGAACGCCATAGAACCGACGCGTTTCATCGGCCAGCCAGTTGGCAGTTCGATGACATGGTCGCCATGGCTCATCCAGACATCCAGCATGCCAAAGCCTTCCGGCGTGACGCTGTCTTCGATGTCTTTCAACAGCGCCGTATGACCCCGTGCACGCACGGAGGCGTAGCCAAACTCACGATGATCGGCATTTTCGACCACGCCACCGAGTTGCGCCGCCATGGTTTGCATGCCGTAACAAATACCCAGCACCGGCACGCCCAATTCGAACACGGCCTGAGGCGCAGCGGGCGGCGTCGCTTCGATAACTGATTCCGGCCCGCCGGAAAGGATGATGCCTTGCGGTGTAAAACTGCGCACGAAGGCATCATCCACTTCCCAGGAATGAATTTCGCAGTACACACCGCACTCGCGCACGCGACGAGCGATGAGCTGGGTGTATTGCGAACCGAAATCCAGAATCAGGATGCGTTCGGCATGAATATCGGCTGCGTGTGAAGTCATTCGTCTGTTTCCTTAAAATATGCTCTGAATAATTCCATCCTGGAATTTTCAGAGGGCGAAAATCAAAAAATGCGATTTTCGATTTTCTTCATAAACAATAATTTAAATTATTGTTTATGA
>NCKC01000137.1 GCA_002282715.1 Halothiobacillus sp. 15-55-196 | reverse complement strand
GCCAGTGTTTGCGGCGCCACATTGGGGGCGCATTGCTCGTAAAGTTGAGCTAAGTCCATCCCTTCCTCCCTAATAGTTCATGGCCGTGATGACGGGCACACCAAAAAGGCGTCCCCAGGCATGCACGGCCTTAATCTGAATTTGTGGCAGATGCGTTTGCCGTGACCACCATGAGTTGCCCGGCGCCAGAATTAGATCGGGGTGGTGTAAAAACGATTGCAACACCGGCCAGACCAAAAGCTCTTCATAGCAAATCAGCGGCGCGATGGTTTTGTTGCCCAGTTTGAATACGGGGTGGCTGAACCAATGCGGATGCGCGGAAGTCGCTTGATCCCAAGGCTGCCACATCGAAACCGGCACGGGTACGCGCTGGCAATACTTAATGCCTTGATGCTGTCCAATGGCGGCTAAGCAGTTGTCATAGCCTTGGGGATAGGTTTGTCGCACACCCATCAAAACCGTGGAATGTTGGGCTTTCAATCGTGCCGATTCATTGCGCCATAACGGCAGAACGGCGTGCCATTCACCGCCTACGGTTTCAGGTAGCAGGAGGTTGTGGTGCGGTGCAAGTGGCTGAGTGTAGGTTTTAAGGGCCTGGGTGTGCTCATACATTTCCACCCAATACAAACTGCCTGAGCCCCAGCCCAGTTGGGTATCCTGCCCCTGCCATAACGGGGCGGGATCAGGGCGCTGCACCAAAGCCACCGGCAAAAATATCAGGAAGGACAGTGCAGCCAAGAGCACACTCATGGCTTGCTTCGATGCGGGCATACTGGCTAGAAATACCAGCCAGAATGCCATTAAGCCCAAACCGAGCCAGCCGAATCCGGGCAAAACCAAGCCCGTTGAGGTCAATGGCCATGCCCAACCCACAATACCGATTGGGGGAAGCGCGACCATGATCAGCGCAAGCAGCAAGCGCAGGCCGCGCCATTGATGTTGGCTTGTCCAAAGCGCCCACCAGGGCAGGCTCAATGCCAGCGATGCGCCGAGCCATAAGGCATAGCCTCCTGCTGTGTTCAATAAACCGGTGCCGAGGTTGTTGCCAAAAAACACGGCGGCGCCGTGAGGTAAATCCCATGCCGAGCCAAGGTAGTATGCCAAGGCGGT
>NCKC01000136.1 GCA_002282715.1 Halothiobacillus sp. 15-55-196 | reverse complement strand
TGGAGTCACCCAGCTTCCAGCCCTGTTCTACCAACCGGTCGATGATGTATTGCTGGAAGTGTTTTTCCTGATGGGCAGATGCCTGCATTATTGTTCTCCTCGCAAATCAATCTGGCCGGTCACAGCGGCGGTGATAAATGCGGCGCGGCGCTCTTTGAGTAGGGTAATACTTTGCTCTGCCTTGCCAATCAACGCATCAATACGGGCGGTTTCGCGGTCGAGGGTGGCCGCGATGGTGGCTTGTTCGTCAGTGTGGGGAAGCCCGATAGTAAATGACTCAAACAGCTCCGTTGGAACTCGCTTTAAGCCTCCAGTGCCTCTCATCTCAGATTTGGCAATTGTTCTGAACTGCTCTTCTTGCAGACGGTAGTAAAGAAACCGATTATGTCCCTTTCCATTTACCCGAAGGACATTGATTTCTGTAGAGCCAAACCCAATGCCGTTAACCAGACCATTGGCTACCGCAATGTTTCCATTCTCGAAGCAAGGCGTTACCTTGGCGATCAGAATATCGTCATCGCAAAAATAGCTATATCCGCCATATACCTCATGAATAGGACGAGTTTCATCAAGTGTTACAGCATTAGTTCTCAGCTTCTCCATAGGGAGAAATGTGCAAAGAGAATCCTTTTCCTCGCTCAAGGTCGATTTCTTGGGATTCAAGGCGGAAATACGCTTAATCTGCACAATATCCCAATGCTCCGGCACCTGCCCAATCCACTCAATGCCGGAATCTTTCATCTTCACGTTGGGATTAAGCCCCTTGGTGACCGCATGGGTGATTAGCGCCTGACGCTTTTCCTTCATCGATAAAGCGGGTTTTCTTCTGGATCAGTGCATCAATACGGGAGGTTTCGCGGTCGAGGGTGGCGGCAATGGAAAAACTTTCTTCATAAGATGGGATTGCAATGGGGATGGCTGATTGCTCACCTTCAGACAAACTTGGAACTGCTCCCGGCCTAGCAAAGAACGAAAAATCGATGGCATTCATCAAATAAAAAGCGTACTGAATAGGTACCTTTTTAGAGTCAACAACAAATCCTGTCATGTTGTTGTCTAAACAACATGCTGTTTTTGAGATCCTTCTTCTATTAAGGAATAAAGCAGCCCCAATTTTTGCCCATGAGATTGTGTTTTCTGGAAATACAGTCGCACCCAACTCCTTAGCGTCTTTTCTTGATATTGTATTAGAAGACCCATTCAGCGAGATGTTATCTCGTGATTTTGATAAATCGCCTACCTTATAGAATGGTAATTCATTATCAGGTTGCCCCTGCATATCAGTTGGAAATCCAGAACCTCCTTTCAATGTTCCTAGATGCTTTAATTTTCCTGTTTTCCATTCCTCCGGCACCTGCCCAATCCACTCAACGCCGGAATCCTTATACGCGGGATACGCTTTGTACTGACTCATTCGCTGGCCACCTCTGCCAGTAACGCGGCAATCTCAGCTTCTACCTGCTTCAGGTCTTGATCAATATCGTGTAGCTTGCGCGGCGGCTGGTACTGATAGAAGAATCGGTTGAAGTTGATCTCATAGCCGACGCGGCCCAGCTTGCCATCCTTGGCATCCGTAAAACTCTCGTCCAGATAGGCGTCCGGCACATGAGGCAGCACTTCGCGGGCGAAGTAGTCGTCGATGTCTTCCAGGTAGGGGACATTTTCGTAATCGGTCAGATCAGTATCCGGCACCAGGTTGCCGTTGGCATCTGTGACCGGCTCGGCTTCCGGGTCTTTGTGACCAAAGGCGTTGATCAGCGCGGCGATAAAGGTCTTGTTGGCCTTAACCTTGAGCTGCTTGGCTTCGTCAGTCTTGATTGTGTCCTTGGCAAAGGTTTCTGCCCAACCATAGGTCTGCGTTTGCCCGATCAGCGGCTTGAGGGCGTCGCGCCAGAATGCCTGATGCGCGTCAGAGAGCTT
>NCKC01000034.1 GCA_002282715.1 Halothiobacillus sp. 15-55-196 | reverse complement strand
TCAATCTCCTCTGTGCTGTTTAGCGCCCTTATATACTAGATTGTTTTGCTATCTTTTTCCGCCTTGCTCCCGATTTTTTGTTCATCAGGCCATACTGTTCGCTTTATCGCCTTTTCGTATCGAGGATGCTCATGTCTTTTTCTCCCAAGCAGGATTCTTCGTACTGGTGTTTAGAGCAGACGTTGGCCTATGCCGTCGATGACTTGTGTCTGCCCGCCCAAGCAGATCGCGTGCCGAACCCGCGAATGATCGCCTGGAACGAATCACTGGCCGCCGAGATGGGGCTTGATTTGCCAAGCGGTGAAGCCGGGGCGCAGATTTTTTCCGGAAACCGCCTTCCTGCCGGCGCGGAACCGTCGGCTCAAGCCTACGCCGGCCATCAGTTCGGTAATTTTGTGCCGCTGCTGGGCGATGGTCGGGCTCTGCTGCTGGGGGAAGTGGTCGATCGCCACGGAAAACGGCGGGATATTCAGCTCAAGGGAGCGGGGCGAACGCCGTTCTCGCGCGGCGGCGACGGCAAGGCGGCCCTCGGCCCGGTGCTGCGAGAATATCTGGTCAGCGAGGCCATGCACGCCCTGGGCATTCCAACCACGCGTGCGCTGGCTGCGGTGACCACAGGGGAAACGTTGTGGCGCAAGGGCGAGGTGCCGGGCGCCATACTCACACGGGCGGCGACGAGCCATATCCGGGTGGGTACCTTTGAGTTTCTCGCCGCGCGCGGTGGAGATGCCGTGCGGTTGAAACAGCTCGCCGATTACGTCATCGATCGTCATTATCCTGCCTTGAAGAACAGCGCTTCGCCTTATATCGAGTTGCTCGCAGCGGTGGTCGATGCGCAGGCAAATCTGGTGGCGCGCTGGATGTCGGTCGGGTTCGTGCATGGCGTCATGAATACCGATAACACGAGCATTGCGGGCGAAACCATCGATTACGGCCCCTGCGCGTTCATGGAGGCCTATCATCCGAAAACCGTCTTCAGTTCGATTGATTTGCAGGGGCGTTATGCCTACGGCAATCAACCGAATATCGCGCGCTGGAATCTGGCGCGATTTGCAGAAACCTTATTGCCATTGATCGATACGGATGGGGACGCAGCGATTGCACAAGCCAATACCGTGCTGGCTGATTTCCCGGACCGTTATGCCCGGCACTGGTTAGCGGCCATGCGCCCCAAACTCGGTTTGAGTAGCGATACGGGTGTGCGCGATAGCGCCGATACGGAGCTGATTCACTGGCTCCTGGCGGCCATGCAGTCCGAAAGGGTCGATTTCACGCAAGGTTTCAGACAACTATCGACGGCGGTACGCGGTAATGCAGAACCGCTGCGCTCGTTGTTCAATGGCTCGGCGGATTTTGCCGACTGGCTTGAGCACTGGAACACCCGTATGGCGCAGGAAAAACGGACGGCCGATGAACGCACCGCACACATGGATGCCGTGAACCCGGTGATCATCCCCCGCAATCATCAGGTGGAAGCAATGATCGAGGCCGCGGTGCGTGATGGTGATTTTGCGCCTTTTCACGCGTTGCTCGCGGCGGTCACGCATCCGTTTGAAAATCGCCCCGAGTGGCAGAAGTACGCCGAACCGGCGCCCGCGTCGTTCGGGCCGTTCACGACATTCTGCGGTACCTGAATCACGCCGGAATCACCGGGCGGATATGGACTGCGCCTGCCGCTGCCGCCGGGCACGAATATCCAGTCCGCAAGCCAGCGCCAGCAGGATGAATATCAGGCCAAGGCCGATTACATAACGCCAGAACAGCGGGTAAGTCATCTGGATCGGAATGGTCAGGTAAATGAGCACCACATGCGTGCTGAACACCGCAAGGCTATGGCGCCCGAGGCAGGCGAACGGTTTCGGCAGCGCCAGCGCCCAGACGGGCCAGTCCACTTTGCGTGCCAGATACAGCAACGTCCAGAACGTGTAGGCGAGCGCGGCGATGTTGACCAGCCGCAGTCCGGCCAGTTGGTGTCGATCCACCCAGGCGGGGTTCCAGAAGGCGGGGGCATCTATCAGCTCGTGACGCAAACCGAAAAATAACACGACCGCGACCATGGCGATGAGCGCGAGCACGATCTGCGGTTGCCGAGGCAGACGTTGCTGGAACATGCGAACGCCCAGCGCCGCGCCGGCGAAGAACAGGATTTGCCAGACGAGGGGATCGAATTCACCGACCTGAAACGGAAAGCCCAGCCCCATCGATTCAGCGAGCGCCGTGCGCCAATGCCCACCTGCAATCACCTGCGAGAACAACCACCAGACCAGCAGACTGACACTTAATACCAGCCAAACGCGCCCGGCGACTAGTTGACGGATGATCCCCGGCGCGACAAGCACGAACAGCGCATACATCGGCAGGATGTCGAGCAGCGGCGGCTGGTAGATCAGCAACGTGCCGAGTATCAACCCCAGCGCGGGCGCTTGGGCGATGAATTGGGCGTGGCTGTGCCAGTCATCCGCCCAGCCGTTGGTAAGCCAGGTGTAGAGCGCGACAAAAATCAGCAGCGCAAAATGGCTGAGATAAATGACCCACGCGCGATGTCGTGCCTTGATGGCCATGGAAGCAGGATCACGTTGCTCGAGTCTGGCGTAGACCAGTCCGAATACGGTGCCGGAAAGTAAAACAAAGCCCTCGGCATTGCTAAAGAATCCCAAGGGTTGCCACATAAGCCATTCGAAGGTGGGCCCGAAATGCCCAAGCGTGATACCGACGAGCATGAGCCCTCTGAGAAAATCCAGATATAACAGTCGGTTGCTTTGGGTTGGTTGAGTCGGCTTGTGGCTCATGGCGCGGGTTGTTCCGAAGGGTATTGGAGCGGATTACGAACGGGGTAATAGTGCGTTTTTCACCTGTTTTCCGGGGCAAAAAGTCCGGATGCGATTTGAAATTCGGCGCCCATCGCGTTAACCTCTTGACTCATTTGAATTAACGCAGCCGCCTTTTTGGGTGCAGCTGACGAAATAAAATCATGACCTTAGACTATCGAGAACCGCGCCTTGACGATGGGGCGCGCATTCATCGGATGGTGCTTGAAGCAGGTACGCTGGATGTCAATTCGGCCTACCTTTATTTTCTGCTCTCGGATCATTTTCGCGAAACCTGTGTGGTCGCCGAATCCGATTCAGTGCCCCATGAACTTCTTGGTGGATTTCTTACCGCATACCGCTTGCCCCGTGCGCCAGATACCTTGTTCATCTGGCAGGTAGCCGTTCACCCCGACTGGCGAGGGCGTGGCGTGGCTTCCGGTCTGCTCGACGCACTCACCCGGCGCACATGGTTCGACGACATTTCTCGAATCGAACTGACCATATCCCCCGATAACACGGCTTCTCAGGCGTTGTTCCGTCGTTGGGCCGCGCGGCTGGAGCGCCCACTCACGGTTTCGCCCTATCTCTCTTCAGAACTACTCAATTCAGGTCAGGACACCGGTCACCAACCGGAAGATCTCTATTCGATCGACCTGCGCTAAATCCGCTTACTTTCACGCTCCGAGGAACTTTTGATGGACATCGATCTGTTCGAAAAATATGAATCCAATGTACGCGGTTATATCCGCTCTTTCCCTACTATTTTTACCCGTGCCAAAAACGCGACGGTTTGGGACCACCACGACAAATCGTATATTGATTTCTTTGGCGGTGCCGGGTCGCTCAACTACGGCCACAATGACCCAGCCGTGCAAGAGGCGATGATCGACTTCATCCGTCGGGACGGCATGTTGAATGCCTTGGATAAAGCCACCGACGCCAAGTACCACTTTATCAAGAAGTTTCAGGAAACGATCCTGCTGCCGCGCGGGATGGACTATAAAATCCAGTTCGTCGGCCCCACCGGTACCAATGCCGTGGAAACTGCGCTCAAGCTGGCGCGCAAGGTCAAGCAGCGCTCGAAGATCGTCGCTTTCACCAATGCCTATCACGGGCATACGCTCGGCGCGCTCGCCGTGACCGGCAACGAGTTCTATCACGATGATTATTACGGTGTACCGCTGAATGTCAGCAAGATGCCGTTCGATCATTATTTCGATGAAGAAGACCAGATGGACAGCATCGACATGATGCGCCGCTATTACGAGGATGGCAGTTCCGGTTATGAACTGCCCGCTGGCATTATCGTCGAGACGATCCAGGGCGAGGGCGGCATCAACGTCTCCAGCATTGAATGGCTCAAAAAGCTCGAAAAAATGTGCCGCGATCTGGACATTCTGCTCATCATCGATGATATCCAGGTTGGCAATGGCCGCACGGGTAACTTTTTCAGTTTCGAGCGCGCGGGCATCACGCCGGACATCATCACCATTTCAAAATCCATCGGTACGGGCCTGCCCATGGCCATCGTGCTGATGCGCCCCGAAATCGATCAGTGGTCGCCGGGCGAGCATACCGGCACCTTCCGGGGCAACAGTCTCGCGTTCGTTGCCGGGGCTACGGCGCTCAAGCGCTGGGACAACGATGAGTTCGCCAAGGAGATTCGTCGCAAGGGCGAATGGGTCGAGAAACGTTTTCGGGCGATCAAAGACCGTTTCCCGGATTACATCAGCGATGTACGTGGCCTCGGCATGATCTGGGGCATCGAATCACCCATCGACGATTTCTGCAGCCAGGTTTCCCGCGAAGCCTTCGAGCACGGCTTGCTCGCCGAAACGGCAGGCGCGACGGATCAGGTCATCAAGTTCCTCGCCCCGTTGACCATCTCTGATGTGGAGCTGGACAAGGGCCTGGATATTCTGGAAGCCGCGATTGAAGCGACTGCCGCAAAACATCCCATAACCAAACAAGAGGTTACTGCATGATTGTTCGTCGATTGACACCCGATATTCTGGGTACCGACCGGGAAGTGGAGGCCGAGAATGGCAACTGGGTCAGCCGCCGGTTGGTGCTGGCCGATGATGGCGTCGGGTTCTCCTTCCATGACACCATTATCCGCGCGGGGACGGAAACCTACATCCATTACGCCAACCACATCGAAGCGGTTTATTGCGTTGCAGGCAATGGCGAAATCCACGATATTGCCAACGACACCACGCACAAGATCAGCGACGGCATGATGTATCTGCTTAATAACCATGACCGCCACTACCTGCGCGGCGGCACAGAAGACATGCGCCTGATCTGCGTGTTCAATCCGCCGTTGACCGGCAAGGAAGTGCATGACGAGAACGGGCATTACCCGTTGTTGTTACCGGGTATCGATTAAGGAACCTCTGAATTCTTAAACGCTTGAATTTACCGCGTTCAAACACCCGAACTGATGAGCCTCGGGTATTTTTTTATGGGTTCAGCAATACGGCCAGCCACTCGTCCATCAACGATTCACTAACGGCCACAACCGCCGATCGTGGTGCGAGTTTGAGTGCATCATCCAGAGCGTCACGGTGGCCATCGAGCGCGGCCGAGGATGCGCCTGCCTCCAGCGCGATCAATTGCCCTGCGGCGTAGTCCCATGGTTTTTGTTTGCCATGCACATAGACCTGAACACGCCCGGCGGCAAGCCAGCACCAGTCCAGAGCAACCGAGCCGATGGAGCGCTGCGAGGCATACGGTGCGTCCCCGGCGAGACGACACGCCAGCGTTTTGTTCAGGCGTTTGAAATCGACGATGGCCAGACAACGAGCCAACGGCAGTTCGGGTAGTTTGCGAACATCCAGACGGGTTTCGTTGAGGAAGGCACCAGTGCCGCGGCGGGCATGAAACAGCTCGTCGCGCATGGGATCATAGACAAGCCCGGCGATGACCTGACCGCGGTCGAGCAGCGCCAGTGTGAACGAGAATACCGGGAAACCCGCACGGAAATTACTGGTGCCATCCAATGGGTCGACGACCCACAACGCCTGTTCTCCCGCAAGGCAACGGCTCCACGCAGCGCTTTGCTCCTCGTCGGTCATTTCTTCGCCCAGAAAACCGATGGTGGGGAAATGTTCCGCCAGCCAGCTCCGGGCGGCGGCTTGAACCGCATGATCGACGGCAGTAACCCAACTGCCATCCGCCTTGGTTTCGACCCCGGTTGCCGCCGTATTCATGTGCTGGCGGGCAATCCGGCGCATGGCGTCGCGGGTTTGTGGCCAATCGGCATGCCAATCAAACCCAGTCATCATCACCGCCACCAAACAAGCCATCAAAGAACCCACCGCCTGCGTCATCCTGATCGAACATTCCGCTGCTGTCCGCCTGCATCGGGTCAATCGGGTCGGCCATGGGGTCATCGAAAGCCGAGCTGTTGTCGGTCATGCCGCTATTATCCCAGCCGCCGGCATTCGCATCCGCACCTGTATCAGGTGAGGAGTCATATACATTTTCAGTGATGTTCGTCACGTCTTCCACGGGTTGGTTACCTGCCAGCGCGCTACCACCCAAACCACCGCCCATCAGGTGTTCAATGCCCTGAAACAGCAAGGCGCCCCCGAGAACGCCGGTTGCGGTGGCTGCCGCCGTGCCGAGAAACGAACCGCCACCGAAGGCCGGTCGAGTGGTCGCAGTGGCGGCCTGAGACGTGGTCGTGGCTGCGGGCTCGGCCCGACCGATCGGTTGTCCGTAGGCGTTGGTTTGTGCGAGTCGGCTGTCCGCAGCGTAACCGGTCGACCCGCCAAGAAAGCTGCCGGAGTCTTTGGCCTGGATGGCCTTGAGCTCTGCCTGCGCGCGTTCCAGAGCCATTTCCAGCAACAGGTGCCGCTGTACCAGCAAGTAGGCGGCATCGGGCGTAGTGGCCAGAGTGTCTTTGATCAGCCGGTCAGCTTCAGGATCTTTTGCCGTAGCGGCGCCGGGTGTGGCTTCTTTCAACTTGTTCAACAGATCGGTGAGTAAGGCGTATTCTTGCGTGTTCATGAGTGGCCTCTCGATGGGTTTGATTCAGTGTTGATTGGATGGAGCGAAACCGTCGAGGTTCCTCGGAAACGGACAAATGACCCATTCGCGGGTTTGTCGCGGATCATTTATTCCGGTTACAAAAGTGCGTGCCTGGAAACTTTATGGGCGTGCAGCATGGTTATGCCAGTCGCGTGCTGCTACCACATCCCGGTTGATCTGTGCGATCAGCGCCTCAAGTGAGCTGAATTTTTGTTCGTCGCGCAAGGGATGACAAAACGCCACCCGCACCATCTGACCATAGATATCCCGGTCAAAGTCGAAACAATGTACCTCAAGTCGCGCATCTTGCCCATCGACCGTCGGGCGCGTACCCACATTCGCGACGCCGTTGACGACGGTGCCATCAGTCAGCGTGGTGGTGACGGTAAACACGCCCCTCAGTGGCGAGAGCCGACGATGTAATGCCACGTTTGCTGTGGGAAAACCGAGTTGTCGTCCTCGTTTATCGCCATGGATGACTCGACCACACAAGGTGAACGGGCGTCCCAGCAGACGTGCCGCCCCGGCGACATCTCGTTCCGTCAGATGGCTTCGAATGCGGGTGGAGGAAACGCGTTCGCCATCCAATGTCCACGTGGCTGCGGCCTGCACAGAAAAATCAAATTGTCGCCCGAGTTGTTCGAGCAGGGCGAAATCGCCTTCGCGGCCCTGTCCGAATCGAAAGTCGTCGCCAATGACGAGGTGGCGAGTGTGGAGTGCGCCTGCCAGTACGCGTTCGACGAAGGTTTCGGCAGTGAGTTGGGCAAAGGCCGTATTGAATCGAAGCACCAGCAACACATCCACCACGCCAAGCTCTGCGATGAATGCCACACGCTCCCGAAGACGCGTCAGGCGGGCCACCGGAGCATGTGGTGCGAAAAATTCGCGCGGCAGGGGTTCGAAGATCAATACGACAAGCGGAAGCCCGAATTTTCGGGCCTGATCGGCGGCCTGCCGGAGTACGGCCTGATGGCCCAGGTGCACGCCGTCGAAATTACCGAGTGTGGCCACGCAGCCTTTCGGGAAGGCGGGCAAGGCACTCAGACCGCGAATCAGTTGCATAACAGGCTCGGTGGGTGGATCGATCGAGCCGATGTTTTATCACAAAACGCGGGTGGCCGGGCAAAACGAGGCTATTCGATCAGCCCCGATTCAACCGGAATGCGCCACCAGCGGATGCCCGCATTCGAGAAGTACGCGCGCAAGTGGTCGATAATCCGGTTCGCGGTGGCCTCATCGGTAAACAGGCTCATGCGGATGAGTGGCGCGGTGCCTTCAACCTGCTCCGCGACGCTCAGGCCGTGGTGCGTGTCGTTGTGTCCGCGCAGATTGCTCACCAAAAAAAGCGGGTAGTCGGCAAGCTCACTTAATTGATCGACAAGCTCGGCCTCAAGGGATTGCCTGGCGATCAGTGAGAGTATGAGGGCGTTGGGTATCATGCTTTGGCTTCCGGAGATGGTTGTTGCGCGTTGCGCTGATCGGATGATTGGCCGAAGCGTTTATACAGGATCGGCAGCAGGATCAGCGTGAGCAGGGTGGAAGTGACCAACCCACCGATGACCACGATCGCCAGTGGGCGCTGAATCTCCGAACCGGGGCCGGTGGCGAACAACAGGGGCACCAGGCCCAAAGCGGCAATGGAGG
The DNA here is from genome assembly GCA_002282715.1 of Halothiobacillus sp. 15-55-196. Classification (GTDB taxonomy): domain Bacteria; phylum Pseudomonadota; class Gammaproteobacteria; order Halothiobacillales; family Halothiobacillaceae; genus Halothiobacillus. The sequence goes on along the minus strand of NCKC01000034.1, from coordinate 8,432 downwards.
CTGTCATCATCACGGGGCGTAAACGTCGCATCGCGCCGTGTCGAACCACCTGTTCGATGTCCATGCCCTGTGCGGCCAACTGGTTGAAATAGGAAACCAGCACCAGTCCGTTGAGCACCGCAATCCCCAACAGGGCGATGAAGCCGACCGATGCGGGTACCGAAAGAAATTCCCCGCTGATGTACAAGGCGAAGACGCCGCCGATCAGCGCGAACGGGATGTTGGCAAACACCAGCGTCGCCTGACGAATCGAGTTGAATGTGGTGAACAGCAGTACGAAAATCAGTCCCAGTGCGATGGGCACGACGACGGCCAGGCGGGCGGCGGCGCGTTGCTGGTTTTCAAACTGGCCACCCCATTCCAGACGGTAGCCCGTGGGCAATTCCACCTTTTGCGCAACCTCGGCCTTGGCGTCGGCGACGAAGTCGGTGAGCGCACGCCCGGAGACATTGGCGCGCACCACGGCAAAGCGCGACCCCATTTCCCGCGTGACGAATACGGGGCCGGCGGTACGTTCCACTTTTGCCAGGTTCGAGAGCGGTTGCACGGTACCGTTCGGCAGGGCGATGGGTAAGGTGGCCAGTTTCTGCGGTGCGTCGGTCAGCGCATCCGCACGAATCAAAATGGGCGTACGCGCTGCGCCTTCCTGCACGATACCGGCCAGTTGACCCTCGATTTGAGCACGCAGAATATCTTCAAGCGCATCGACCGATAGGCCATTTCGCGCGGCGGCGGCCTGATTCACGGCGATGTTCAGATACAACAGGCCTTCGTTATCGGTTGTGGCTACGTCCTGTGCCCCAGGAATGGCGCTGACGACCGATTTGATCTGGTTGCTGAGCGTATTGAGTTCGGTCAGATCGCTGCCGAAGAGTTTGATGGCCAGATCACCACGGGCGCCGGTCAGCATTTCGGACACCCGCATTTCGATCGGCTGGGTAAAACCGAAATTGAAGCCGGGCAGGGTGGCGAGTGCCGCCCGGATCCGGTCGCGGACAGCCTCGATGGTGCCTACTTGCCACTGATCCCGGGGTTTGAGGATGATGAAGGTATCCGTGTCGTTCAAACTCATCGGATCGAGGCCGAGTTCATCCGAACCGGTGCGCGCGACGATTTGCGCGATTTCCGGCACCTTTGCCATCAGCGTCTTTTGAATTTCGGTATTGAGCGCCAGGGTGGTGCCAAGATTGGTCGAGGGTAAGTTTTCCACCTGAATGATGATGGTGCCCTCGTCCAGATTTGGCATAAAGGTCTTGCCGATCTGGGTGTACAGCACACCAGCAGCTACCAGCGCGACGACGGCAACGGCCACGACCGGTATCGGGCGTTTAAGCGCAAAGTTGAGGATGGGCTCATAAATCTTGTGCAGTTTGCGCACAAGCCAGGGTTCGTGATCGGTCACCTTGCCGAGGATCAAGGATGCAATCACCGGAATCAGGGTCAGTGAGAGAATCAACGAGGCACCCAGCGCAAAGATAATGGTCAGTGCGACCGGTGAGAACAACTTGCCTTCCAGCCCTTGCAGCGACAGCAGCGGCAGGAACACCAGCATGATGATGAGAATGCCGGAGAACACGGGGGCTGCGACTTCGCGCACCGAGCGATAAACGATGTGCAGGCGCGGCAGATTGGGGCGTTTGTGCGCTTCGGCCAGATGCGCTACGGTGTTTTCGACCACGACGACGGCAGCATCCACCAGCATCCCGATGGCAATCGCCAGGCCACCCAAGCTCATCAGGTTCGCGCTCATGCCGAACTGCTTCATCAGGATGAAGGTGATGAGCGCGGCCATCGGCAAGGTGAGCGCGACCGTAACGGCAGCGCGCAGATTGCCCAGAAAAAGAATCAGAAGAATGAGCACCAGCACCACGGCTTCAAGCAAGGCCTTGCTGACGGTATGCACGGCGGCATTGACCAGATCGGCACGGTTGTAGAATACGTTGATCTTAAGATCGGGCGGCAGGCTCGGCTTGATCTCGGCCAGTCGCTGCTGGACACCCGCCACGACCGCGCGAGCATTGGCGCCGCGCAGGGCCAGTACCAGACCTTCAACGGTTTCGCCCTTGCCACTGTGCGTCACGGCGCCCAGGCGGGTGATCGCGCCGATGCGCACCGTGGCGACATCACGCACATGAATCGGATGGCCGTTATGTTGTGCGATGACGAGATTGCCCAGATCATCCAGCGTCTTGATCCGCCCTTCGGAGCGGACCAGCCAGGCTTCTTCGCCTACATCCAGCCGTCCGGCGCCATCATTGCGGTTGTTCTGTTCGATGACGCGCATCAGATCATTCGTTGTCAGCTTTTGTGCTGCCAGTTGCGTCGGGTTCGGGATAACCTCGAACGTGCGCACAAAGCCGCCTAAGGAATTCACATCGGCAACGCCCTTGACCGCACGCAGCGCCGGGCGGATCACCCAATCGAGCAGATGCCGCCGCTCGGTCAGCGAGAGCGTGGGACTTTCCAGCGTGAACATGAAGGCCTCACCCAGCGGTGTCGTGATCGGGGCGACACCGCCAGTCGTCCCGGCAGGTAAATCACCGCGGGCGGAGGACAAGGCTTCGTTTACCTGCTGCCGCGCCCAGTAAATGTCGGTGCCTTCGGCAAAATCGAGCGTAATCACCGAGATGCCGTATTTGGAGGTCGAACGCAGCATGGTCTGGTTCGGGATACCCAGTAAGGATGTCTCCAGTGGCGCGGTAATGCGGGTTTCGACCTCGGTTGGTGTGACACCGGGGGCTTTGAGGATGATCTGTACCTGGGTTGGCGAAATATCCGGGTAGGCATCGATTGGAATGGTGGAAAAGGCCATCCAGCCGAAACCGGCCAACAGCATGGCGACCAGCAACACCATCAGGCGCTGGGCGAGCGAAAAGGCAATCAAGCGTTGTAACATTATTCCGCTCCCATGCCGAGCGCCAATGCCTTGAGTTGGCTGACACCGGAGGTCACCACGTGATCGCCCGATTCAAACGAGCCGGATACAAAGACCTGCCCGCCCGCTTCACCTTTACGGCTGACGGGAATCGAGAAATAGTTTTGGCCGCGTTGAACGAATACTTCGGTTCGATCATTCAGCTCGGTTAATGCGCTTATCGGCAAAGATACGGCGGGTTTATCCTGTTCAAGCCATAAGGTGGCAGCAGTGATCTGGCCGGGGCGCAGGGTTTTACAGGGTGATTTCGGGCGCGCGCGCAGGGTAATGAGCTGGCTTACCGGATCCACCGCCAGATCCATCAGCGAAACGGGGGCGGATTCAGGGCAACCGGCGATTTTGAGTTCGGCCTTCTGCCCGACGGATGGTGCCTTGCTCGGGGAAATGGCCAAAAGCCACCACTGATCTTCGGTCGCGGTGATATCGAACAGGGATTGCCCGGTGGTGACGCGCTCGCCCGGCATGACCATCCGTTGGGTGATCACGCCCGTGATCGGTGCGCGCACGGGCAGATTGATACCTGTGTTCTGTTCGGGATTATCGGCGCCCGCCGCCTTCAGGCGCGCTGCCGCAGCCTTGAGTTCGGCTGACGCCATCTGCGCCTCGCCACGAGTGGCTTCAAGCCGTTTCTTTGCGATCAGCCCATCTTTGAATAAGGCCGAATCGCGGTTCAGGTTTTGCTGAGCAAGTGTGACCTTGGCTCGGGCTATCTGCCATTGCGAGAGGGCGGCACCAAGCTGGGCGCTGGTAATCTCAAACAGTATTTCGCCCGCTTGCACGACCTGCCCCACTTGCGGCAACGTGCCCGCCACTTGCCCATCGGCCGGGGCGGAAATCTGCATGCTGGCCTGATTGCTTGACGCTGCGCTGATGGTGGCCAAACCCTGGGTAACGGGTATCTGTGAGGAAAATACGAGTGGTTGTGTTTGCACCTTCAGGTTGGTGCGCATCGCATCGGGAATGGTGATTGCCGAGGGAGCAGCGGTGTCTGGCGTGGCGGCAAAGCTCGCCGAGGATGTGCCCAGCCAGAAGACCATGCCCGCAACCGTAGTGGCGGCGAGTAAGGCTTTGGTAATCGGTGCGTGCGTAGGGCGTATGTTCATCTAAAATTCCTATTCTGCGGCGGGCATCAGGCCCAGTGTTTGTTTTAGGCTGCTTTGGTCGGCACGATAGGCGATATGCGCCAGGCGGGCTTGCAGACGGGCTTCGGCGGCATCTCGTTCAAAAACGAGCAAGCTTGTCCAGTCGAGCTCACCCAGACGAAGCGCCTTTTGTTTGAGCGTCAGGGTTTTTTCTGCCAGCGCAGCCCGCCGGTCGAGTTGCGCCAGGCGTGAAGGCCAGGCGGCTATGCGTTGGCGCAGCGCCATGACTTCGCCAAGAATCTGCTGTGTGTTCTTGATCAGCGCGACCTGAGCCATGGCACGCTGCTGCGCCATCTCGGCCAGGGCTGGATCGCGGTATTTCTGACCGCCGAACGGGATGCTCAAGGTCAGTTGCAGGCTGTTGTCATAGGGTATTCCACGGTCGCCCCGGTCTCGCTTTACGCCCAGGCCGATTTCGGGGGCGCCAGCGCCTGCCGCGCGTTCAGCATCGATGCGGGCCGTGCTCATACCGACTTCGCTCGCCATCTGGCGCAGCAGTGGCTGCTGTGCGAGCAACCCGTCGGGGGTGTTCAATTCAGGATTGTTCAACAGGGCCTGTTCAGTCGAAGTGACTTGACCCAGATCGATCGGCAGTTGCCTGGTGCCGGTTAACTGTTGCCAACGGGTCTGGATGGTGTCCAGTTGCAACTGGGCGGCCGCGACCGACTCTTGCACGGCCAAGGCCCGGCTTTCAACACTCATGCGGTCGACCTCGGCTGCTTCGCCGTGCTTGAGCTGCTTTGTGACGGCAGCGAGGTCGCGCTGCATAATGCGATTGCGTTCCTTGGCCGTTGCCAGTTCGACTTCGGCCTGTCGCCAACCCCAAGCCATCTGGCGTAATTCGCCAAGCAGGACGAGCCGGTTGGCTTCGGTGCGTGTCTTGGCATTGAGTGCAGACTGCTCGGCAAGCGAACGCCATGCGTCAGACTGGCCGAAACGACGCAAAGGCAGGCGTACACCGAGCTGCATTTCGGTGGAACCGAAATCACTCATCAGCCGATCGCTACGATACAGGCCATCGACAACCGGAGCGCCGGCCAGAATGCCATTTGCACGCGCCTGTTCCGCTGCGAATCGCGCTCTGTCCGCTTCGGTCACCAGATTTTGTGATATCCGCTGTTCCGTTTGCGTAAGCACTTGCGCCCAGCTTTTATGGGGCTGCTCGACAGGGCCCGGCGTGGCTGCCATGACCGTGCCTGACAGCATGCCCGCCCCCAATACCAGGCCCAGCAAAGCACGCAGCATTCGATGGGAAACGGACAGAGCGAAAAAGCACCGGCCGCGACTGATCGCAGTGATGCACTCAAGATGGGGCTTGGCCCCTGTACTGACTGATTTTTTCATGGGTGTATTAAACGCGATGACTGTAGCGTTGGTGTTTCATGGATGTTTCAGTATGTAACGACCGGCCGATCGTGATTGACGCTTGTCGGCACAGAGGGGACACTCTGCCCTCCTGCCGTCCATGGCAGATTATTAGAGGGCACCTCGAAAAACTTTTCGAGGTACCCTAGATAATGGCAGGTAATTGCGTAATGACAGACACTTTCCACGATTTGGCCGTTTCGCCCAATGCGCCGCGCATTCTGGTGGTCGATGACGATCCGGGCATTCAGACGTTGCTCGGTCGGTATCTGCGTGAGCAGGGTTTCGATGTGCGGGTGGTGGGCAGCGGGGCTGAAATGGATACCGTGCTGGCTGCGGACCCGCGCGTGGATTTGCTTGTGCTCGACATCATGCTGCCGGGCGAGGATGGTTTGAGCATCGCACGTCGCCTTGATCCAAAAACGCGCCCGCCGGTCATTATGCTTTCGGCGCGAGGCGAGGATATCGACCGGATCGTCGGCCTGGAAATCGGTGCGGATGATTATGTGCCCAAACCCTTCAATCCCCGGGAGTTGCTGGCGCGGATTCGAGCCGTTCTGCGCCGTCATCGTGTCGAGACGGATGCGCATGTTGAGAAGGCGCACCGCACGCGGGTCGGCGATTTTGCTGTGAATGTACAGACGCGGCAGGTGTTCCTGCATGACGAGGCACTGGATCTCACGCATGGCGAATGGCAGTTGTTGCAGTTCTTCATTGAACGACCGAACCGGGTCATCAACCGCGACCAGATCATGGATTATCTGAAAGGCTACGAGCGCTCGGCATTCGATCGCAGTATCGATGTCCGCGTCACCCGTCTGCGGCGGAAAATCGAGGAGTATCCTGCCGAGCCGCGTTATCTCGTGACAATCTGGGGTGAAGGGTATCTGTTCGCGCCATCGGGCCGCAGCCCGCGTTCGCCGGATGTGACAACGGCAGCGGGCGAGCCGACGTGACCCGAAAATCGCGACCACCGCGTGTCTGGAGCCTGTTCTCCACCACCGCCCTGGCTTTGGTGGGCAGCGTCAGTTTCATTCTTGTCTTTGCGATGACCGCCGTGACTTGGTTCGCCATGGTGCCGATGGCCAAGCGTTCAGCCGATGATCTTGCCGCCTTGATTGTGCTGTCGGCCCAGACCTGGGTCGAGTTACCCAAAGATGCCCAACCCATGCTGGCAGCGGAGTTGACAGCACAGCACGGGCTGAAAATAGAGGAAATTCAAACGCTGAGTCGACAACACGACACCTTGCTGCCCTATGTGCGCTTTCTGCACGATGCGGTCGTGCGACGCTTGAATGCCTGCCCGCCTGGCACCCGGGATAGTGCCACCGGGGAGTGTGTTTACATGGGGGTATTGCCCGATCGGGCGGGGTATTGGCTAGAATTGCCGATGGCCGATGATATCCTGCGGTTCGAGTTCTCCCGCGATCGTGTGGGGTATCGCGTTCCCTTCACGCTCGGTGCCATTCTGGTGGGCGGTATCCTGCTTACACTTATCCTGGCGCTGTTTTTGACGCGGCGGTTGACGCGACCGGTCAGTCAGCTTGCCGAGCAGGTCAGTCGAGGTTTGCCCGATGCCCCCCTCCCCTTGACGGGGCCGCAGGAAACCCGAGTGCTGATCGATGCGGTTAATCGGCGCTCTGCCGAAGTGGCCCGACTCCTGGAGAACCGTACCATCCTCTTGGCCGGTATCTCGCATGATTTGCGCACGCCACTGACGCGTTTGAGCCTCGGTCTGGCATTGGCGCAGGACGATATCGAACCTGAGTTGCAAGCAGGGATGCAGGCTGATATTGGGCAGATGAATCGTTTGATTGCCGAGGTCATGCAAATTGCGCGCGGGGTAAGCCAGTCTGCCAGCGAACCCACCCCTTTGTATCTGTGGCTGACCCGATTTGTCGCCGCATGGCAGCAGAGAGGCACGGCAATTTCCCTTGTTGTCGATGAGCCCTCCGCAGGGTTGGAAATCGATGTCGCCACGGATAGCCTGCAACGGATTCTGGATAATCTGGTCGAAAATGCGCATCGTTATGGCCGCCCACCCATCACGTTGCGCTGCCTTCATACAGCCGATGCACAAATACTGTGCATTGAAGACGAGGGAGACGGATTGACAGCGACGGAAATCATCCGCTTGCGCGAGCCCTTTGCCCGCAAGGATGAGGCCCGTTCCGGCGTGACGGGGTACGGATTGGGTTTGAGTCTCGCGCAGGCGCTGGCGCAAGCACAAGGGTGGGAACTGGATTTGTATGCCCCGGGCGAGCACCCTTATTTGCCTGACGGCCCCATGCCCAAAGGTTTGGCGGCCTGCCTTCGCCTGCCGGCCAGTGTCGCGCCCGTTCGGCCGCTTTCATAGAGCGGAAGCATGAGTCGCTACTTTAAGCGTGGGGCACCTCGAAAAACCTACTGAATGCGAAGCTGGCGGCAGCCCGCTGTCCGATTGCAACGTAACGCGAAGCTGGCGGTAGCCCGCGTGCTCGTTTACGCGCAGCTGGCGTAAGCCCGCGCCTCGCCTATCTCCTTGATATGTCTCGTTGCTGACTGAACGCGCGAAGCTGGCGCAAGCCCGCGGCTCCTTGCACTCGAACATGCTCGTGACGGTTTATCGAGGTGCCCCGTGGTTTGTGAACGTGCGAACCGGTTGGCTAATTGGGTGCATCTTTTCAATGTGAGGTTTACCGGCAAGCGTGATTTTTTAGTGTTTTTGCACCAAAAAAGTACATTTGACGGGCAATCGGGTTTAATTTGTTTGTTTACGGTGCATTATCGCGGGGCGTCTCGTCCACGGTGTTCCGCGCAAGTGGTGGATTAACATTTATGAATCAGGGTGTTCTTGGACTGTTTTTCTTTAAATCAACCCGTTCTTATTTTAGGCATGATTCCTGCATTTGTTGCCAAGACACGCGTTTGGTTCGATGATGCGCGCTGCATAGTCTGTCTCACACGCGCTCTGCGTTCGCTTAAATTTTGAAACTGTCCCTCTGGAGGAA
>NCKC01000033.1 GCA_002282715.1 Halothiobacillus sp. 15-55-196 | reverse complement strand
GGCGCCCCTGCTGGCGGCGGCGCAAAAACGGCAACAGGCGCGGCAATTGGCGCTGGAAAGCCGTGCCGCCGATTTTCATGCCGAGGCGCAGTCGCTCAAGGCCGATGTGCACAGCCTGACGACCAGGATCGATCGTTACGACCGGCAGATTCTGCCTAAACTCAGGCAGGTCGCGACCCTGGCGCAAAACCAGTTTGGCTCTGGTGGCGGCGACTTTACGGCCATTATCGATGCCGAACAGGCCGAGATTACCGGTCGTCAACAACGCCTCGATTTAACGATTGATCGCGCCCAACGCTTGATTGATCTGCGTTACCTTCTGGAGAATCCCGCATGAAATCCTCAAAGAATAAAATCAGGCTGATCGCCGTCGTGTCGACCGGTGTGGCCGCCGGCGCGGGTGCGCTGATTTGGGCGCACACGCCGATCAACTTTATTCGCCCGGTGCTGGCGGAAGCGACGCAATCGCCTTCAGCGTCCTCGTCGCAGGGAGATCAGGCCCATAAAGCAACGACGGCAGGCGCCGATACCAAGTTCGTGACCAAATACACCTGCCCGATGCACCCGCAAATTATTGAGGATCATCCGGGTACCTGCCCGATTTGCGGCATGGATCTGGTGGCGAAGCAGTTTCCGGCCAAATCATCCGAGCAAAGCGCTGCACCGGCGGCAGCCGATGCGTCGCACGATCAAGCAGGGCACACCGAGACCACGGCAGCGCCGCCGTCCTCCGAGCCCAAGGCCGAGAAATCCCCATCTGATACCAAGTTCGTCACCAAATACACCTGCCCGATGCATCCGCAAATCATTGAGGATCATCCGGGCACCTGCCCGATTTGCGGCATGACCTTGGTGCCGAAACTGTTCCCTGCCGGCACGAAAGACAATACCGGTAGCGCCGCCACCACATCGGAGCAGAAAGCTGCTGCACCCGTGGTGAGCGAATCGGCGCCGTTGCCGGAAGTGGCGGTGGCACCGCGTACCCTGCGCGACATGAACGTGGTAATGGCCCGTGCCCAGTGGCGCAACCTGACCCGCCAGATCCACAGCGTCGGGCTGGTGGCGCTGGATGAGAACCGCTTGTCGCATGTTCATCCGCGCGCGAGCGGCTGGGTGGAAACGCTGAATGTCCGCGCCTTGGGCGATACCGTCAAAAAGGGCGAAACCCTGCTGACCGTGTATTCGCCCGACATTCTCTCGGCAGAGAAGGATTTTCTGGTCGCGCTGAAAAGCGGCATGCCCGGGATGCGCGATGCCGCACGGGATCGCCTGCGTCTGCTGAGCGTCCCCGAATCGGTGATCGAGCAGATTGCCCGCACGGGCAAGGTGGCGCGCACCATCCCGGTATTGGCCCCCCAATCCGGGTACATCTCGGTCATCAATCTGCGCGATGGCATGTATGTCACCCCCAATCTGGACATGTTCACCATCGCCGATGCAAGCAAGATATGGGTTCAGGTCGAGGTGCTGCCGCGGGATATGGAACAGGTCGCGGTGGGGCAGCCGGCCGAGATGACGGTCGATGGCGTGCCGGGCCGGGTCTGGAAAGGCACGGTCGATTTTATCTACCCCGAACTCGATCCCAAATCGCGCACACTCAAGGTGCGACTGGTGTTCGATAACCCCGATGGTGTGCTCAAACCCAACCAGTTCGCCGAAGTCGGTATCAGCGGCGTGGCGCAGGAGGATGTGCTGACCGTGCCGACGACGGCCGTCATTCCTACCCCGCAGGGCGCGCGCGTGGTGCGGAAAAATGCCGATGGCAGCTTCCAGCCGGTTCGGGTGGATGTGGGGCAATCGGCAGATGGCTGGACGCAGATCACCGCAGGGCTGTCGCCCGACGACAGGGTGGTTGCCTCCGGGCAGTTCTTGATTGACTCGGAGAGTTCCATCCAGGCTTCCTTCGCCCGCATGACCGGCACCGCGCAGCCCGCTGACGACGCGGCACCGGCAACCGCCGGCCACCATCAACATTAAGGGAGCGATGTCATGTTAAAAGCCGTGATTAACGCCTCGATCAACAATCGAGTGCTGGTGCTCCTGCTGGCTGCCATTCTGGCGGTGGTCGGCTGGTATTCGTGGAAAGCAACGCCGCTGGATGCGATTCCCGATCTTTCCGATACCCAGGTCATCATCAAAACCACCTATCCCGGTCAATCGCCCCAAGTGGTGCAGGATCAGGTGACCTATCCGTTGACGACGGTGCTGCTCTCCGTGCCCGGCTCGACGGCGGTGCGGGGTTATTCGTTTTATGGCGATTCGTATATTTATGTCACCTTCAAGGATGGCACGAACCTGTACTGGGCGCGCTCGAGGGTGCTCGAATATCTGAACCAGGCGCGTTCCAGCCTGCCTTCTGGCGTGGAGCCACAACTCGGCCCGGATGCGACGGGCGTGGGTTGGGTGTATGAGTACGCGCTCACCGACCCTTCGGGCCAGATGAATCTGTCGCAACTGACGACCTTGCAGAACTGGTTCTTGAAATTCCAGTTGCAGACCGTGCCCGGGGTTTCGGAGGTCGCGACGGTGGGCGGCATGGTGCGCGAGTACCAGATCGTGGTGGATCCCGATCGTCTGCGTGCGTTCGGCGTGTCGCTCGCCACGCTGCGTAAGGCCGTGGCCGATGCCAACAAGGAAGTCGGCGGCGGGGTGCTGGAGCTCGGTGGCGCCGAATATATGGTCACCAGCCGGGGCTATCTCAAAAGCGTGGCCGACATCGAACGCATTCCGGTGGGCGTGACCCAAAGCGGCACGCCGATTCTGGTGCGGGATCTGGGCACGGTTCGCCTGGGACCGGCGCCGCGTCGGGGGGTGGCCGATCTCGATGGCAACGGCGAAGTGGTCGGCGGCATCATTGTGATGCGTACCGGTGAGAATGCGCGTCAGGTCATCGATGCGGTGAAGACCAAAATCGAACACTTGAAACCAAGCCTGCCCAAAGGTGTGGAAATCGTGCCGGTGTATGACCGCTCCGGCGTCATCAACCGGGCGGTAGATACCTTAAGCAGCAAACTGGTCGAGGAATTCCTCGTGGTGGCGCTGGTGTGTGCGATTTTCCTGTGGCACCTGCGTTCGGCGCTCGTGGCCGCCAACATCATGTCGCTCGGTGGCATTGCGATTGCCATCGGCGCGATGGTCGATGCCGCCATCGTGATGATCGAAAATGCCCACCGGCATCTGGTGGCCTGGCGGCAGACGCACGGCAGCCCGCCCAAAGGTGACGATCATTGGCGCTTGATCGCCCAATCGGCGGGAGAGGTCGGACCGGCGCTGTTTTTCTCGCTGCTGATCATCACCCTCTCATTCATTCCTGTATTCACGCTGCAGGCACAGGAAGGGCGCATGTTCGCCCCGCTGGCCTTCACCAAAACCTATGCGATGGCGGCGGCGGCGGGCCTGGCGATCACCTTGATCCCGGTGTTGATGGGGTATTTCATTCGCGGGCGGATTCCGCGTGAGGAAGCCAATCCGCTCAATCGGTTCTTGATTGCACTCTACCGTCCGATTCTGCGTGCCGTCCTTCACTTTCCCAAAACCCTGCTGGCGATCAGTCTGATCTTCGTGCTCTCGGCGATATTGCCTTTGGCCGGGGTTGGCGGGTATCTGGCCCCGCTCAAATGGGTGGGCAGCAGCGCGTGGCAGTTGCACGTCAGCGACTGGCAAAACGATTGGGCCAAGCGTTGGGCAAGCACGTTCTCGTTCGCGCCCAAAATAGCGCAACTGGGCCGGGGCTTGGGCAGCGAGTTCATGCCGACCTTGGATGAAGGCGATTTGCTGTATATGCCCACCACCGCGCCGGGGTTGTCCATCGGGGATGCGCGCTTGCTGTTGCAGCAGGTCGACGCGCTGATTGCCGAAGAGCCGGTCGTCAAATCCGTGTTCGGCAAAATCGGTCGTGCGGCCACGGCCACCGATCCCGCGCCGCTGACGATGATCGAGACCACGATTCAGTTCAAGCCCAAAAGCGAGTGGCCCGCGGGTATGACGTTGCAAAAGGTGATCGACAACCTCAATCAGAAGATTCAGTTTCCGGGGCTGAACAATGCCTGGGTCATGCCGATCAAGACACGGATTGACATGCAGACCACAGGGATTCAAACCCCGGTGGGCGTCAAGATCACCGGGCCCGATCTTCATCAGATCGACCGGATCGGCAAGCAGGTCGAGGCGGTGTTGCAGACCGTGCCGGGCACGCGAACGGCCTATGCTGACCGCACCAACGGCGGGCGTTACATCGAAATCACACCGGATCGGATCAAAGCCGCGCGATTTGGTTTGAACATCGGTGAAATTCAGGATGTCATCAGCTCGGCGGTCGGCGGGGTGGAAGTCACGCAAACCGTCGAAGGGCTGGAGCGTTTTCCCGTGAGTATTCGTTATCCGCGCGCCGATCGGGACAGCGTGAACAAGCTCAAGGACTTGCCGATCGTGACACCGACCGGCGCCACGGTGGCGTTGGGGCAGATTGCCACGATTCAGGTTACTGATGGCCCGCCGATGATCCGCTCCGAGGACAGCCGACCCGCCGGTTTTGTGTTTGTTACCACCCAAGGGGTTGATCTCGGCGGTTATGTGAGCAACGCACGCCGGATCGTGGCGGACAAGGTGAACTTGCCGCCGGGCTATGCCATCAGCTGGACGGGCCAATACCAGTACCTGCAACGGGCCACGGAACGCCTCAAGCAGGTCGTTCCCCTGACGCTTGCCATCATCTTCGTGCTGTTATTCCTGATCTTCCGGCATGGCGGCAAGGCCAGCTTGATCATGGTGACGCTCCCGTTTGCACTGGTCGGCGGCTTCTGGCTGTTGTGGGCCTTGGGGTTCGAGTTGTCGATTGCGGTCGCGGTCGGCTTCATTGCGCTGGCGGGCGTGGCCGCAGAGTTCGGCGTGGTGATGCTGATCTATCTCGATCACGCCATCGAGGATCGGCGCCGCACCGGACGGCTGAACACCCGAACCGATCTGGCCGAGGCGATCATGGAAGGCGCGGTGTTGCGCGTTCGACCCAAGGCCATGACCGTGGCGGTGATTCTGGCCGGCCTGATCCCGATTCTGATCGGGCACGGTACCGGTTCGGAAGTCATGAGCCGCATCGCCGCCCCCATGATCGGTGGCATGATCACAGCCCCGCTGCTCTCCAGGCATTTGCCGGCGGGATGAAAACGAGTCCCCATGTTTCAGTCATCAAATGGCTTTGAGCGAGTTCACCGCGTGGCTGAGCGCGCGGTATCTCGTTTCATCGAAATTTGCTGTGAGGTCATTCTCAACATAAAGGAGGACGAGCGACATGACGAAGGCAATCATAGAGTTACGTGGCTCATCCCTGTGTCGCACGGAACCGCTGATTGAATCAGCGGTTACTTTTGTCTTTTTGTCTGGATTTTATCGCTTGAAATCGCGATAGAAGTTTTCATGCGGCCCAATCGCTTCGAGATAGATTAGCCGCACCGTTTCATCAAGCGTGTAACCAAGCAGATACAGTTGGTTCTGGCTGTGGAATTTGTACACAAATAAATCAGCAAGATCCCCTTTCTTTCGCTCTCCGACGCTGGGATCGGCCGCCACTACCGCTGCGGCGATATCGACATCGGCGGCAACCTGGTCATGAAGTTTCTTGTAGGCACGGGCAAAACGGCGGGTTTGTTTGAGCGCGAAGCTCATCAACGCGATTTTCTAGGAATGAAAGCGGTAGCCTCTGCGCGTGGTTCGGCCAGAGAGACCAGTGATTCGGCAATGAAGCTGACGGGCAGATCAGGATTATCGAGTGCAGCACGCCCGACCTTTGCCCAATATTCGACTTGGCCTGCAATACTGCGGTGCTCGGTCAATGCCTCACTGCGTGCCTGCTCATACAGAGTCTGGTCAATGCGGATCGAAGTGGATGACATTTTTGCTTTACCTCCTATGTTGCCACAATTGTAGTGGCGGGCGCTGCGGCTTTCAATTCGTACCGCTCGAAACGGCGCGAATCAACTGACCCGAATATTCCAGATGGCCGAGCCGATGGTGTACAGGCCAAAACCGAGCACGGCGGCGCCGGCGATCCAGCGAACCCATTTTTGACGGGTCAGGGCGGAGAGCTGGGCGGCGAACGCGCCCATCAGCAGCAGATTCGGCAGCGTGCCGAGGCCAAACCCCAGCATCAGCAGCGCACCCTGAGCCGCGCTGCCTGCCGAAAGCGCCCAAATCAGCACGCTGTACACCAGCCCACAGGGCAACCAGCCCCAAACGAACCCCAGCAATAGGGCCTGCTTCGGGGTTCTAACCGGCATCAGCTTGCGGCCCAGCGGTTCGATGTAGCGCCATAAACGCGAGCCGACGCGTTCGATGCGCGTGAGCCCGAACCACCAGCCGCCCACGTACAGCCCCATCAGCACCATGAAACCACCGGCGATCATCAGTAAATACAGTTGCGCGTGCTGCATCGGGATCAGCGACAGACCCAGCGCGCCGATCAAACCGGCAATGGCACCCGCAGCCACGTAAGAGGTGATCCGCGCGAGATTATAGGCAAGCAGATAGGGCAGAAGCTGGCCGGGCGTGGCGCGTTTTTCGGGTGGCAGGCCGAAGGTAAGCGCGCCGACAATGCCACCGCACATGCCGATGCAATGTACGCCGCCAAAAAATCCGACCAGCAAGGCCGCCCAAAATGTCATATCTGCGGGCATTCGTGCTCCTTGAGTGTCAAAAAATCAGCGGTTGAGCGGGGTTTTACCTTGACATGAGGTTATCTATGTTTTCCAATGCCCTAGGTAAAAATTCATGGGGCACGGGGGTCTATTATGTATGCAATAGCCTTTGACTTAAAGGTTGCCGATCTGGAGCTTCATTACAGCGGTAACTCGTACAACAACGCTTATGGTGATATTAAAAAATTTCTGGCCACTAAGGGATTTAGTCGGCAACAAGGGAGTGTTTATTTTGGTGATTCCGATAAAGTGGACGCAGTGAAGTGCGTTATGGCGGTCAATGCACTCAGTAACCAGTATCCTTGGTTCAAACAATGTGTCACAGATATTCGGATGTTGCGCATTGAAGAAAACAACGATTTAGCGCCCGCTTTGTAAATAGCCCCATTTAATTCATCACGGGCAGGCTCTACACTGCCCGCATGAAATCAGACGCACTCCTTTATATACCGACGCCATTATCCCCCCAGCCCGCCGATATTATCGATTTTTTGCGGACGAATCTGGCCGAGCTGCCGCTTGTCGATCAACCGGCTCTGTCCCGCCGGTTGGCCGGAGCCGAGCGTGCCTTGCAGCAGAATCGGCTGGATGCGGAGTGGCTGGGCGAATTGGTCAACGCTTTCGAGGCCAGCGCGGCCTTGTTGACCGAGCGCCGTTCGGTGGCTTTGACCATCGATTATCCCGCAGAGCTCCCTGTCAGCGGCCAGCGCGAGGCGATCATGGATTTGATCCGCGCGCATCAGGTTGTGATCGTGGCGGGGGAGACAGGTTCCGGCAAAACCACCCAGCTGCCCAAGATGTTGCTGGAACTCGGTTACGGCATCAAAGGGCAGATCGGCCACACCCAGCCCCGGCGCATCGCGGCCCGCAATGTGGCCGGTCGATTGGCCGAAGAGCTGGGCGTAACGGGGTCGGGTGTGGTCGGGTACAAGGTGCGTTTTTCCGATCAGACGCGGGCGCAGAGCCGCGTTGCGGTGATGACCGATGGCATTTTATTGGCCGAAATTCACAGCGATCCGGATCTTTTGCGCTACGACGCGCTCATCATCGACGAAGCGCACGAGCGCAGCCTGAACATCGATTTTTTGCTCGGCATCGTGCGGCGCCTGCTGGATCGTCGCCCTGATTTTCGTCTGGTGATTACATCGGCCACGATCGATACCGAGCGATTCGCCCTGCATTTTGCCCGTAAGGACGCGTCGGGCGAGCCGCGTCCGGCACCCGTCATCACCGTGGCGGGGCGGAGTTTTCCGGTTGAATATCGTTATCGTCCATTGACTGTCGCGCCGAATGCGGCTTCTGATGAGGCGGAAGAAGAGCGGGATCTGGCCGCTGCCGTCGTAGCCGCTGTCGATGAGTTGCAGGCAGAAGCGCAAACGACCAGTGGCGGCGATATTCTGGTCTTCCTGCCGGGCGAACGGGAAATTCGCGAGTGCGCCCACCGCCTCGGTCGGCATGGATTGCGCCACACGGAAATTCTGCCACTTTTTGCGCGCCTGTCAGCCGCCGAGCAGCAGCGCATTTTCGCGCCGCATACGGGGCGGCGCATCGTGCTGACCACGAACGTCGCCGAAACCTCACTCACTGTACCCGGCATTCATTATGTGATCGATTCGGGGTTGGCGCGGATTGCCCGTTACAGCCCGCGCTCACGGGTACAAAAACTGGCGGTGGAAGCCATTTCGCAGGCGTCGGCGAACCAGCGGGCGGGCCGTTGTGGCCGAATCGCGCCCGGCGTGTGCATCCGTCTGTTCGACGAGCAGGATTTTTCCGGTCGTCCCGCGTTTACCGATCCCGAAATTTTGCGCACCAACCTTGCCTCGGTGGTGTTGCGGTTGATCGAATTGCGCTTGGGTGAGCCGGAGCATTTCCCGTTCATCGAACCGCCCGATTCACGCCAACTCGCCGGTGCTCGCCGCCTGTTGTTCGAGCTGGGCGCGCTGGACGAGCGTCAGCGCATCACCAAGTTGGGGCGCCAGTTGGCGCGATTGCCTGTCGACCCGACCTTGGGCAGGATGGTGTTGTCTGTCTTGTCGAAGTCGGATGCCACCACGGTCGATACCCTGATCGTCGTGGCCTTTCTGTCGATACAAGACCCGCGTGAACGCCCGGCCGACCACGCGCAGGCCGCCGATCAGGCGCAACAGGCGTTCCGCGTGGCCGATTCGGACTTCGCGAGTATTCTGGCCCTGTGGGATCAATGGCATGGCGTGGTGCGACACGAGAATCAGCGCAAGCGGCGCGACTGGGCGAAAAAGCATTTCCTCTCGTATAACCGGCTGCTCGAATGGCACGATCTGTTCGGCCAGTTGCGCGAACAGGCCGATGCAATCGGACAAGTCAAACTGCCCGATCCGACACCCTTGCCCTCCATTGTTGATGGCGATGAAGCGCCGCTGCGTGCGCGGCTCGATGCCCTGCATCAGGCGATGCTGCCGGGTTTGCTGGCGCAGATCGGTCTGCGTGACGAGGCGACGCGAACAGACAAGAATGTACCGAAAGATACCCACGACCAACGCGGCAAGAAACAACGCACGCCGACGATCTACATCGGCGCGAACAATCGCCGCTTCCAGATTTTCCCCGGCTCCCAACTGGCCAAGACACAGCCCAAATGGCTCATGAGCGCGGAAATCGTCGAGACGACCCGCGTCTATGCGCGCATGAACGCCGCGATCAATCCGCGCTGGATCGAAGATATGGCGGCGCATCTGACCACGCGTGAATACAGCGAACCGCGTTGGGATCAACGGGGCGGTCGTGTAGCCGCGTTCGAAACGGTCAAACTGTTCGGCTTGCCGATCGTGACCAAACGCCGGATTGACTTTGGTCGTATCGATCCGCTTGGCGCGCGCGCGATCTTCATTCGCGCGGCCTTGGTTGAAGGCGAATTCGACAGCGGACTCAAGTTCTGGCGACACAATCAAGCCCTGATCGACGAAATTCGGGAGATCGAGGCGCGTAATCGCCGCCCCGATTTGCTGATCGACGATCAAACGCTGTTCGATTTTTACGAAACCCACCTGCCTGCGGAGGTGTACGACGCCCACACGCTGGTGCGTTGGCTCAAAACCATCACGCCCCAACAGCCCGACGTGCTCTGCATGACGCGTGACGATCTGCTGGCGCGTGCGCCGGTCGAACTTGATCCTGCGGGCTTCCCCGATCGGTTGTCGATGGGCGCGTTCAGCCTGCCGCTGGCTTATCACTTCGCGCCCGGCAGCGAAGATGATGGCGTGACCCTGCGCCTGCCGCTAGCGGCACTCAAACAGATTGATGCCGATCGGGCCAGCCACCTCATCCCCGGTTTACGCCGCGAAAAGATCGAAGCGCTGATTCGCAGTCTGCCCAAAGCCGATCGCCGTCATTTCGTGCCCGCACCGGAATTTGCGGCGGCCGTTGATGAACGGGTGTCCGTCGATCGTGGCGGCCTGCTGGCGCAAGTGGCCGAACAACTGGCCCGCATGACGGGGCACAAAATCTCCGCCGAAGTCTTCGATGAGCGTCGTTTGGAGCCGCATTTACGAATGCGATTTGCCCTGATCGACGCCAAGCAGACCGACCCGGCCAAGCAAATCATCGATGCCGACCGCGATCTCTCGGCCTTGCGGGCGCGTCACGCCGCTGCGGCCGAGCATGCCCTGGTTGAACGAACCCGGCATCGTTTGGAACGCGATGACCTCATCGACTGGTCGTTCGGCGAATTGCCCGAAAGCCTGACCGTAGAAGAACTCGGCGCAGAACTCACCGCATATCCCGCGTTGATCGATCGGGGCGAATGCGCCGAAGTGCGCCTGTTCGATTCACCGGAGCGTGCCGCGCTGGCGCACCGTTCCGGCGTTGTTCGATTGCTGCTCATCGCCCTGGGCGAGCAGATTCGGCACTTGAGTCAATACCTCAAGCAGGAACGCAGTCTCGATCCGGCGCGGCTGCAGTACAGCCAATGGTCGAACACGCGCCCCTTGCCAGCTTTAGGCCTGATCTTGCCCCAACGGCGCGATGCGGCATTCGATCTTGAATTGATTGCCCGCAGCGTTGCAAAACTCACCGTGGACGATTTGCCCTGCATGCGAGACAAGTCCACATTCCGTGCCCGCGTCGAATCACTGAAGCCGCGTCTGGATGATGCCGTGCGCCAGTTGGCAGCTCAGATACGCACGCTCTTCGCACAGCATCAAGCCCTGCGCACCAAACTCAAGGGCCGCCTGCCCCTGTCGCAAATCGAGGCCTCGCGGGAAATCGCCGAACAGTTCGACCTGTTGTTCTACCCCGGCATGATCTGGAACACGCCCCAAAACGTACTCAACAACCTGCCGCGCTATCTCATCGCCGCTGAAAAACGCCTCGAAAAAATCGACCGCCATCCCGAACGCGACCGCATGTTGCGCGTACAGTTCATGCCCGTCTGCACTCGCGTCACAGACAAAATCACCGCAGCCGCACCCACCCCGGAAGCGTTCGCCGCACTCAATCAATTGCAGGAACAGCTCGAAGAATGGCGCGTGGCCACCTTCGCACAAGAACTGGCCCGCAAAGGCGCACCCGGCGCCAAAGAAATCGAGCAGACCATCAAGCAACTTTCGCCTTGACGATGCGCCTGCGTAATCTTTTACGGCAAATTATCTGGGTTCTCTATACGGCGAAGATCGGCCCGTTACAGAGTTGGTTCCCACAATCGGGTTGACAGATCAGGCGGTTACAGTAATGCTCGAAACAATCCATGAGCTTGATTGAGCAATTCTGGCAAAAGTGCGCTTGTATTCATGCACGGAACCCCCTATTTCTTATCGAGCCAATTAAAACAAAGGGATAAATAAATAAACCAAGTTGCTCACCTGCCACTTATCGAAAACATTTACGCCCGTTAAGGTATATTTTGCTTATTAGTGGGATCAAACATTCAGTGAGGAGATAATGAGTATACAAAACGAGTATACAGCGGTTGTGAAACAGGAAGATGGCTGGTGGGTGGGGTGGATCGAGGAAATTCCCGGTGTAAATTGTCAGGAAAAGACCTACGAGGAGTTGAAAGAGACCTTGGAGGTTACTCTAGGAGAGGCATTGGAATTCAACCGCCAGGACGCATTGGAGGTTAATCCAAGCATCAATCGGTCAGTCGATTTTCCAAAGGCATGGGCTATTCTAGAAGGCGATGTCAGGTGGTCTTTGGTAAGACGATTCCCGTTTGGAATTCTGTATTCAGAAGAAAAGGATGGCATATTCATTGTGGCGGCGATGCATCTTCACCGCGAGCTCGGATATTGGAAGCACAGAAGATAAAAAAGCCGAACAGGGCGCTCAACTCGGACCGTTTTCGTCGCTGCGCTCCTCAAATGACCGGTTAGCGCAGGCGTTATGTTTAAAAAAAATATCAAGTAATTCAATATGGCATTAAGCGAATTCGAATTAAAAAAACATGAAAAATTGTTAAAGGCTTATATCGAAAAGCATAGGCCACCCACGCATATCCGAAACGAACTCGATCTCGATTACAGGCAAACAGGACAAAGCGTCGAAATTTTCGAAATTCGTTCGCGCTGGGATAACCCGAAAGAGAAAATAGAGAATCCAGTTGCAAAAGCAACCTATGTCAAAACTCAAGACATCTGGAAAATATACTGGCAAAGGGCGGATCTAAAGTGGCATTCCTATGAGCCGCATCCTATCGCCAAAAGCTTGGAGGAGTTCTTGAAGGTTGTTGAGGCAGACGAATATGCGTGCTTTTACGGTTAGAACGCATAACAAATCAGTCCCGCCGCTCCATTGGCCCGTCACTTTTCTCGTTGCTATGTGTCAGCTGTCGGCCGAGTTTAATCGTTAGGGGTTGGGCTGATTGATGACGATTCCGTACTTGGCATCTTAACGGGAACTAATTCGAGATAGGGTAAATAACCAACACTCTGTCATCTCGGAAAACCATTCAAGGTGCCGCGCATCGTGTGCTCACGCCATTCACCTATCAGTGACCAAAGCACGCCAAGGTGAGTACAGCACTGAAATCAATCGCTCAAGAAACTGAACTCGCCGTGTTTTCGACATGCCCTCAGGATGTTTTGCTCCAATCTCCCTGCCAGACAACCGGGCCGACCGGTTTGTTGCCAATCGGCCTGCCAGCGGGTTCCAAGCTGATGGCGAGTTTGGTTTGTTCAATCGTATTGCGCCAGAGTGCAGGGCGTACCGTGACGCTTTCGCCTTTCTTCATAGGTAAACTGCCCACGGCCACCGTTTGCCCTTGTGGCGTAATTAACCACAGAACGGCTTGTTTATTCGCTGGTTGATCGGTGGTCGTCAGGCTCGTTATTTGAATCTGCTGCGTCGCCGTATCTGCCTTGGCTTCCCACATGGCTGGCTGGCCTTGTGCCATCGGCATCATGGCGATGCTGTCCGCCTGCATCGTCGGCTTGTTCGGCACGAAGACGCCAACAAGCAAGCCGATTCCGATCATGGCGACAATAGCGGCTGCCATGCGCCAACGTCGCAATGCGCCGCCGACATCCTGCGCCTGATGATCGAGCTGTCGTTCGATGCGTGACCATACCCAGCCGGGCAACGGACGCGATTCGCATTGTGACAGCAGGTGACCGGAGATGATTAGCGACCAGTTGGCGACGGCACGCCGCTGCTCGGGCGATGCTTTGATTGCCCGCTCGGTCAACTGATCGGTAGGTTCGTCCAGCAGACCGAGGACATATTCGATGTGTTCAGTGGATTCGTTCATGTCAGTTCACCAAGCCAAGACAGGATTTGAGATTGATTAAGGCGCGTCGAATCCAGCTTTTCACGGTGCTGAGTGACGTGGAGAGTTCATCGGCAATTTCTTGGTAGGTATAACCAAACCAGAAAGCTTTGTGGATGGCCTGACGCGGTTCGGCCCGCAGTGCTTCGAGGCACCGTGTCATGGCCTCGCGATCCATGAGTTGCCAGTCGTGGGGATCGCCGTCCACCGATCCTCCCTGGTGGCCCTCCGGGGAGAGTAGGGGCGCATCGGCCAGTGCCAGAAAATCAGCCCAGTCCGCTGTGGTGATTTCCCGGTTGAACCGGCGCAACAAGCTGATCGCACGATGGTGCGCGATGGCGGCCAGCCAGGTCATCGGCTGCGCGCGCGCCGAATCAAAACGCCCCGCTTGCTGCCAAACCGCCAGAAAAACATCCTGAACGCACTCCTGCGCGCGACCTTCCTCTTTTAAGATGCGTAGGCACAATCCGTAGAGCGGGCCGGACGTGCGTTGATACAGTTTTTGGAATGCGGACCGGTCCCCCGCTGCCGTGGCTTGCAACCACTGGGTGAGCTGATCATCGTCCTGATTACGGTCCTTGTTCGATCGATTGGGTTTTATGCTCATGCCGGTCCGGTTCCTGTTGTTTCGTTTGGAGGGTGGTTCATCCCGTCGTTCGACACACTGCACTGGCGATTATCCGTAGGGATGTTCTTGGAAAATCGATTGGCTTGCTCTTCATCGCATTCATGTGAGGTGTGTCGAGCGAAGTGCAAACGCCCATCGTTTCATTTTTTCTGTCTGTCCACACTCAAGAATACGTGCTTAATTGTGATTCGGTTGCATAACGGGTTTTAATAATTTCGGTCATCGACGAATTTTTTTGCAACCAATCGTCACTTCCGAACGTATAAGTGGTGCGAGGCAAATCTGCTCGCAATCCGTCGAGCGTCGTGAGGCATTTGAATTTTTCACTCGCGCTGGTCGGTGCAATTGTATTTATTTTTCAATTATTTGATGGAGATTTTTTGATGAAAACCCGTAATTTGAAAGCTGCTGTGATTGCCTCTACCGCCTTGTCTGCTGCCTTGGTGGCGGGTACTGCCCTGGCCAATCCGTTTGTCAGTCAGCACGGTGCCTCTCTGGTGAAGGTTTCCGATGCTTCCTGCGGTGCCAACATGAAAAAGAGCGATAGTTCTTGTGGCGCGAATATGAAGAAAAGCGACAGTTCCTGTGGTGCCAACATGAAGAAGAGTGACAGTTCCTGTGGCGCGAACATGAAAAAATAAGTGCGACATGGTCGTCTCCCTTGGCTCACCTACGGTGGGCTAAGGGCATCCGAACGTAAAAAGGATCGATTGATTTTACCTTGGCATTCGGTGTCTGCGCGGTATTGATCTATCCTTTAATTACCTTGGGTATGGCTAATCGGGCCCTGCACACTGTCTGGTCAGCCGCATGGCGTCCAAGTCAGTTTTGGCGTCAACCTCTTAGTTACTATGAGGTCTCACGTGCCGACCTGACAGTGTGGAGGGTGATTCGAAAAAGTGAATCACGATCACGCTATCCTGACTGCCCCGCTTTCGGGTGAACGCCACTCGATTCTGGCGAAGGAGGTTGCAATGAATACAGATGCGAAACGTGTGCCGGTCGGCGTGGGTCTGCGGCGCGGCCCGTTGATGCAGCAGATCGAAGCCGATCACCCGGATATTGATTTTCTGGAAGTCGCGCCCGAAAACTGGATGCGCCTGGGGGGAGCGGTCAAGCGGCAGTTTGAGTCCCTGCTGGAACGCTATCCCTTGTATTTGCATGGACTGTCGCTCTCGATCGGCGGACCAGCGCCGCTGGATGTGGATTTTCTCAAATCGCTGCGTGCATTTATCGATCGTTATCAGCCTGTCCTCTACAGTGAACATCTCTCGTTTTGTACGGACAATGCGCACCTTTACGACTTGATGCCAATTCCGTTTACGCGGGCGGCAGTACGCCATGTGGTCGAGCGCATCCATCGCGCTCAGGACACTCTGGGGCAGCGGCTGACGTTGGAGAATGTGTCTTATTACACCGCGCCCGATGCCGAAATGAACGAGCTGGCATTTCTGACCGAGATTTTGCAGCAAGCCGATTGCGATTTGTTGCTCGATGTCAACAATGTGTATGTCAATAGCGTCAATCACCGTTACGATCCGGTGGCCTTTCTCGATGCCCTGCCGATCGAACGCGTGCGGTACCTGCATGTGGCGGGGCATTTGCAGCTCAGCCCCGATTTGATCGTCGACACGCACGGCGCTGCGGTTGCCGATCCGGTCTGGGATTTGCTGGGGCACACATACAACCGTTTCGGGGCCGTGCCCACATTGCTGGAGCGGGATTTTGATATTCCGCCGCTGGCGGATTTGATGCAGGAAGTTGCCCAGATTCGTCGTGTGGCCGCTGGTGCACACGACAAAGTGCTGGAGCCGGTGGCATGAACATGGATTTTTTGACACTGCAATCCCAGTTCACTGCTTTTATCCGCAATCCCGAGCATGCGCCGGTGCCCGAAGGCTGCGATCCCGAGCGGATGAAGCTGTACCATCAACTGTTTTTCAATAACTTTGATGGCATATTGGAAAACACCTTCGACCGCACCCGCGCCCACCTCGCCGATGATCAATGGCAAGTGCTGGTGAAATTATTCTTCTCAACTGTACCGCAACACTCCCCTTATCTTGTAGACGTGCCCGCACGATTTCTCGAGTTTTTGCAGGAACAGGCGACGGTACCCCTGCCAGAAGCATTGTTGGAATTGGCCGCCTTTGAGGCGACGCTGCACGAATGCCGGATGGCCGAGGACATAACGCTTCCCGAAGCTGCGATACCTTCGCTCGATGCTCTGTTGGACTGCGCTTGGCAACCGCATCCCCAAGGCGTGTTGTTTGAAAGTGCTTTTCCGGTAAATCTGGCCGATTTCCCACTAGATGAAGTGCCCGCCGAGCCGACTTTGCTCTGGATTCAGCGGGATGATGCCGGTGTGGTGCAGATCTATAATTTATCAGCGGCCAGCGCGCGTTGGCTCGTGCTGTTGGATGCCCATGCGGGTTCAACGCCAAATGTTTCATTGGCACAACTGGCCCAAGAGATCAATGTTGAACCAGATAGCTTGACCGAGTTTGCTCGGGCACAACTGGCAGATTGGATTGCCGATGGTGTTTTGATTCCGGCTTTAAGTCACAAGGGTAATGCAACGCCATCGTAACTGCTGGATAAACGTGTTCTTCCGGCTTGCGTTGGTGAGCACGGTTTTGATCGTCCCGGTTACTGTTCCGGCAGCCAACACCGAGCCTACTCAAGCAGGGCAAAAAATCACGCGCCCGCAGGTCGATTGGCCCGTTTTGCCAACCGACTTGCAGAAAAAACTCAACAAGGCTCTAGCAGATCAAGCCCAGCAAAACGGGCAGAGTGCCCCCGAATGGCACACCCGGTGGCTCAATGCCGATGGCTTGCCGCTGTTCACCAATCGCCTGATTTTAAGCGATTCACCCTATCTGCTCGAACATGCGCATAATCCGGTCAATTGGTACGCCTACGGTCCCGAGGCCCTGGCGGCGGCCAAAGCACAGAACAAACCGATATTTATTTCGATCGGTTATGCGAGTTGTCATTGGTGCCATGTGATGGCGCGAGAGAGTTTCGAATCGGTGGCAGTCGCGCGGGAATTGAATCGCAATTTCATTGCGGTGAAGGTAGATCGCCAGCAGCAACCGGCGCTCGATCAACGTTATCAGATCGCCGTCGCGTTGGTGAATCAGGGGCAAAGCGGTTGGCCGGCCAGTGTGTTTGCATTGCCGGATGGCCGACCCTTCTTTACCCAGCTGTATCAACCCGAACCGTCCTTTCTGGCGACACTAAAAAATGTCCATGATGCTTGGCAAACGCAGCGGCCTGAGGTGACGAAAGATGCCATCAAATTAACCACATTGATGCGCCAGGTGCTCGATCAACAAGCCAAAGCGGCAAAATTAGATGATTCGGTTCTGGTAAAAACCGTCAACGCATTGAACGGCCAATTCGACCCGTTTCAGGGCGGATTTGGCGACGGCACAAAATTCCCACAGGCCACCCGATTACTTTTTTTGCTGGATTGGTTGGCGCGAGCGCAATCGTATTCGATGCATCCGAATGAGGCAGGCGGGGTTTCTACCGCGCAGGCAAAAGCGGTGCAAAACGAACTGGTGCTGACCTTGAACCACATGGCGCGCGGCGGCTTGTTCGATCAGATCGGTGGCGGATTTTTCCGGTATAGCACCACACCGGATTGGCAGGTGCCGCATTTCGAGAAGATGGCCTACGATCAGGCGATGCTGGCGCAAACCTATCTCAAGGCCGGGCTGGTTTTGGGGGATGCGCATGATTGGCAAGTGGCCGAACGCACGCTCGATTTTGTGATCCGCGACATGAGCGCCGCCGACGGCGGATTCATTGCCGCCTTGAGCGCGGATAGTGCCGTCGGCCAACAAGCGGGCGCGGCAAAAGAAGAAGGTTATTTTTACACCTGGACGCCAGCACAAGTAGCCGCAGTGCTGCCGCCCGATGAGGCGCGTTTGGCTGAACGGTACTGGTCGATCACAGCCAGTGGCAATGTAGATGGCCGCAGCGTGCCGCACCGGAGCGATGGCCCGACCGAAGTTTTCTTGGCAAAGGTCGAAGGCATGAGCCTGTCCGCTTTTACAGCCAAAATGGCCGCGATACGGGCCAAGTTGGAATCTGCGCGGCGACTGCGGCCAAAGCCCGCGCGTGACGACAACCGTATCCTCGGTTGGAATGGCCTGCTGATTGAAGCGCTCGCGGATGGCGGGCGCTTGCTCGGCGCACCAAGATTTATTGATGCGGCGCAAAAAGCCGCTGAATTTATTGACACAAACATGCGCTTGCCAGACGGGACGCTGGCGCACAGCTATTACCGAGGTGTGGCCAGCGGGCGGGCGAATCTGGCCGATCATGCCGATTACGCGCTCGGCCTGGTTGCCCTGTACGACGCGACCGGCAAGGCACAATGGTTGCGCGCGGCTAAAAAACAGGCGCAAATCATCGCGCAGGATTTTGCCGCAGCCAATGGTGGCTTTTACGATCACAAAGCCTTGCGCACGAAAATCGATGGTGGTGTGTTGAATCTACCTTCCCGCCCGATCGACGACGGCGCCGAACCGGCGGGCAATGCCCAAGCACTGGCTTTGCTGTTGGCGTTGGCGGCGCGCACGGATGATGCCGCCTATCAGGAAGCCGCCGAGCGGATGCTGGCGAGCTTTTCCGGGCTGATCGCTCGCGACCCGACCGACTTCACCGGCCTGCTGGCGGGGCTATCAGATTTACGCCACGGCCCGGTTGGAAGCCTCGCGTTCGCCGGTAAAGGCAACATCAGAATCGAAGCGGTGCGCACGGCAGAACACACTGCCGAAATCCGGCTGAATTTTACGGCGCCTTGGCACAGCAACGCTCACGATGCCTCACCGGGCCTGATTCCCACGGCCATCAAGGTTAGCCCGGATGCGTCTGTCCGGCAAATTGATTATCCGCTGGGTAAAAAAGTAAAACTGGCCTTCAGCGACCAACCCTTAAACCTCTATACGGGCACGCAGGTTCTGGACATGAAGTTGAATCCTCATGTGTCCGGACCAATACGGATTACGGTGCAAATTCAGGCTTGCAGCGACGCCATCTGCCTGGCACCGGAGGATCTGTCGATCTGGTTGCCGCTCTGATTACTCTTAAGGCCAGGGATGTTTTTGACCTGAGTTAGCCGAGGTGATCCGGTCTTAGTGAACTGGTCCGTCGGTTTGAGACTTATTTCCGGGTATAGGTCCCGAAGACGCGGTCCCAGAACGTTGTGACCACACCGAAGTTGTGTTCATTGTGGCCATAGTGATGGATCGCATGGGCGCGTTTGAGATTTCTGAACCACTTGTTGTGGCCGCGCCAATGGTGCTCGCCGTGATGCAACCAGGTGTAGATGCTGTATCCGAGCAACAGACCCATCGCAAAGCCGCCGCCAATTTGCCAGCCCGCCAGATAAACGGAGGGCAGGAAAATGATGCCAACGATCAGCAGCAGGCTGAGCAGCGTGGGTGTGCCCATGGCCTCGGTCGGTTTGTGGTGATGCTCGTCGTGCCATTCTTTAAAGGGCGAGAGGTGGTGCAACACGAAACGGTGCAGGATGTATTCCAGTAACGTCCAGCCGACGAAACCCAGCAGTGCCGCCGCTAGAATGGGAATTGCCGCTGTTTTCTCGCTGAAGTAGAACAGTGAAGCAACCGCAAAGAAAGGTGCTACGAGATAGACGGCCAGATCAACGGTATAAGCCACTTTGCCCAATTTGAAACTCAACAAACTCATTCTGCAATTGACTCCTGTCAACGATGATGGGAGAGATCGGTGCTCTCAAGTGGTGTGGCACTGAGCTAACAGTGGATTGGAGCCACACCCGGTTTTAAAGTTCGACTGCATGCGTCAGTGATGCAATATCATTTGCTCAGATTCGTCTTTGAGCAATGTTTTTATTTACCCCGTGCTCATTTTTTGCGGTGATTTACAGTATTGGCATCTTGTGGTGGCGCACCGCCTGCCCCATATTTGTCGTACGTTGCAGGTCGGAGGGCTGGCGATGAAGTTCAGGCAAACCTTGATCGTAGCGATCGCGATGGCGCCGTTTTTAACCATGACATCTTGGGCTGAGGATGCAACGGTTTACCAGTGCAAGGATAAAAACGGCACAGTGATATTTTCGGGAACTCCTTGCGGTAGTGACGCAAGAGAACGCGTGATTTCTGCGCCGAATGCGGGCACTGGAGCCGATACGAAAGGCATCAAGGAGCTCGCGAGTCAGTATGATCAGCGACAGGCGCAAGAGCGAAAGGAAGCTGCCAAAATTGCCGCTGCCCGCGCGGCTGCTCAAGCGAGGGCGCAGGCTGAACGATCATTGCCAAGCAATGAACCTGAAATTATTGGCTACCCTGTGCCGGGTTATTACCCCGGATACATTCCAAATAATGAGGTGAGTTGGGGGCTTAATGTCACCGGCGATGGTTGGTCGGCAGGCGTGGGCACAAGGCCACATTATCCCGGCCACCTGCATCATGATCGACCATCACGGCCGCATCCAAATCCACCACCGGTGCCTTATGTGTACAAAAATCCCGGCATCTCAGGTCAATTTCCGGGCGGCGCTCCGGGTTCAAACGGTTCGAATTTTCAGCCGGTAAGGCCCTGATCCTTTGGGCTAAACGCTGCGATCAATGTGGCCAGACCGGATAACTCGGGTAACTGCGCCAAAGCCTTTTGCAGGTGTTTCCAGGTCAACGGTAAATCCTTGAGATAGCCATGCTTGCCGTCGCGGATGCTCAGGCGAGCAAAGATGCCCAGTACTTTCAGATGCCGTTGCGCGGCAACCCAGGCAAAGTCATTGCGCATCTGTTCAAGCGACCATGTTTCGCGCAGACCCGGCGGGCATTGCTGCCAGAAAACCTCCTGTAGTTTGCTGACGAGTTCTTCCGGCCAGTCGATGTAGCTATCCCGCAGCAGGGAGACGAGGTCATAGGGCAGTGGGCCACGCACGGCATCCTGAAAATCGATGGCCACGAGCCGATCATCCTGCACCATTAAATTCCGACTGTGGTAATCCCGGTGAACGAACCCTTGTGGCATGGTTTGAAGTCGAGCACTGATTTCATCGCGTAGCCGTTGCCATTGGGCGGTTTGCTCGGCATTGAAGGGCGTGTCGTGATATTGCGCGATGTACCAGTCCGCAAAGAGATCCATTTCACGGTTCAACATGGCCGTGTCGAAGCTTGGAAGGTCGGCAGTTTCAGTCCGTGCCACCGGGGCCAGAAGCCGAACCGCCTCTTCCAGCCGTTCGTTGACCGCGTTTATCGAATGACCGTGCCGCCATTGGAAGAACGTGTAATCCCCCAGGTCTTCGAGAACCAGGAAACCCTGTTCCGTGTCGCGTTCGAAAATGTTTGGCACGGCAACGCCCGCAGCGGTCAAACGTTCCTGTACTTTGATGAACGGACGGATGTCTTCGCCCGGTGGTGGCGCATCCATGATGATACGGGTGTCGCCATTAGTGAGCCGCAAGCGCCAGTAGCGCCGGGCACTGGCATCGCTGGATGCGATTGTTGGGGACGGAGCATCGGGAAAGTGAGAACGAACGAAGGCAAGTAAAGCCAGGGTGCGTTCATCGGCGGTGTTGGGGGATCTTTGCGACATGATTCATCATTGCTGGGGGCAAAGGAGCAGCATAACGGGGTTTGCTTGAGATTTGACCTACCTGCTGCTGATTTTTGTGCACCAGTGCATACAGGCCAACCGTGGGAAATTGTTTGCGAGTGTTGCTGGTGCACACGTGAAACCCCCCCTAGTAAATTGGAATTTTTGGGTATAAAATAACTAATACACCTATAAAACAGTTAGGGGGATGGCATGGCTATTTTCAAACAATTGTTCGATGAAGCGACATCAACATTTACTTATCTGATCGCGGACGAACGCACGCGATCCGCGTTGTTGATCGATCCGGTACATGAGCAGTACGAGCGTGATCGTGCGCTACTGGACGAGTTGGGGCTGAATCTGAAGTACGTTCTGGAAACGCATGTACATGCGGATCACATCACGGGCGGCGGCCGTCTGCGTCATGAAACCGATGCCCAGTTCATCGTCGGCAAGGGCACTTATCGCGACGCCGGGACACACCGATGGCTGCACCAGTTATCGCTGGGAAGATCGCCTGTTCACGGGCGATACCATTTTGATTGATGCCTGTGGCCGCACAGATTTTCAACAAGGGTCGCCCGAGCGGCTGTATCAAAGTATCCAGAAGCTGCTCGCGTTTGCCGATGAAACCTTGATTTACCCCGCCCATGATTACAACGGCAAGCGGGTGAGCTCGGTCGGTCAGGAGAAAACCATCAATCCGTATATTGCCGGTCTCGACGAAGCGGCCTTCGTCGCGAAGATGCGGGCACTCAATCTGCCCAAGCCCAAGCGCATCGACGTCGCTGTGCCGGCGAACAGCCTTTGTGGTGGCGCCGACGTGCCTCGTCAGCCGGGCGAGACCGAGGCGGCATGAATTCGGTGCCCAATATTACCGTCATCGGCGCGGGCTTCGGTGCGGTCACCGCCATCAAGACCCTGCGCAAGAGCAATCCCTCGGCGCGTATCACCCTGATTGCGCCCGAACCGACCATGCAGTACTACCCCAGTCTCATCTGGGTTCCGGCCAAAATCCGAAGCCGTGACGACATCATGGTCGATTTGAAGCCCTTACTTGCCCGGCTGGGTGTGAGCTACCAACCGGGTCGCGTTGTGGGCGTGGAGGTTGAAGGCCGTCGTGTACTGGTTGAGCACGGTGGGGAAACGATCGGCTTGGACAATGACGGCCTGATCATCGCCAGCGGCGGTCGCTTCATCAAGAAATTGCCGGGTATCGAACACGCCATCACGGTGTGTGAAGGTATTGATGCGGCCGAGCGCATTCGCGACCGGCTTGCCTCGATGACTGGCGGTACCATCGCGGTCGGCTTTGGCGGTAACCCGAACGAACCCTCCGCCGTGCGCGGCGGGCCGATGTTCGAAATGCTGTTTGGTATTGATCGACTGTTGCGCAAACAGGGCCGACGCGACCAGTTCAAGATTGTGTTTTTCAATCCTTCCAATCGCCCCGGTAATCGCCTGGGCGAATCTGCTGTTGATAACCTCTTGGCGCGCATGAAAAAATTCGACATCGAAGCCCGCCTTGGTACCAGGATGCAGCGTTTCGAGGCCGACAAGGTGGTGACCGAAGCAGGCGAGTTTGCCGCCGATCTGATTCTGTTCATGCCCGGCATGACAGGCCCGGCCTGGCTGGAGCATGCGCCGTTCCCCAAATCGCCCGGTGGCATGATCCAGGCACAAGCCACGACCAAGGTGGTGGGTTTCGAGAAGGTTTATGTGGTCGGCGATTCGGGTAGTTATCCCGCGCCGGACTGGGCGCCGAAACAGGCGCACATGGCCGATTTGATGGCCGTTGCCGCCGCCCATAACCTGTTGGCCGAACTCGCAGGAAAGCCCGCGAATGAAACCTTCAAGTGGGAATTGATCTGCGTGATGGATATGCTCGATCGCGCCGTTCTGGTGTTCCGTAACGAAAAACGTCAGTTCATCACCCCGCCGAGCCGTTTATTGCATTACGCCAAGCGCCTGTTTGAATGGTGGTATTT
>NCKC01000135.1 GCA_002282715.1 Halothiobacillus sp. 15-55-196 | reverse complement strand
ACGGCGGTTCAGGCCGTATACAAACATAAGTACCAGCAACGAGAAAATGATCATCAGGATCGACAGCACGTGCGCTTCGGTGTATTCGAGTGATTCGACGTGATCGAAAATCGCAATCGAGACGGTGCGCGTCATGCCTTCGATATTGCCGCCCACCATAAGTACTACGCCAAATTCCCCGACCGTGTGCGCAAAGGTCAGCACCACGCCCACCAAAAAACCCTGCCGAGCCAAGGGGACGATCACGGTGAAAAACCGATCGAAGAACGAAGCGCGCATGGTGCGGGCGGCATCGACAATCTGCGTCGGCAGCGCTTCAAAGGCCGCCATGATGGGCTGAACGGTAAAGGGCAGTGAATAAACCACCGAGCCGATGATTAACCCGGTTTTATTGAATGTGAGTTGGCCTGTGATGCCAAAATATTTAAGAAATTGAGCAAGCGTTCCGTCGGGATTGAGCGCTATGATCAGATAAAAACCAAGCACGGTCGGCGGTAGCACCAGCGGCAGCGCAACCAGTGCCTCGAAGAAAATTCGGGCGCGCGAGCGCATATTGGCCAGCCACCACGCAATGGGTGTGCCGATTAAAAGCAGGACGATGGAGGTGATCGTCGCCACTTCCAGTGTCAAGAGGATGGGGCCTACATCCAGTGGATAACCCAAAATTTGCATGAGCTCTCAATCTCCAATTGTGGCATTGACCTAATCAAAAAACACCCGAATGCTCAGGCACTCGGGTAAGCGGGGGTAAACGTATTTGAGCTGTTAAGCATGTTAAGAGCAAAGGGTTTGAAATCCATCCCATGTCGTTTTTATTATTTTGCTCGTCCGGTACAGCGCGCAGTTAAATCCTGCTGCTATCGTTTATGGAATCTCTGAACGAATGTGGCGTACCTTCGCGCAGTGGGTGCTTCTCGTCAAATCCCCCCCAACCCCCCTTTTTCAAAGGGGGGAGCATCAGCCCCGTTGTTTTGAAAAGGTGAACCTCCCCCTTTGCAAAGGGGGAATGAGGGGGATTTAAGGGATTATTGCGGCATGGCGTAACCAAAGCTCTCGATGATTTTCCTGGCCGTTGGGCTATTCATGTAAGCCAGAAATTCTTTGGCTGTTTTGGCGTGTTTGCTGCTTGCG
>NCKC01000134.1 GCA_002282715.1 Halothiobacillus sp. 15-55-196 | reverse complement strand
TTATCAGACTGCAATCCCCCGCCCATCATCATGCGACGCATCTTGCCCATATTCATGTCCTGCAAGGTAAATTTGCGTATTGGCGCATCTGCCTTGAGCGTGGGGATCGACGCCATTCGTTCGGGCAAATGGCCTGTTTTTGCCGTGGGCGCCCCCACGCGAAGTTCCAGCAGGTCAAAGTGGCCTTTATCGTATCCATCCGTAGCCATGGGCATGCGATTCAACCCGGGAATCACTTTGGCCGAATCGCTCCGCAGCACCAGTTTCTTACCCTGCATGTCGCCAAGATCGACCATGATTTCGGCACGTTCGGCGGGTGCCAGAACAAGTTCAGTTCGTTCTACCGGCTGTTCGAGCAAACCCGCATCGCTCGCCACCACGTGAAAGGGGCGTTCATCGGCGAAGCACAGGTTGTAGATACGTGCATTGGAGCCGTTGAGCAAGCGCAGTCGAATCCATTGGCCCGGTACCGCGACAAAGGGCTGTTCGATACCATTGACGAGAAACCGGTCACCCTTCATCCCCATGATATCCATCATGGAATTCATGTAATCCAACTGGCCCGTCTCTGTGATGCGGCGATCCTGGATCACGACGGGCAAATCGTCGACACCATAGGTATGCGGCATCCCGAGTCGGGCATCCAGCCCGTCGTCGACGAGCAGAAAACCCGCCAGACCGGCATAGACCTGTGGTCCGGTCCGGCCATCCGGGTGCGGGTGATACCACAAAGTGGCCGCTGGCTGATTCAATGTGAATGAGATCGAGGTCTGTTTTCCTGCCGCAATCAGGTTGTGCGGTCCACCATCGGCATGACCGGGAACGTGGGCGCCATGCCAATGAACGGTCGTGGACTGATCAAGCCCGTTACTGATATCGAAACGAACGGGTTTCCCCTGAGGCACACGGATCGTTGGGCCCAGGATGGCGCCGTTGTAACCCCAGGTTGCGGTTTTAAGGCCCGGCACCAATTCGCTGTGCTGCCCGGCCATGACATTCAACGCATAGGTGCGCACACCCGAGCTGTCTGCCTCCCCTTTGAGTTGCGGCGGT
This sequence comes from Halothiobacillus sp. 15-55-196, assembly GCA_002282715.1. Taxonomy (GTDB): domain Bacteria; phylum Pseudomonadota; class Gammaproteobacteria; order Halothiobacillales; family Halothiobacillaceae; genus Halothiobacillus. Next base: position 81 of record NCKC01000134.1, on the reverse strand, counting down.
ATGGGCATTGGATGAGTGAACAGGCCGGAGGAAATCGAGGCAGATTGATTCTGTCCCGGCATACCGCCCATCATGCCACCC